>JAJPIU010000090.1 GCA_021324535.1 Pseudomonadota bacterium
CACAAGCACCCGTTCGTCTGGGGACGCCGCCGCCGCCACCAGCCACGACGCCAACCAGGCATCGCCCTCAAACCGTCAGTGGCGTGAACTTGCCGGATGCACCACTTAGAGGAGCGCTGGATATCTGTGGCGCCTGTGCCATTGAGGGTAATGTCTTGTCATGCTCAGTGGCTGCTACATTGCTATCCCTCATCCCACTTCTCTGTGGTGTACCCACATATTCTGGAAGTCCCCAGCGACGCAAAGCGAAAATGCCTCTTGCAGTACGCTGGAATCGTGATGCGGAGCGTAGCGTCACAATGTCCATCGAAAGCTGGGCATTGATCGTTGCCTCTGGCGTTTGGCCGTTGGTTTCCCACAAGTCGGCGTCCAGAATGTGACGGGTACTATCATGATAGCTTAGTGGCTCTCCTACCTGTGCTAATACATACTCTGCTGCATCTCGTGCATTCACGTTCTGGCCCCTTGCAAATTTATCTATTGCTGGCTAATGCGTTGTTTATGCCATTACTTTACTCATCACTACTCTTCATGTCAAGCGGGTATCATGGGCTGATGCTAAACACAAACCTATGCCCATAATTGTCTAGAGCGGCTAGCAAGAAGTCCTAGCCGCCCGTAGCTCGTTTGTATAATGGGAAGTAACAACCGAACGCGCACCCTACCACACAACGTACCACACCCGACGAACACCACACACGCCCAGGGGAGAGACATCGTGGCCGACTTTACGCATTTGCACGTCCACTCGGAATATAGCCTGCTCGATGGGCAGTCGCGCATCAAGCGGCTGGTCGCGGCGGCGCAGGCGGGCGGCATGAATGCCCTCGCGCTGACCGACCACGGCGCCATGTATGGCATCGTCGAGTTTTACAAAGCGTGCAAGGCGGCGGGCGTCAAGCCAATAATTGGTGTGGAGGGCTATACAGTGCCCTCTCTCGAAGAGAAGACCGGGCGCTACGAATACAACCATCAGGTGCTCCTGGCACGCAACCAGACCGGCTACCACAACCTCCTTAAACTGACCACGCTCGCGCACACACGCGGCTATCAGGCGCGGCCACGTATGGATAAGCGCATGCTCGCCGAACACGCCGAAGGATTGATCGCCACATCGAGCTGTCTTTCCGGCGAGATTCCCGAACTCTTGCTTCGCGACGACCTCAATGGCGCACGGTCTGCCGTGCGCTGGTATCAGGATGTCTTTGGGCCTGAACATTTCTATCTGGAGATTCAAGATCACGAGGCGCCGGACTCGCCCCAGGCCAAGCTCAATCAGATGCTTTACGACCTCAGCCGCGAGATGGACGCGCCGCTGGTGGCTACCAACGACCTGCACTACGTCACCGCCGCCGACGCCACCGCACAGGACGTGTTGCTCTGCATCCAGACAGGCAAGACGCTCGATGACCCCAAGCGCATGAAGTTCGACAGCCAGCAGTATTATCTCAAAACACCCGATGAGATGGCGCGCCTCTTCTCTGAACTGCCTGAGGCGCTGCTCAACACGATGCGTATCGCCGAGCAGTGCGAGGTGGAGATTCCCCAGAGCGATAGCCTGCTGCCGCATTTCCCCATCCCGCCGGAGTTCCGTTCCCAGGAGGAGTATCTCTACACGCGCTGCCTGGAAGGCGTGAAAGAGCGGTTTGGCGAGATGAGCGAGGCCGTGCAGCGGCGGCTCGACTACGAGTTTGAGATCATCCGCTCCAAGGGGCTGGTCTCGTACTTTCTGATCGTGTGGGACTATGTGAACTACGCGCGCAGCCATGGTATGCGCTGCGTGGCGCGTGGCTCGGCTGCTGGCAGCCTCATCTCTTATGTACTGGGCATCACCAACGTAGATCCGCTGCGTTATGGGTTGATCTTCGAGCGGTTCCTCAACCCCGAACGTATGAGCATGCCCGATATTGACATGGACTTCCCTGACGATCGCCGTGAGGAAGTGATCCGCTACGTCGCGGAAAAGTACGGCTGGGATCATGTCGGGCAGATCGTCACCTTCAATACGATGGCGGCCAAGGCCGCTGTGCGCGACGTTGGCCGCGTGATGGGCATGCAAATCGAGGCCGATGGCGTGGCGCGGCTCATCCCTTCTGGCCCGAACGTCTCGCTCAAAGGCGCTTTGGAAGGCGTGCGCGAGCTGAAGCAGAAATATGAGCAGAGCGCGCAGATTCGCCAGTTGATAGATATGGCGCTGACGCTTGAGGGGGCCGTCCGTAGCACGGGTATCCACGCCGCCGGGGTGGTCATCTCGCGCGATCCGCTGGATCAGACGGTGCCGCTGCAACTGCGCGACTACAAAGACCCAAGTAACACCTGGCTGGTCTCGCAATACGAGCAGGGCCATCTCGAAGAGATGGGCCTGATCAAGTTCGACTTCTTGGGCCTCTCGAACCTGACCATCCTGATGAACTGCCGCCGCTTCATCCAGGAGACACGAGGCATTGACATTGACCTGGATCGCCTGGACACCACAGACCAAAAGACCTACGAGCTACTGAGCCAGGGCGAGACGACGGGCGTCTTCCAGCTTGAATCGGGCGCCATGCGGACGTACATCCGCGAACTCAAACCCACCTGCATCGAAGACCTGATGGCGATGGTTGCGCTCTATCGTCCTGGCCCAATGGATTCGATCCCGCAGTTCATCAAGGCCAAGCATGGCGAGGCCGAGATTCGGTATCTCGATCCGCGTCTGGAACCCGTCTTGAACGAGTCCTACGGCGTGATCGTGTATCAAGACCAGGTGTTGTTGATCGCGCTGCAACTGGCGGGCTTTACCTGGGGCGAGGTGGACAAGTTCCGCAAGGCGATGTCGAAGAAGATTCGCGAGGAGCTGATCAAGTACCGCGATAAGTTCATCAAGGGCTGCGAGAAGAATGGCATCAGTCCAAAGGTGGCAGAGGAAATCTTCGCCTTTATCGAACCCTTTGCAGGCTACGGATTTAACAAGAGCCACGCCGCCGCTTATGCGTTCGTCGCCTACCAGACAGCCTACCTGAAGGCGAACTACACGGCGGAGTTCATGGCGGCTACCCTCACCACCGAGGCAAGCGACGCCAAGAAGGTGGTGGGCGCTATCGAAGAATGTCGCCGGATGGGCGTGGAGGTGCTGCCACCGCACATCAACCGGAGCGAGAGCGGCTTCACCGTCGAACGACTCGCGCCCGACCCGGAGGCGCCCGATACGCCGCGTTGGGGCGTGCGCTTTGGGTTGGTCGCCATCAAGAACGTTGGCGCGCGGCCCATCGAAGAGTTGTTGGAGGCGCGCCGGAAGGATGGCCCGTTCACCTCGCTGGCCGATCTCTTCGCCCGCACCGATGGCAAAAATCTGACTCGTGGCGCTGTGGAGTGTCTGATCAAAGCGGGCGCCTGCGATGGCCTTGGTGGCGGCACTCGCAGCCAGCTTCTCGCTGGGCTGGATCGCGCAATGGCGTTTGGCCAGCAGCAGCGCAAGATGCGTGAGAGCGGCCAGGTCAGCCTGTTCGACTCCTTTGGCGCTGGCGAGGCTGAACACATCGGCTTTACGCTACCGACCGTGCCCGACCACCCCAAGCAGCAGTTGCTCGCCTGGGAGAAGGAACTGCTCAACCTCTATCTATCCGCGCATCCGCTGGCGCACATTGCGAACATCCTGAAGAAGCGCGTGACCACCTATACCGTGCATCTCAACGAGGAATGGGCCGGCCAGAAGGTAACGCTTGGTGGGCGTGTCACCGAGGTGCGGCGCATCATGACGAAGCACGGCGACACCATGCTGGCGGTACAGCTCGAAGACCTGCTGGGATCGATAGAGGTCGTCGTCTTCCCACGCGCGTATGAGGCGAGCGCGGATCACTGGCGTGAGGACGCCGTGCTGCTGGTGACGGGCACGGTCAAGCTGCGCGACGAGGAGCCGCAACTCGTCTGCGAATCAGTGGAGGCGTTTGTCGCCAGCGAGGAGGAGGTCAATCGGCGCGAGTATCTCGTGCGGATTACCCTGCAACGCGGCAGGAACGCGGTGGTAGACATCGCCCGCGTGCATGATGTGATCACCATACTAAACGATTTCCCCGGCGACGACCGCTTCGAACTCTATGTGCGTAACGGGCGCTGGCAGGCGCGGCTCACGCTGCCTGCGGGCCGCCCCGGCGTGCGCTTCTGCCCTGAGCTACAGAGCCAGCTCGAAACGATTCTCGGCGCTGGCGCGGTCGAGGCGCTGCCTGCGGTTCCGGCGCCTGCGCTGGCGGGATGAGCTTTTTCTGGGCCTTGTGATTCCTGGCCGACGGCGAAGATGAGACGCCATCCATCGCCCCGCCACGTCACATCCATCTCGTAGCATCCAGCATGCGTGATGTAGAGCAGGGTGAGATAGCTTACCCAGCTCTTGGCCGCTGGCTGATCTACCGCCGGATCCATCATGAGTATTGGCTTTTGAGGGCTGTTACCGTTCTCTCCCCACCAGGCGATCTCGCCACTGTGTAGATCATGCACACGCACGCTCACCGCAGGGTATGTATATGGGCCAATCTCCCGCATGATATAGAGTGATGGCCAGAATGGCGTACCTGTTGGGGATCGTCCATAGGGCGCCTCCCCCCACAGAACGAGGCGCTCACATACAGAGCACATAGTACACCGTCTCTTAGCCCAGCGCAAGGCGCTGGTTGGTGTGCAGCCGAGAGGAATTGTGACGCTGATCACATAACGCGACCCCGCCAGCCCTTTACCAAAGCGGCAATTCATGCTATAGTTTGGATAGTATGTGAATTTGTTTCAAGCCCTGCGCTACCCGCCGTATAGTCAGCGCGCGGTAGGAGCCGTTTCTATGTCACATCAGAGTGTTACTATCGTCCCGGAAGCTGCCGAGGAGCGCGACACATTGGCTGCGCCCCGGCGTTCTCTCCCCATCGAGCGTATTGTTTGCCCCGTTGCCCGCACAGCAGAGATTATCAGCGGCAAATGGACACTGCTGATTATTCGCGATCTGACCTACGGCACGAAGCGATTTAGCGAACTCGAACGTTCTCTTGAAGGCATCAGCCCCAAGACGCTGTCCGAGCGGTTGACCGCGCTCGAACGCGAAGGCATGCTCAGCCGCCGCACCTATGCTGAGGTGCCGCCAAAGGTAGAGTATTCGCTCACTGAGAAGGGTCAGGCATTGGCCTCTCTGATCGAGGCGATGCGCGAGTATGGCACACGCTGGCTCAGCGCAAACGGCGACTGCGACTAAGCTACCTGCAATGTATGTCTATGTTGACATACCCCCTGCCTACAGAGGGCAGGGGGACATTTGTCTATCCGGCTATATGTTAAATTCGCTCGATCAACGCGACGACATAGCACGCGATGCCCTCGCTACGCCCGGTGAAGCCCAACCCGTCAGTAGTTTTTGATTTGACGCTAACTTGACCCAACGCGACTCCCATTGCCTCGGCCAGCCATGCGCAGATGGCAGGAATATGCGGCGAAAGGCGCGGCTGCTCGGCGACCACCGTCGCATCCACATTGCCCACTTCCCACCCCTGCTCACGCAGTAGCCCAAGCGCGTGCGCCAGGAAGGCATGGCTTGGCGCGTCATGCCAGCGCGGATCGCTCGATGGGAAGTGCATCCCTATGTCGCCAAGCGCCGCCGCGCCCAGCAGCGCATCCACCAGCGCGTGGAGCAACACGTCAGCGTCCGAGTGGCCCGCCAGCCCACGATCATGCGGGATAGCCACGCCGCCCAGCATCAGCGGACGCCCGGCATCCGGCGCGGCGAAGCCATGCACGTCGTAGCCGATGCCCACGCGCGTTGTCTGCCCGGTACGTTCCGCCATGGTATCGCTCCCTCGCCTCTTTACTGGAACGTCTTCCATTCTATTGTCGAGCATGGTATACTCTACACATCAAAATATGTGCGATGGGCGTATCCGCTACCAACAGATACGCCCACCTAACCCCACGGCGCTGCGGACACAGCGCGAGAGCTATAGGGAACATACCACGGCGGCAAGGGCTATCGCTACCTTCCTAACCGTTCATTCCCACAAACACCCCTCCCACTGCCTCACAGCGCCTTTCACCACAGAAAGGTGGCAGTGTATGCCAACCGACGACGGGCGCTCCCAGCAAGCCCCGCGTGACACGAAAACTCGTAGAAGAGGGAGCAACCCAACCTTACGACTTTTTCGTAAGGTTGAAAATGCAGGCGCCTGATGGCAAACAACGCTTGACCGACACCGACACCGAGACCATGTTGCGTATCATCCAATCGGTTCCCTCGCCCAAAGCCGAGCCGATCAAACAGTGGCTGGCGCATGAGGAGCGCCTCGACGATCACGACGCGCAACTTAAAGTGCTGCATAGCTGGATGGGCCACCTCGAAGCGGAGCAACGCCTTTTGCCGGAACTCCTATAGACGCCTGGACAAACACCTACACGCTATGCTATAGTGTTTCCCGATGGGCGTAGGCGTCACTGCGCGCTTTCCCATCAAACAACCATCCCTAACACCATGGAGAGCGATGAAGCGATGCAAGCGGCAGGCTACTGGTATGGCTCACGCGCGCTGAAGGGCAGCGATGTGGCGGCGCGACCGCGCCTCACTGCGCCCTTTGCAGTTTGCTTGCTTATGTGGTTCTCCATCAGCGCCGGACGCTGATAACTACCCAACCGAGACGAAAGCAGCGGCGACTGCGGGCCAGCCAGAGGCCCTGCGGTCGCCGCGCTGTATGCGCTGTGGTGTGGGCTGCCTGCCGCTCCGGAAATCTGGCTGCTTCTTACGTATCATCCCACGCCTGTCGCAACTCCCCTGGTTGGCCGCCTTGCCCTCTGCCTGTCGCTCCATCGCCCGCCTGCTTGCGTCGCCAGTCTACGCAACGAGGGAATACGAAGACCTATGATTGTGATCAACGCCCACGCCGTCGGCAAATCGTTTGGCGGGCGGCGTATCTTTGCCGACCTCGATATGACCGTTCAGGAGGATGCGCGCATTGGGCTGGTTGGCCCCAACGGCGCCGGAAAGTCTACCCTGCTGCGGCTGCTCGCAGGGATAGACGATGCGACCACTGGCGAGGTGACACGCACACGCGGCCTGCGCTGCGCCTATCTGCCGCAGCATATCGAAGGCGACGAACGCTCGCCGCTGCGCCTGGCGCTAGAGGCGCGGCCAGATCTTGCAGCCATCGAGGCAGACCTGGCCGGATGCGAGGCGGCGCTTGCCGATCCCGCTACCATCGCTGACCTGCGCCGGATGGAGCGTGTGCTCGAACGTCAGGAACACCTGCTACGGCGATTCGAGGAGCTTGGTGGCCCTGGGTTCGAGGGCGAGGCGCGGAGCCATCTGCGCGCGCTTGGGCTGGATGACGACGCGGTGGAGGCGCCGACCGCCTCGCTCAGCGGCGGCCAGCGCAAACTGGCGGCGCTGGCCGTCTGCATTGCTCAACGGCCCGACGTGTTGCTGCTCGACGAGCCAGAAACGCATCTCGACCTGCCGCACCGCGCCCAACTCGAAGCCTTCATACGCGAATTTGCTGGCGCGGTAGTGATTGTTTCGCACGACCGCTACCTGCTCGATGAGACGGTCAGCGAGATCGCTGAACTGGAAAATGGCAAAATCCGCCTGTGGCCGGGGAACTACTCGGCGTATACCCTTGCGCGCGAGCTGGCCTTGCAGCGCCAGGCGCAACTTTACGCCGCGCAACAAAAAGAGATCGCCCGGCTGGAAGAGGCCATCAAGCGGTTCAAGCTCTGGGCAAGCATCGTCGTCAACGAGCGGCATATCAAACAGGCGCGCAACAAACAGCGCCAGATTGACCGCATGGAGAAGGTGGAACGGCCCGTCTTGCAGCGCCGCGCGATGGGCCTGCAATTGCGTAGCGCCAGCCGCAGCGGCCAGAAAATTCTTGAACTATGTCATGCGCGTATCGGCTTCGGTGAGCAGACCGTCCTCCCTGATGTGGAGACATTGATTCTGCGAGGCGAGCGGGTGGGCATCGTCGGGCCGAACGGCGCTGGCAAGAGCGCGCTGCTGAAGGCGCTGACCGGCGAGATCGCGTTGCCCGATGGTGTCCGCTGGATTGGCCCCAGCGTCACGCTTGGCTACTTTGCCCAGGGCCACGAGACGCTCGACCTGGACAAAACGCCGATAGACCTTGTGCGCGAGATCAAGCCGTCGTATGAGAACCAGGCGATGGCGCAACTGGGGCGCTTCCTGTTTACCTATGAGCAGGCGCGCCAGCCCGCGCGCACGCTGAGCGGCGGCGAGCGAAGCCGATTGCAGCTCTTGTTGCTGATGCTTGGCGGCGCGAACTGCCTGGCGCTTGATGAGCCAACCAACCACCTCGATATTGACTCCGCAGAGGCGCTCGAGGCGGCGCTCGAACGCTACGACGGCACGCTGATCGTCGTCTCGCACGACCGCTACTTCCTGGATCGCATCGCGGATCGTATCCTTGAAGTGAGCGGTGGAACTGTGCAAAGCTATGAAGGGGGCTATAGCGAGTGGGCCGAGGCGAAGGCGCGCCGCTACGCCGCAAATGCTGGGAAGAGGTGACGACTGATGCGGGATGGGCAGAATGCGCAGGACAACCTCTTGACACCGGCTACCCCTGAAGATGATCTGCATGACAGCGGTGAGCTTGAGTTCAGCAGCCTGCGTCCTGAGCGATCAGATCAGGCGTCTAAACAGGAGCCGTCTATGCTGGCACGGATCGGGCGTTGGTTGCTGACATGGCGTCGTCCGCTTGGCGCGGGGGTGGCGCTGCTGCTTATCGTGGCGATTGCTGGGGATGTTCTGTTTTCTGCGTATCAACAGGCGACCACCCTGCCGCCTGTCCCGCTCACCGTCGCCGACAGATCGGTGTATTTCGAGTACGGCGCCAGTTGGGGAACATTGCTGGTGAATGGGCAACGTGTTGATATGCAATCGCTGTTTTCCGCAGTGGTACCGATCACTCTTCAGCGGGGGACAAGTCGGATAGACTTTAGCGCGCCGCCCTATCCCCCGTTGCATTGTGTGATCAGCGCGCCGCCTGCGCGAACGGATACCTGCCCGCTGCTTAATGATCTCAGCGTGAACGATCCCATCTCCTCGCCGGATCTGGGGCGCGTTGTCAACCTGGGTGATCTGGTCTCGCGTCTTCCATCCAACCAGTTCAATGCGCTGGTTCAGGCGACGGAGGGCGCGCTGGCTACACTTGCAGCAAAGGGCTTCGGGGGAACGTTTTTCTCATCGGTCACGCTACAAGTCGGCGATCACTATCTTGATGCTCAGGGGAACGTGAAGACGGCAACGGCTCCGATGAAGGCGACGCTCAGCTTTGCGCTTCAGCGTTCCGGTTATCGGCAGGCTGTCAATGACCGCTTCCCATGTAAGATTTTCTGCGACGCCTGGCCGAATCCTGTGGAAGCATGGATGATTATCAACTATATCTATACACCGCTCGATAGAAAAGGGTCGGCCAGCCAGGGCTCGCCGTTTCCGCCGCAGGTAGGAGGGGATGGTTCTTTCCTGATGCCTTTGGATGTCAGTTGGGCCAACGGTTGGCGGGTCTCCATCAGTCAGTATGACGCGATGGGGGCGACGGAGCAGCTTTGTGGCATGGGCGATGAACTGGCGACGCAGGATTTGCCCAGTGGAGGCGCGGTGGCGTTCCAGCAGTACGGTGTGGGCGACGCGCTGGGTTGCGCCTATACCATGTCAATCAGTAGCCAGCAGGTTCAGGGAAGGGCGAATCTCGCGGAGGCGTCTGATGGCCCGGCGATCTTTTTCTTTCGCTGTGGGGTGATGATGGCGGTGAACGCAGCCGCGCAGCAGTTTGCACCCTCGCTGCCGATGGCCTCACCACATGAGACATGGGCGGCGCAGCAACTCATCAACGGGCAAACGTATTCATCAGGCCGATGAGACTTTTCTCATCCGCAACAACCTCTAGCAACCTCTGTAGCCCTGTCGCGTACACGATATACAGAAAGCAAACAACAAATTGGCCAATATTCCTTATCTGATGTGGGAAGAAAGAACAACAGATGGGGAGAACAGACAAACGGTTAAATGATGTTGAGAAAAGCGCGCGGTATACGTCGTATAGGTGAGTAGACGATCAAGCTGGGAGGGCTTTGGATATGCGGAAGAGCAGCGGCTCATCGGCCACAAATGCTCTGACTGCGGCGCCCTTCTTGCGGACGTTTCCGCCCAAGCGGTATACTCTTGCGTAGAGTATCATGGGTTGCAACCGAAGATGTACACCACAGAACAGGTTAAGGTGAACAGCGTGTTGAACAGCGTGCTGAACGACGAACGGATCGCCCGCGCGATTGAACTGCTCGACAACCGCTTCGATCCGGCTATCGAAGAAACCTTCCCGACGCTTGAAGAGCGCATCCTGGCGCAGGCGCTCGAAAACGTGGAGCTGGCGGAACGCCGTCTCCGCGAAATCCAGGATTTGGTGGGCGATCTGGCGGTGGCGTCGAGCCGATAGCAGTGAGCCGGTAGCTGATGGCTGAAGCGGCGCGCGCCGCTGCGCCTGAGCGGCTCAACAACGGTTTGGCCGCCTCTGGCCTTATGAGCCAGCCGCAAAGACAAACTTCCAGCCACCGTGTGGCCACCTTGCTTGCAAGCTATAGCACCCTGCTCCAGGCAGAAAGAGCGTCCCGTAGGAGGTAAACCAGAAGACGGGGGCGCCTGGAGCGGGGTGTTGCGGCGTAAACGTATTGCTGGTGGAAGGTGTGATACCGGGCGCTTCGTCGGTAGGCGGAAAGCTCCACCAGAGCGTATGCCCTGTGCTGAGGTCGGCGCCGGAGATGGTGACGGGGTGATCGAAGTCGCTGCGTACCAGCACGGTGATCAGCACTGGCCAGCCATAGCGTGTGAGTCCCGCGAAAGGCTTCTGGGTGATGTTCATCGTCGCGTGCGCGCCGGTAAAACTGCCCACCCACACCGCGTCTGCGCCTATTGTCCCGCTGAGTGGCGGCTGAGCGGCAGGGGTCGCCAGTGGGGACGGGCATGTCGCAGGTGGCGGATTGAGCGCCACAGGGGATGACGGCGCTGTAGGTGAAGGCGCGCCTGTCTGCTGATAGATTGTCTCGGTGGGAATGCTGTTGAATCCTCCGCCACCGAGCTGGATCGAAAACGATCCGGTTGTTGTGGACTCACCTGGCGGCTGGTTGGCGTGGTAGGCCATATTGAAGATGATGGCAAACGCAACCAGAAGCGTCGTAATAGCCACCAAGCCACGCCAGCCACGCGCACTCAGGACATAGCGCCTGCCAGATGGCTTTTGCTGCGCGCTCTTGCTTCCGTAGGCATGAGAAGGCGCCGCATGCGTAGGTAGGGCGCTGATCTCGAACTCGTCGCCGCTATCTTGATCGTCAGCAGGGGGATTCTGTGCTGGCTCTGGAAGGTTGGAGTGCGGCATGGGAGTATCCTTCCAGTTGGTTGATCAGCGATTCGGCGCGGCGTACCATCGCGATCTCATTCTCATGGCCCAGGCGGCGGGTGGCTTCATCCACGGAAAACCAACGCGCCTCGTCGTATTCGTGATCATGTAAGGTGAGGTCGCCGCCGATAGGCGTCATGAGATAATACGCGACCTCTTTCCTATAGCGCACACCTCGACGCGAGAACCAGTAATGAATGCTGCCCAGCGCATCGAGAATATGCGTCATCAGGCCGGTTTCCTCGCGCACCTCACGGAGCGCCGTTTCTTCCGGTGTTTCTCCCGGCCCTGGCGTCCCCTTGGGGAGCGTCCAGATATTCTCACGCGGGTAGCCTACCAGCGCAACCTCGATAGCCGCCCTGGCGCTCTGCTCCGTAGCAGGATTGTTGATCAGCGTTTGGCGAAAGACAACCCCGCCTGCGGAAAACGCGCTTACGACTCGTACTCTGCTCATGCTCGACTCGACTACACCTCAGACGCTGCCAATAAAACGCAAACCCTCCGGTTCCACTCGATTCGTTGATACGCTCGGCGAACGTCAGACGGCGGCGACGCGGTTTTTCTCACGGTTGACACGCAGAATCTTGAGCAAATACTGCTCGGAGTTCAGGTAATAGGGATTGCGCTTGATAAACTTGCCGACGACAGCGATGGGGTGTAGCTTGAGCATCTCAACCACCAGCGCGCCAGGGAGCTTGGAATAATCATAGTGCATGAGGGCGATGATTGGCGCATTCTGGAAGGTAAATACCGCGTCGGAGGCTGCTTCGTACTTGAGGATTTGCTCAGGGGAAGCGATCTCGTTGGTGAGCCAGGTCATATCCATCGAGATGCGAACCGCTTTCCACCCTTCGCGCAACGCCTGGGCAATGAATGTCTGGTGGGTGGAAAGGAGGTGATAGGGATCGAAGCGTTTTCCCACCAGCAGGCTCTCACGGTCTGAAATAAAGATCAACTGGCCGCTGGCGACTTTTTCCGCCACATCCACGCCCGACTTCTTCAGCGCGTCTTCCATCTCGCGGACGACAGCCGGTGAACCGGCGAACAGACATTTTTCGTCGCCGACAAGGCCGGCTTCGAGCAGGCGCGCCGTGACTCCGCAAATCTCGTTGACTTTGTTATAGAGCTGGAGAATATGGGAGCCGGGAGGGATGCGCTCCGACTTACCTTCGACGCTTAGATCCATAGAACTTCTGCTCCCCTTTCTGCTTGTCGCTCACGTTGCTTACACTCAAAAGATACGCTGGTTGCTTGCTCATCTGTGATAGGCGCGCAGCCAGGGCATAGTTGGCGCATTTTGATAGTGTTCCCGATAGAGTATAGACAAGACGCCGCCCAGTGTCAAGCGTTCAAGCGGCTTGCATACTGAGTGGCCCCGTTGTTTTCCCGCTATTCCTGCTTTTGCTCGCGCGTAGCCTCGCGCATCGTCGGGAAGAGGATCACCTCACGGATGCTCTCCTGATCGGTGAGCAACATCACCAGGCGGTCTATGCCGCCGCCCCAGCCACCGGTTGGTGGCATGCCGGTCTCTAGCGCCTCGATGAAGTCTTCGTCGAGCGCCTGGGCCTCGTCGTCTCCGCGCGCGCGCTGGCGCGCCTGATCCTCGAAGCGAGCGCGTTGATCCAGCGGATCGTTCAGCTCGGTGAAAGCGTTGCCAAGCTCCAGCCCCCCAACGAACGCCTGGAAGCGTTCCACCGTGTCGGTCGTCCCCGGCTTGATCTTCGCCAGCGGCGAGAGATCGAGCGGGTAGTCGTAGAGAAAGACTGGCCCTTTCAGCTTCGCGTTTGGCCCCTTGATCACCGCGTCTTTCAGTTCGTCAATCAGGCGGCCACGCCCTAGCCGGGGATCGACCGGATAGTCGCGCTTGCGCATGGCTTCGGCCAGCGATTCGCGGTCGGGATACTGCTCGTAGTCAATATCCGTGTACTCAGCGATGGCCTCGCGCAGCGTCTTGCGGCCCCACGGCGGCGCAAGGTCAAGCCGCGCGCCCTGATAAGTGACGACGGTTGTTCCCAGGGTTTCGCGCACGATGTGGGCGTGCATCTCCTCGACCAGCCGCATGATGTCCTCATAGTCGGCGTAGGCTTGATAGCACTCCATCATCGTGAACTCTGGGTTGTGGCTATGGTCAATCCCTTCGTTGCGGAAGTTGCGCGCGATCTCATAGACGCGCTCGAAGCCACCGACGATCAGCCGCTTAAGGTAGAGTTCCGGCGCGATACGCAGGTAGAGGTCGCGATCCAGCGCGTTATGATGGGTGACAAACGGGCGCGCGGTAGCGCCACCATAGAGCGGCTGGAGAATTGGCGTCTCCACCTCGATAAAGCCGCGCGATTCCAAGAAGGAGCGCATGGCCGAGATGGCGCGCGCCCGTGTGACGAAGATCGCCATCTCCGTCTCGCGGTTGGCGATCAGGTCGAGGTGGCGCTTGCGATGCCGCACTTCGGGATCAAACAGCTTGAGATCGCCGCCCGCGCCCTTCGCGGGCAACGGCAGCAGCGCCTTCGCGAGCAGCCGATACGTGCTGACGCGCAGTGTCTTTTCGCCGGAGTGCGTAGTGAACAGTTCTCCGCTCGCCTCGAGAATGTCGCCCAGGTCAAGCAGTTTGAGTCGCTTGAACGCCTCATCGCCCACGTCGTCGCGCTTGAAGTAGACCTGGATGCGCCCGGAGCCATCTTCAATATGCGCAAAGACGGATTTTCCCTGCTCGCGGCGTGACATCAGTCGTCCCGCGAGCGTGATGGTCTGTCCTTGCAGCGCGTCGTACTCGGCGAGCGCCTCGGCGGCCATGTGGCTGCGGGCGCTCTGTGTGGGGTATGGCTCAATGCCGCTCTCACGGAGCGCCTTGAGCTTCTCGATTCTGGCTTCTTGCTCGTCCATCTTGGACGAACCTCCTCCTGCTTGTTGGCCTGGTAAACTATACACGCATGCCAGCGCATGCGGCTCGCCGACCATGCTTTGTCGTTCCGCATAACCAGGGAGCGCAGACGCAGCAATTGGCAGTATATCACATGGATTGTGGATGGTGGCGTGAGGGAGCGGGCGCGCGGCGGGCGCGCGGGGGCAGGCGGGTGAACCCACGCCTACGGGCTGCGCCACAAAGCCCGCCTGCGCGGGCTGGAGACAGAGTAAAGTACCACTACCCCCCGCGAATGTCAGTGTTCATTGCGCACCGAGGGGAGCGCCGTGACTATCCCTGTCGCAACAAACAGGCACGCCCATTGCAGCCAGACGGTGGATAGTACACCCCAGGACTGCAACACCACGCCGGTCATCGCCAGGCTAAGTGGACGCGCCACGCCTGGCACGAGACGACAAACGCTGAGCACGCGGCCCCGTAGTTCTTCGGGGATAAGTTCCAGCCGTCGGCTGAAATAGGCGACATCTTCAATTGGCTCTACGATCCCATTGCCGAACTCGATGGCAGCCAACACCCCCGGCAGCGGCGCCAGAGCATAGAGCGGCCAACTGATCACGAAGAACCAGCGTGCGATGAGAATGGAGCGTCCCACAGGCAGCCAGCGTTTCAGGCGACTAACGAGCAAAGAACCCAGTATGGCGCCGACCCCAAAGGTTGCGAAGATCAGCCCTATGCCGAGGGCTGACACACCCTGCCGCTCGGCCAGCACAATCACCGTGAGGGTGGCGCCCGGCATGACAAACGCGCCCGCGCCCATCATCATCGTCATCGTCAGGATGAACGGCTGACGCCAGACCCAGCGCACACCTTCTGCGGTCTCCCGCCAGATGCTCCTACGCGGCTCTGATCGCTCACGCTTTCGCTGAAAAGGCGTGCGAATGAGCGCCAGTGTGATCAGCGAGACGCCATACGACAGCGTATCAATGAGAAAGGGAAGGATGATGTTCAGGGCAAAGAGTCCGCCGGAAAGGGATGGGCCAACCAGCGATGTGGTTCCCTCGACAAGCTCGTCCTGCGCTACGGCTGCCGAGAGGTTCTCTTGGGCGACCACCTGCGCCACAGCCGCAGACTTTGCCAGATCAAAGACGCGCTGCAAAGTTCCCTGTACGAGCGCCACGAGAGCAAGCTGCCAGATGGTCAGAACACCGAGCGCAAATGCGACGACGATGCTGGCAAGGCCAAGCCCGCGACCCAGATCGCACGCGAGCATCAGGCGACGACGATCCCAGCGATCAACGAGGACGCCTGCGGGAAGCCCAACAAGGATGGCAGGGACGGCGTTCGACGCTGCCACTAACCCCGCCTGCGCAGGGGAATGAGTGACAGCCAGGACGAGCAGTGGAAACGCCAGGTCTGAGACCGCGCCGCCAATGTCGGACAGCGCCTGCCCCGACCAGAGGAGCAGATAATCGCGATTGCGCCAGAGCGAGCGCGGGGGCTTCGGTGGTGAGAATGAGGAAGGCGGACGCGGCGTCTGCGTTGTGGTTGACATGCAAGAAGCCCCTTTCGTGAGCAGCTTGGGGTGAGAGTAGACGCCTGGGCACGACGCCTGCCGCCAGTGAACGTAGGTTTTGATCGGCAGGCAGGCAGAGAAAACGAAGTTGCGCCCAGGGGGAACAAGGTATGAGCTGAACAGCCCAAGCGCCGAGGGGGATGCTCTTGATCACAAAGCAAAGGGGGAGGAATACTGGCGTATTAGTGGACACAATGAAGATATACGCGCCAGAGGCCGGGCAAAGCAAGAAGGCCGAGCCTGAGATTCAGCGCGCCACACATGGGTCTAGCATGCCACTCCTCGCCCCGTCAGACCAGGCGTCAGGCTGACGGGGCGAGGTAGCTTGTTTTTCGATTCCGATTCCGGTGAATCATCCAGGCGGGCAATCTATACATGCCGTTAAGAGTAGCATAGTCAGTGTGATGTGTCAAGAATCATCGTTTGCTCTCTGTTGGCGCTGATTGGTTGACGATGAAGCAGAACCTACGTTCTATATGGTACAGTACCAACAGGGCTTTTCGTCATGAATCAAGTCGTCACCAATGCCTATTGTTGTTCCCCCTTCCCATTTATAGGAAGGGGGTCAGGGGGATAGGTAAGTGCCCACGCTTTCAGGCACAATCGAACGCATCGTCTTCCGCAACCAGGAGACGCACTACACCGTTGCGCGGTTCGCGCCCAATGATACGGGACGCCTGTTTCGTAGCGACCTCGTCACGCTGGTGGGCGCGCTGCCGGGCGTCAACGTGGGCGAAGTGTTGGAAGTGACAGGTGAATGGGAGAGCCACCCGCAGCACGGACGCCACCTGCGCGTCGCCAGCTTCACCCCGCATACGCCCGTGACTCCCGAAGGGCTGAAACGCTACCTCGGCTCCGGCGTGATCAAAGGCATCGGCCCGAAACTGGCCGAGCGCATCGTCGCGCATTTTGGCGAGCAAACGCTGGCGATCATCGAGCTTGAGCCGGAGCGGCTGACCGAGGTCAACGGCATCAGCGCCAACAAGCGTGAGCGCATTGTCAAGGGCTGGAGCGAGCAGCAGGACATCCGCGAGATCATGATCTTCTTGCAGGGATACGAGGTCTCACCAGGGCTTGGCACGAAGATATACCGCCAGTACGGCAAAGACTCTATCGCCACCATTCGCGAGAATCCCTATCTGCTGGAACGCGACATCCACGGCGTGGGCTTCAAGACGGCTGACGCGCTGGCCGTCAAGCTGGGCCTGCCGCGCGACAGCCTGCCCCGCCTGATGACCGGCGTCAAGCACACGCTCTCGGAGGCGGCCAACGCCGACGGCCATTGTTACCTGTTGCGCGATGACCTGCTCACGCGCGCCGCCGCCCTGCTGGAATGCTCTCTCGAAGCGCTGGCGCCTGCGCTTGAGAGCCTACGCGCCGAACGGGAAATCTTTATCGAAGAAGATCATGTCTACCTTGCGCCTTTTTTCTACGCGGAAAACGGCACGGCGCGCCGTCTGCGTCTGTTGCTGAAGTCGCCAAGCCCGCTGCCGCCCGTCAGCACGCGCGCATGGGAGGTCGCCTTCGCGCGGCTGGAAGGCGAACGCGGTGTGAAGCTGGCAGCGCGCCAGCGCGAGGCTGTGCAATTGGCGTATCAATCCAAGGTGATGGCGCTCACCGGCGGCCCTGGCGTCGGCAAGACGACCGCAATTCGCGCGCTGCTGGATATGCTCGACGAGCGCGGCATCGCCTATGCGCTGGCGGCCCCCACCGGGCGCGCCGCGCGGCGCATGACTGAGGCGACGGGCCGCCCCGCCAGCACGCTCCATCGCCTGCTGGAGTTTCAGCCGAACAGCTACGAGTTCGCCTACAACGAGGATCGCCCGCTTCCCTATCAGTTCGTCATCGTGGACGAGGTCTCGATGCTCGACATCCTGCTGGCCTACCGGCTGGCGCGCGCCATCCATCCCACAGCGCATCTGTTGCTGGTTGGCGACTCCGATCAGTTGCCGTCGGTGGGGCCGGGGCGCGTGCTGGCCGATCTACTCAGCAGCGAGGTGATTCCCCAGCTTCATCTGACCGAACTCTTCAGGCAGGCGCGCGAAAGCGCGATCATCGTGACGGCGCACGGCGTGAATGCTGGCGAAATGCCTGCGTTGCGTTCGGCGCCAAACAGCGATTTCTTCTTCATGCGGGCGGAGGCGCCGGAGGCCGCGCAAAAGTTGGTGGCCGATCTGGTGGCGCGTCGCCTGCCCGCGCGCTATGGCTTCGATCCCATCCGCGACATCCAGACGCTTGCGCCGATGTATCGCGGAGCGGCTGGCGTGACGATGCTCAACGCCGCGCTGCAAGAGCGTCTGGCGCCATCCTCGGCGGCCTCAGTGGTGTTTGGCGACCATACGTTGCGCGTGGGCGATAAGGTGATGCAGACGCGCAATAATTACGACAAGGGCGCGCATGGCGTCTTCAACGGCGACCTGGGTTACATCACGGCGATTGACGATGAGACGAAGCAGGTGACGGTCGAGTTTCCCGACGAGGCAGGCGCGCAGGCGGTGGTCTATGAGCCGCACGAGCTTGACGAGCTGACGCTGGCCTACGCCTGCACGATCCATCGTGCGCAGGGCAGCGAGTATCCCTGTGTGGTGATCCCACTGGTGATGCAGCACTACCTCCTTTTGCAGCGCAACCTGCTCTACACGGCGATCACGCGGGCGAGGCGGCTGTGCGTGCTCGTCGGCGATCCACGCGCCCTGCGGCAGGCTGTGCAGAACGCGGCCCAGGCGCAGCGCAACACTGGGCTTGCCGAGCGGCTGCGCGGGCCAACGCTTGCGATCCAAGCGGTCGAAGCGGTTGACGTGGGGGCGGAGAGCGCATAACGAATGTCCACTAAGTTGACTTGCACAGTCAACTATAAGCCTGTTATGCTTAGGGGGAGAATTGACCTTGTTTGTCAGGCGTCTAGCATCAAACGGAGGAATACACAGATGACAAGTGTTGAAACACAGCCCAGCGGCGCGAGCCAGGGCTATGCGCATCCCGAAGTGTTGGTAGATACGGAGTGGGTGGCCGCGCATCTGGATGATCCAAGTGTGCGCATCGTCGAGGCCGACGAAGACCCGCTGCTCTACGAGGTAGGACACATTCGTCACGCCGTCAAGCTGGATTGGCATACCGATGTGCAAGACCCCGTGCGGCGCGACTTCATTGATCAGGCGGGCTTCGAGGCGTTGATGAGCCGCTATGGGATCAGCAATGATACCACAGTCGTTTTCTACGGCGACAAGAACAACTGGTACGCCGCCTATAGCTTCTGGCTCTTCAAGCTCTACGGCCACAAGGACGCGCGCCTGATGAACGGCGGACGCGCCAAGTGGGAGGCTGAGGGCCGCGAATACGTGAAGGATGTTCCACAGTTCTCCCCGACGGAATATCATGCGCAACCGGCCAACCTGAGCCTGCGCGCGTTCCGTCGCCAAGTGGAAGACCTGTTGGACAGGGTACAGTCGGGCGAGGCGGCGCTGGTAGACGTGCGCTCGAACGACGAGTACACCGGCAAACTACTTCACATGGTGAACTATCCACAGGAGGGCGCACAACGCGGCGGCCACATCCCCGGCGCGCAGAATATCCCCTGGGCGACGGCTGCCAACCCCGACGGCACCTTCAAGTCACCTGAGGAGTTACAAGCCATCTACGGCGGCAAGGGCGTGACGCCCGACAAGCCGGTGATCGCCTACTGCCGCATTGGCGAGCGATCGGCGCACACGTGGTTTGTGCTGACGCAGTTGTTGGGCTATCCCGATGTGCGCAACTACGACGGCTCGTGGACGGAGTGGGGCAATCTGGTCGGCGCGCCCATCGAGAAGGGGGAGTAACCTCTCCCCCGACCCCTCCCCATAGATGGGGAGGGGTGACTCAGGGCAAACAGGATCGCAGATGGGGTGGGGCGGGCGCGTGAACGCGCGCCTTGAGGCCCGCAGACCACAAAGGCCTCCTGTGCGGCCTCATATCATACATATCATACAAATGTCATACAAATGGGAGAGGTTGGGGACTCCACCCCATAGGGCAAAGCGAGGCGGAACCCGAAGTAGGAGCTGAAGTTCCCAGAGGGAACGAAGCCGCGATACGCCACGCGCGCGACCTGCGACCCGAAGCGCCACGATCCCCACGCATGATTCTCCCTCCAGCTGCGCCTATATCCTCTCTCCCATCGGCGCCGCAATACGGATACGATGTATAGCGCGTGCTGCGCCATTCCCAGACATTGCCCGCCATATCCTGCGCGCCATAGCAGAGGGGTTGGAACTGTCCTCCGCCCCCTCTGCATATGCGCCAATAGGTGTAGTGGTTCCAATGCCACTTTCAGAGCTATTACAGCGGGCTTTTTCCTACGACCCTTTATGCTATTCAGCGACACACGCCGCCAGGAGTGCGGCGCTACGGTATTCGTCAATGTGGTAGACTGACTACGGTAAGACATACACCTCACCATCCTGACCGTGGAGGGGCGCCCATGCCCGCTGAGGAGACAACATCATCATATGAGGCCCACGCGCCAATGACTTATCAGCAGGCGTTGGCCTGGCTGTATGGTCTGAGCGACACTGAGCGCACGGGAGCCTTTCGGCATGACCGCGAAGAGAACCTGCCGCGCGAACGGGCGCTGTTAGCGCGGCTTGGCGATCCTCAGCGGGCGTATAGCATCTCGCATGTCGCCGGCTCCAAGGGCAAAGGCTCAACCTGCGCCATGCTGGCGTCCATCCTCACGGCGGCGGGCGTCCGCACCGGCTTGTATTCCTCACCCGACTTGCATACTTTTCGTGAGCGTATCCGCATTGATGGCAAAGTCATCAGCGAAGAGGAGGTGGCGCGGCTGACGCCCCAGGTCGCGGCGGCGCTGGCCGAGATAGGAACCTCGCTTGGCGGCTACATCACCTTCGAGGCGGCGACCGCGCTAGCCTTCCTGGCGTTTCGCGAGGCGCATCTGGAGCATGCCGTGGTGGAAGTGGGGCTTGGAGGCCGGCTGGATGCGACAAACGTCGTTGAGCCGTTGGTCAGTGTGATTACCTCGATCAGCTATGAACATATGCGCCTGCTCGGCAACACGCTGACAGAGATCGCAGGCGAGAAAGCGGGCATCATCAAGCCAGGGATACCCGTCATCACCTCCGCCCAGGCGCCCGAAGCGTTTGCTACCATCCAGCGCATCGCTGGGGAGCGTGGCGCGCCCCTGACGCACGTTGGCCCGGCGGACGCGCCAAACGCCGAGACGCTTGCCTACACCTACACGCCAGGCCCCGCCAGCGAAGACGGCCAACGATTCGACGTGTTCACCCCGACCGGCGCCTACCACGACCTGGAGCTACGGTTGCTTGGCGAGGGGCAGCTTGAAAACGCGACCGCTGCGATTGCGGCTGCGGAACAGTTGCGCGCGGCAGGCCTGCCAATAGACGAGGAAGCGATCCGCCAGGGGCTACGCACGGTACGCTGGCCCGCGCGTTTGCAGCTTGTGGGACGCTCTCCCTGGCGCGTGGTGGATGGCGCGCACAACGCCGACTCCTTCGCCAAGCTGTTTACCTCGCTGCGCCGCCATTTCCCCTACGAGCGGCTGATTCTTGTGGTGGCTTCGCTCAGTGATAAGGACATCGCAGGCATCGTGCGCGAATTCGCGCGCGCGTCGCAGCCAGCCGAGGGGCAGCCGCTTGGCCCGGCGCGCCTGGCCTATCTCATCCTCACTGAGGCGCCTACCCCCCGCACGCTGGCGCCCAACGAACTTGCCACACGGATACGTGAAGCCGCGCCGTGGCTGGATATACGTATGGCGTCGGAACGAGCGATTGCGCTAGCCGAGGCAATGGCGCTGGCCGACCCGCACGATCTCGTCTGCGTGGCGGGCACGCTTTATCTGGCGGGAGCGGCGTTGCGCTGGTTCGCCGAACAGCCGGATATACTTCCTGGCTCCATTGAGATTGATGGGGTTGATCATGAGTAAAGGACATTGATTGCGAAGCAGGGGCAATTGCTTGGCGAGGGACGTATCGCAGAGGTATTTGCCTGGGGAGAGCATGATGTAGTGAAGTTGCTTCGCCCGGATTTCTCACCCGAAGAGGCAGAATATGAGGCGAAGATCGCTCAGATCGTCTCTGCGGCAGGGAAGATAGGCCCGGAGTTTCGTGGGCTGACGACGGTAGATGGACGAGCGGGGATTCTCTACGAGCGACTCGATGGGCCGTCGCTTCAGACGCAGCTCCTCTTTGGCGCATTGCCAGTCAACGAGGGCGCGCTGATCCTTGCCGAGACGCATGTGGCCCTATATGAGTGTAAAGTCGCTGACTTGCCCCCTCTGCGCGAGGTGTTGGAATGGCGTATCCGGCGAGCGGATCCCTTGCCTGCATTCGCGCGCGAGGCGGCGTTGCGAACGTTGGAAACGCTGCCCGACGGCGATACGCTCTGCCACGGCGATTTTCATCCCGGCAATGTGATGCTTACGTCGCGTGGGCCGGTGATCATTGATTGGGAGAACGCCGCTCGCGGTCATCCTCTGGCCGATGTCGCGCGAACGCTGTTGTTGCTTCGTATGGCAGACGCATCCCTCGACGGCGAGATTGTCAACGGTGACGATCATCTCAGCGTGAAGCAAGCTATTGTACGGCTGGCGGCAGCTTACCTTCGGCGTTATCGCCAGCTTGCGCCATTCCGGGCAAGCGAGCTTACCGCATGGAGGCTGCCGGTAGTGGCTGCGCGGCTGAGCGAAGGCGTGACGCAGGAAGAAGAGCGATTGGTGGCGCTTGTCTCATCGCTGGCTCGAAATGTGAACTAGATCACAGTGTTTGCGTATAGGGTTATGCGTCTAGTTAGTAGGCAGATTGTGTATACGGAAGGATGCGCCAACGGCTTCCGCTGCCTGCTTCCTGTCAGCATGTAGTAGCAGTTTCTTCCCACTGTTCTCTGGATTGATGGATGCTTCCAGTGCGTCAAAGGAACCGAGATTATGATCAATCTTCCCAACGAGCCGGATGATTGGGCCAGCACCGAGCCAATGCCCCCCAACGGGCGTCAGGCGCAGTCTCCGCAGCCACAACCACAGCAATCCTACCAACCGTATCAGCCCTATCAGCC
>JAJPIU010000122.1 GCA_021324535.1 Pseudomonadota bacterium
GGGAAGGGGATATGAAGGAACGCCTCAGCGATATGTCATGTCAGCCCAATGCGTGGGGCAAGCTGGGCAAACGCTTTTTCGGCGCGGGTGTTCGCGTGGTTGGCTTCGTTGGTGGCCTGGGTCGCCGCTTGCAGTGCTTCATCATCGCGCGCGGCGTTGAAGTCGCGCCAGCGCGCCGGATCAAGCGATTGCGCACGCCAGCGAAGCGCCTGGATGCGCAGCAGTAACTCTTCAGCGATGGCCTGCCGCCAGGCGCCATAGCCAAGCTCACCATCGGGATTTGTCCCCGCGAGCCGCTGGATCGCCAGCAACAGCGCATGGCTCAGATGTTCGCTCCGGTCGGCCAGTTCGCCATAGAGCGACGGCGCGGCCAGCAGCGCCAGCGAACCGTCGCGCGCCGGGCGTTCGCCAAAGGCCGCCAGCCACTCATCCATCAGCGTCTCCCAGGCAAAAAGCGCCTGCGCCGCCAGCTTACGCGCCTCTCGCGCCTCGATGGCGGCCTTCTTGATGCGTGCACGCCCGCTGAGCGGCTGACTGCCCTGCGCCGTGGACATCTCTACACCAACCAGCGCCGCCTCTGCCGCCTCGAGCGCCGCCAGCAGCCTATCGCGCGCCGCCTCTGCCGCCTCAGCGCGCGCATACGCCTGGGCCTGCGCCTCGGTCTGCTCACGCTGAAAAGCCGTTTCCAGCGCGCTCAGCCGCCGTTCGATGCCCAAACGCTCGATGAGGTCTACACCAAGCCGACGCGCTTCGAGCAACGCGCCCACCGTCGCCTCCGCTGTGGTGATCAGCAGCGCCCGCACATCGGGTTCGCCCGCCGCCCCCGCCGCCGCCCGCCGCACATGCTCCTCATCGAGCGGCGCGCCATCCGCAAGCCGCACGGCGCTGGCAATGATGACAGGCGCATGGCCGCCCTCACCCTCAGAAGTACGTCCGCGCTGTTCACCACGCCACACAGGCGACGCGCCCCCACCTGGCAGGCGCTCGACGCTATACCCCTCGCTATCGAGCAACCACTGCACACACATATACCACATTTCATCGAGCATGGCGTCGAGATGAGCCAGCGTCAGGCGCGCGCCCGCTGAATCATCCTCGCCAACGCTGGTGGGTGTTTCGGCGGCAGCGTGGGAAGCTCTTCGTCCGCTGGCAATCTCGCGCGCCTGGCGTGGCGTCAGCCTGCGGGCGGCGGCTGTGGAATCGAAAGGCGCCAGCGAGGCCAGCAACAGTGCGCGTTTGGCAGGCGTAAGCGCACACCCCACCGCCTCATCGAGCGCATCGGCGAACTCCTGCGCCGTCTCAGATGAAGCACTATCGAGCAGCGCCAGGGCATGGCGTGCAGCGAGGCGTGCGCGCAGGCTTGGGGGCTGCTGCGTTTCCTCTGCTTGCGGCTTCAGAGGCTTTAGCGATGTCAAACAAACCATCCCTTTCGTTGTGCGCCGATGATCTCACCTTCCGGTGTGATGGCAAAGACCACCTGACGCCCCAGCCCGCGATCCACAAAGACGGTAAGTCGCGCATTCCGCCCGACCAACCAACGGTGACGCAGGTTGATCGCCTTGCCGTGCGTGGCGGCCAACTTGAGCAATGTGAGATCAGCATCGCTGGCGGCGGAAAGCGATCTGCATGCCGGACAACTATGCTCACTCGCGGTCGAAGAAGAGGCTTCGAGCTTGCCGTGCGCATCGGCGAGTGTCGCGCTTGCATTCGGGTTCAGACAATAGGCGCAGTAAGGTATCTGGCAGAGGGCGCACGCGGCTGGCGTGGCGCATTTGCAGAGCGCGCGTCCGCAGCCAGAGCAGGCAAACGTATCGCTTGCGCACATAGTGCTGCCGCACGCCTCACATGTGCTGGCATGTTGGCTACACACCGGACGCTGGCATGTTACGCAGCGCCGGGCGTGAGCGCCACAGAGCAACGCAGCACACTCACCACAGGCAAGCGCGTGTTCCTGGCAGAGCAGCGCGCCGCATTCGCTGCACGCCAACGCATGCTCAGCGCATAACACACCGTCGCATACCGAACAGAGCGCCGCGCAGGCCAGGCAGAGCCGCCCGCCATCGGCGCCAGTGGGATGATCTTTGCACTGCCAGAGGTGCGCTGGACAGTGCAACGTTCCACATTGCGCGCAGGCATGCAAACACTCCTGACAGATCGCCTCGCCACAGGTCGCGCAGGGGGTCAGTGTCGCGGTCGTCACGCCAGCCTGTCCGGCGCATATCGCGCAGGCATGGGCGCCACAGTGGGCGCAGGCTGCGAAGCATTCCGCACAGGTGAAATGGCCCTGGCGGCATACTCCCCCCACGCGCGCCGTCTTGCCACAGACGCCACAGACCGGCGATACGACAACGCTGCGCCCCAGATCAACAGTGAACATCGCTTCCGCGCCGGAGGGCAGGCGTAGCGCCGCCTCGGCCAACGGCGCCGCGATCAGCGCGACGTTTTCCAGCCGCGCCTCCACCTCTACGGCGAACACCTCGGAAAGGCTATCCAGTTCGCGCGTCAGCGCAGCCGCAGAGTCATCCGCCTGATCAGGCTCCTCGTGGCGCAGGCGTTCGTAGTGCGCCGTCAGATCGGCAACGCGACGCTGGTAGTCGTCGGCGGCGCGCTGCTGCAAGAAGACGCTAGCCGCATCGAGCACAGGAGCCAGCGTGGCGCGCGCCTGTTCATAGCTGGCGTGAATCAACGCCGAAGGGCCAGATTGCGCGCGCTGTCCTTCGGATTGGGCTGCCAGATCAAAGGCTGCGCCACTGGCCCGCGCCATCTGCTCCAGCGTTAGCGGCGCCAGGGGCTTGCCATGCGTATCAAACGCCAGCCGCTGCCATTCTTCGCGGCGCCCCCGTCGGTCACGTCCGCTAACGAGCAACGTCAACTCAACGCCCGGCGCCTCCCACCGGCGAACAATGCGCGCCGCGACGGGCGTCTGCTCCCATCGGATCGCCAGCCTTCCCGCATGTAACGGGCATACCTGGCACGATGGCGCGCCACGCCGCCACGGCTCCCCGCCAAATCCCAGGCAGCGCCAGCAATTTGGCTGGGTGGCTGCCTGTATGGTTGTCGAATCGGCGGCGAGCGTCAAGCCAAGCCACTTGGCGACAAGCGCGGCGGGGTCGGCCTCAGCAACCAACCGCAGCGCCACCACGCGCGACCGCCGCGCCGCCTCATCTGAGAGCGTCGCCAGCGCGGCGCTTCCCTCGACAAGCAGGATGGTCGCCTCTTCAGCGTGCGCGCGGGCAAGCGAGGTCGTATAGCGCGTTGTAGCGCCGTCGGCCAGCGTCGCCGTCAGCGTCTTCTCATCGTCTTCCAGCCGCACCCGTGCGCCCTGCGCCAGCAAGAAATCACGGGCAAAGCGCAGCAACGCGTCGCGTGGCTCGCGTGGGGAGGTGTGCCCCGCCAGCCGCCCGCTGCCACTGGCGCGCTCGATGGTCAGTGTCGCGGCAGGCGCTTGCATGGTAGCCTGCGCCTGTTTCTCGCGTGATTGAGACGCATCAGCGGTTTTTTGCTCAGGCTTGCGCCGCTGCCAGAACCATCTCATGCGTGCCCCTCCAATACACCTACCGTCAACGACTCAGCCGCCCGCTGGCGACGCAAGCCCTGGGCCATCTCATCGCCAAGCGCATCAAGCTCGCGCCGCGCCTCTTCGTTGGTGGCGCTCTGCATCAGAATCTCAAGGATGCGCTCCTCGATGTCCATCTCACCTTCCTGCGTCTCCGCAAGTACGGTCTCAAGCGCGCCAATGGTCATCGTAAAAAGGTTGATCTTCTGATAAAGCAACCGCAACACGTAGTCGTCAATCGTGTCCTTCAGGGTGAAGTTGAAGACACTCACATCATGTGTCTGGCCGAGGCGATGTACCCGCCCAATGCGCTGCTCGATGCGCATCGGGTTCCAGTGCAGGTCATAGTTGAAGACGACATGGCAGCGTTGTTGCAGGTTCAGCCCTTCGGCTCCCGCGTCGGTGGCGATCAAGGTGTTGAGCGCGCCGTTGTTGAAGTCCGCCACCATCGCCTCACGTTCCGCCCGCGAGAGCGCGCCCACGTAGCAATCGGCGCTACGTCCCTGCGCGCGAATGACCTCACGCAGGCGCGCCGCCGTCTCGAGCCGCAGCGTAAAGATCAGCGCCGGTTCGTCGCCAAGCTCACGTAGCGCGTCGAGCAACAACTGCTCTTTCGCGCTTGAAGTCGCCGTCACCTCCTGGCAGCGATCCGCCAGCTCCAGCAACACGCCGCTCTCATCGGGATGCGTTTCGGCGCGGCGGCGCAGCGAATGTTCGATGGCGCGTGGGCTGCTGCTGAGCGACTGTTGCAGCGCCATGATCTCGCGAATAACCGCGCCCCGGTTCATGCGCGTAGTGGGCGCGCGGCGATAAAGCGCGCGTAGATAATCGGTGACATCGGCAATCAGCGCATCCTCGGCGGGAGTTGGTGGGATCGTGCGCGTGTCCACTGTGCGCCCGGCGAAGGGGATGTCGGTCTCGCTGCGGCGCGTCCGACACATCACCTCGCGCACAATGCCGCGTAGCTGTGCGGCGCGCTCTGGCCGCAAGACGCGCCCCGTTCCAGGGTCGGCGATATAGTCATCCTCGAACTCGCGTTGTGTGCCCAGGCGGCCCGGCGCGACGAGATCGATCAGGCTGTAGAGATCGGTCAGCCGGTTGGCGACGGGAGTGGCCGTCAGCAAAAGCCGCCAGCGTGCCCGCACCTGCCCAACGCTCTTGCGCCGCTTCGACGCCGGATTCGCCAGCAGATGCGCCTCGTCAACAATCAGCATATCCCAGGTGCGCGGAGCGATCTTCTCAAACGAGCGCACGAACTGAGGCAGCGAACAGATCACGCGATCCTCTTCCTCGAAGCCACGGAAGCGTCGCTCGTCGGTCAGCGTAAAGTCTTCATCGAAGTGTTCGCGCAGTTCATCCTGCCATTGGCTCAGCAACGCCTTAGGGGCCAGCACCAGCGCCGACCGCACAATGCCCCGTAGCGCCAGCTCTTTATAAATCAGCCCCGCCTCGATGGTTTTGCCAAGCCCCACCTCGTCGGCCAAAATAACCGAGGGCGCTTTCTCGCGCAACGCCTGCTCCACCACCTGGATTTGATAGGGATGTGGACGCACGCGATCATACAGCGCCTTTGGGGCCAGCAGACGATCAAAGGAGGTCGGCGACCGGAGCGTTTGCGCACGCAGGTTCAGCGCATACCAGCGCGGCCAGGCTGGATCAGGAGGGATGGCAGCAAGCGCGTCGGCTGGTTGGGGCGCTGGCTCATTCGCCGCATTGGCGGCTGCCTGCGCGGCACGGCGCGCTTGCCTGGGGCCTTTCATAGCCTGAGGCGACTGTGTGGAGGAAGACGCGCCGCTTGCTTCTGGCGTCTCAGATGGACGCGGCGCCATTGTGGAAAGTATCGCATGTGGATCGCTGAAGATGATCCGTGAGAGAAGACCAGCCACCAATGATTGCTCGCTTCTATTCTGCGTGGTGCTCAACCCTGCTCGATTCCGCTCGGCGCTGCACGACAGCGCGCTGTCACGAAGCGGCGCCGACGTTTCGCTGCTTCTCTATTTTAGAACGTGTGTTCTTTTCACTTTGGAACAACCGAAGAAAAGTATATCATGCGCGCCACGCTTGCCCAACACCTCTGTCCATCAGTACCCCTCTCTGGGAATGGGGTGGAATGAACGCCTCTCAGCGCGCTGTCTGGCATGTGTGCGGATATGTGTAGCGACGCTGGAACCTGAAAAAGCAGTCCTGCCTCAGGCGTCATATGGATGGAAGACAAGTTACCCGCGACAGCAGGCTTGCCGCAGAGAGATAGCCGAAACATACCAGCCACAGGGGGATACGGATGAGTGAACAGGAGAACATCGCAGGTGAACATGAACAAACAGCGAGGAAGGGGTTACAGGGGAGAAAGCGTGGCCCCAAACCCGGCACTGAGGCCGCGCGTCGTGGCGGACGCGCAGTGAGCGCCC
Source organism: Pseudomonadota bacterium (assembly GCA_021324535.1). Lineage (GTDB taxonomy): Bacteria > Chloroflexota > Ktedonobacteria > Ktedonobacterales > JADMIN01 > JAJPIU01. The sequence continues at coordinate 5,965 of JAJPIU010000122.1, forward strand.
GCTATGGCCACGACTTTTACGCGCGCATCGGGAAGAAGGGCGGCGAGACGGTGCGCCGCGAACACGGCCCGGACTTCTATGTGCAGATTGGCAAGAAGGGCGGCGATAGCACAAAGCGCAACCAGGGTTCCGAGTTCTATGCGCGCATTGGGAAGAAGGGCGGCCAGGCCAATCGCAAACTGACGCCAGGCTCAGACGTATAATTCAGGCATAATTCGCATGGGACGAGATGATCAGCCCTGGCGCAATGCCTGCGCGATAACGCCTATCTGGCTGCGTGGACCATAGATAGTGATGGAGAACGTATCGCTTCGCTCGGTCGTCTCGGTCAGGCAGCCCGCGCCACGCGCCAGCCGTTGGGCGATCAGCCGCAATTGTTCACGTTGCGCGGAGTCATTTCCCTGCGCTGTTAGCGTGACCTTGCCCAGACGCTCCGACGGCTCCAACAGCGACTCCACCAGCTTACGCAACTGCTCGATCCCAAAGATCACCTGCATCGGTGGCGCGCCAGGCTGTGGGATGGCGTCTTGCAGGCGAGGCGAATCGGCAGCCGCAGATGCGTCTTCTCTGGCGCTTCTCGTCACATCCCCTGAAGCGGCGACCGCCTGGTTGTAGACCGCGCGCAAACGTTCGAGGCGCTGGCTGCGCTCTTCCTCAGAGAGGTCTCCGTTGGGAAAGACATAGGCAAACAGGCCACGCGCCATATCATGGTAAACAAAAGGAATCGCGCTACGCGCACGGCGCCCGCAATTTGGGCAGACCGCGACATTGAGCGTATCCGCCAGCAGTTGGTAGAGCAACTCTGGCTCAAGCGTCACATTGACGGCGTGATACACCAGGCTGCTAAACGTCTCGCCGCATGCGCAGGTGATCATGATCGACGAGGCGCGCGTCTCCGCGCCGAAGGATTCACTGTTCTCGCCATCCTGAGCGGATTCTTCGGGTAGCGATGGCATGGAATAGGCAGATGTGTCTGACATGCTTGTGCTCCTGATGTGCAATTTCTGCTTTCAGTGTACCATCTTTTTGGCCGCATCGTCACCAGGGGCTTGCCAGCAAAGCGTTGTTCCTGTACTCTATTGGTAGACACAGTTTCTCAAGCGCGAGACGTTGGTAGCCGCCGATGAATGGTATGGCGCAGAGCCTCTGTGGACGCTATCTTTGTCTGCTTTATGTGAGTCTGGCGCACTCAGAAACGTAGTTATGAGAAACGACGCATTACACGTACACATCTCACACATTGGGCGGACAGGGAGTATCAGGAACCAGGTGGGGAAGGGGGCGTCACGATGGAGCGCCAGGCAACCCTGTCGGCGTTTGGCCGACTTGGCCAACACGCGCGCCCTTCCACCCTGCGCTGGCCGATGACGTTTGCCTTTATTGGCACCATCGTCGTCGTCATCTGGGCGCTCCTGGTAGCCAATCGCGTTGGTCTGGGGCAGGCGCCCGGCGCTTCGGGCGTACTTCACAACCGCATCACGCTCTCCACCCTGGCCACCGCCGGATTGCGTTCCCCATCGAGCGCCGCCTTTGCCCCCGACAGCCATCATATCGCAGTGATTGGCGTGCTGAGCAACTGTGGACAGCGGCTGTCGGCCCCCTCATGCGGGCATGCGCTGGCAATCTATGCGCTCAGCGCCGACGGTCGCTCCATGAGCCTCGAACGAATAATCCCGCTCGAGGCGCTCTTGGGGTTGGGGGACTCAGGGAGTATCTCATCTGGCCTGCAAGCGACGTTCACCGGCATGGGCTGGTCGCCCGATGGCGCGCGCGTGGCGGTGGTGTTCACCCTGTTTCAGGGGGCGTCTCGTTCGCTGGCGTCTGAGGTCTTCTCCGGCCTGCTCGTGATTGCCGTCGCTCAGCAACAGGCCACCATCATCGTCGGTGACTCAGGCTACTTCACCTCCATGACCAACGGCGGAGCATCGCTCCCTGTCTGGCGGCTCGGCGCTCAGAACGCTGCGCCTGCATATACCCTTGAGCCTGGGCTTACCTACGCCTGGAATAGTCAGGGCTTTCCCTATCCCATTACTCCTCTCACCGGCGAAGTGAGTCTCCTTCCCATTTCAGCGGCGAGCAACTACCCTGTGGGCAATCCCGATGGCGGCGCGCCATTTACCATCTGGCAGCCGGGTATGGTGATCGGGCCGGACAGCGCAGGATTGCCGCCCGATCAAAGCGCCTTCGTCAGCACCTTTCCCTCGTGGACGGCTGATGGCGAAGAGACGGCATTGCTGCGAACCGGAGTTGCGCTCCAGGCGCCATCAGGGGCAATCGGCGCTGGAGATTCCACGCCGACGAGTGACACGCATTCCATTCCAGCGCCTGCCATCTCTCTGCCGACCGCGCTCTTTCCCGTCCCCCCGCGCGACGCAGCCCTGGCAACCCTTCAGCAAGCCGTTGGGCGCGCGGGGTGGGCGCTGGCAGCGTGGAATCCCGACGGAAGTTTGCTGGCAAGCGTCAACTGTTTCGCCAAAGAAGGTCAGACGCTGACAATAAGCGCCACGAACAACGGCGGATCAGTTGGCGTATGGCCGCTGGCGCTTGGCTCCCACGACCCTGGCTGTCAGGGTTTTGGTGAAGATAGCGACCAACCGACAGGAGTGTACACTGTCTCCAATCTGGGACTCACCTGGTCGCCCGATGGCTCCCTTGTGCTGATCAGCGATAGCGTAGCAGCTACGCTGACCCTCTGGCAGGTCAGCGGGTAGCCTCCAGCAGGTACATCGTCAACCATATCATCAGCGGGCGACTGCATAAACGGGAGCGCGCCTGGCGCTTTTGCTTACTTTGGATGGCAGTGATGGCGTTCCAGGCGACGCAGGCGCAGTTTTGGGGGCGCCAGCGCGTGTTCGCCGCAAGCGCGACGGCAGGATGCCAAGCTCCTCGCGATACTTCGCAATGGTACGCCGCGCAATGACGATGCCCTGGCGCGCCAGCATGCGCGCAAGCTGCTCGTCGCTATAGGGGCGACGCGGGTTTTCTCCGGCCAACACCTCGCGCAGGGCTTTCTTGACAGGGAGCGACGAATCAAAGAAATCATCGAAGGGGATGACACGCCCATCCGGCAGCAAGGCGAACTTACCGTCGGTGGCGCGGCTTACGGTTGACTCATGCAGATCGATATGGCGAGCAACATCCGCGCGGGTGAGTGGTTTGAGCGCGCTCTGCCCCTTTTCCAAGAAGTCTCGTTGCAGTTCGATTAAAGCGTCGGAGACACGCTGCATCGTCTCCCAGCGCTGATGCAGGGCAGAGATAAAACTCTGCGCCTGATCCACATAAGAGCGGATGTGCGTGCGGCTGGCTTCATCACAGCCAATTGCCGCGATATGCTTGCGCGCCCAGAGATATTCCTGATTGACGCGCAACTGATAGCGGTTGCGTTCGACCACCTCAGCATAATAATTCCCACCACTCTTGCGGATCACCACATCAGGCCGCACGGGAGCGGCGGTCGGGGCGAGGTCGCCCATGTCCGGGTCGTAGCCATGCGCGGGATACGGATGCAGTTCCCGGCGGATGAACTCCCATTCCTCTTCAATACGCCGGGGCGTCTGCCCTAGCTCACGCGCCACCTCGCGGAAATGCCGGAAAGCAAGGTCTTTGAGATAATCGCGCACAAGCAACTCCGCCAGTGGATGCGAGCGCCCAGCCTCACGCAGGCGGTGCAACTGGATCAGCAAACACTCCTGAGCGCCACGTGCGCCAACGCCCGGTGGATCGAGCCGTTGCAGCGCCTCGAGTACGCGCTCCACCTGCTCCGCCTCGCAGCACAACGCATCTGCGGCGTCATCCACAATATTCTCAGGGAGAAAGCCATGATGGTCGAGGCAGCCTACGAGGTATTCAGCGATGGGATACTCTTCGGAGGAGACAGCCAGGCTCAGCGTCTTGAGCAGCGCCTCGCCAGGGGAAAGCGTTGACGACAGGCGCATCATCGGGTCGTCATCGTCAGCCAGGCCAGCGGCGCCCGATGGAGCTTCCCAACGCTCCCAGTTCTCGCTGCCATCCGCAGCCTCACTTGCGCCTTCATAGGATGCGGTGGCTTCCTCGCGTACCCGGTCAGTGTTGGCGACGCTTCCCGCGCCACAGAACGGGCAGGGCGCCAGGGGATTATCGAGCGGGGCACTACACCGTGAACAGCAAGGACGCGCCTCCACCTCAAAGGCGGGGTCTTCCATCTGTTCGCGCGCAATGGTTGTTTCAAGCTCCTGGCTGGAAAGCTGCAACAAACGCACGGCGGCGATCTGACGGAAGGAAATGACGGGGGCCTGGCGAGGAGCCAGGGTAGGGTCGAGGCGCATATCTAAACCATCCACAGGGCGCATATTCCTCTCTATGTCCGCTCGCTTATCGCGGCCATAATAGCAACTACTATGCCAGAGAAGCAAGAATGGCGCCAAGCGATGTGATCGCCCTACGTTTGAGTTTCCATCCCCCTATGCTATAGTGTACACGATCATAGGCGCATTTAGGAATCATGAGGAGATGTTTTGGGCGCACATCGGCAAAATTGGCAAGCGAGGAGGTAGCTCATGGGGAGCATCGTCATCATCCTGGGGTTGGGGTCACTGGTGTTCTTGTCTGCCCTGCTGATCATTGTGGCGCTGCTGCTACGTTCGCGCTGGGATCAGATGGGCCAGCGCACGCCAAACCGCAGACACGATTAACGAGGTGGCATGCTTACTCCACAGCCCATCTGCCGCAGCATATCAAGTGTGTTCTGGCAACTCCATAGTTCCACCATCCTGCCCTAGCATGACCACTGGGCAAACGTCGCAGGGCCGCTCTGGAAAGCGGCGGTACACGAGAGACCTCATTGACCGAGAAGAGCGCCACTGCTTGAGCAACGCCCTCTTCGATCTCTAGTCCGCGCAGGCGGACTTCGTGGCGCTAGCCCGTAGGCGCGGTTTTAACCGCCCGCCGCCTCTCACCTAAACCCGCCGCCTTAGTGCTGCAATCCGCTCACCACGCGCGCGTATTTATCGGCAAGCGCCTGGGCTGCGTCGCGCGAACGCGATTCCGCCAGCACGTGGAAGAGCGGGCGATCCGCGTCGGGCAACACCAGCACCCACTCCTCTTTGCCCAGGTCAATCTTCACGCCGTCAATGGGATCGTCTGAGTGATACTGCTCGCTGAGGATACGCATCACCTTCCCCTTGTACTCCCACGGACAATTGACCTGCGTGCGGATCAGGTGATACGGCGGCAACTGGTTGACCACCTCCGAGAGCCTCGTCTCGTAGCGCGCCAGCGATTCCAGCAGCTTCATCAGCGCGAACATGCCGTCGAAGGAGGGATGTAGCTCAGGGAAGACGAACGAGCCGGCGCCGTCACCCACCAGCACCACACCGTTAGCGTGCGCCGCGCCAGTGAGCGCCTGGGGCATCACCTTTGTGTGGATCGTCCGCCCATGCTGGCGTGCCGCCACCTCGTCAATCACACTGGGGGCCGTCACGGGAATCGCTACCACGCCGCTCTCGCCTCCGCGCAACGTCAGATCGGTCAGCGCCGCCAGCAGCTTGCCCCCATCCAACGTCACGCCATGGTCGTCCACCACAAAGATGCGCTCGCCGCCGGTGTCAATCCGCACGCCCAGGTCGGCTTTCAGTGTGCCGGTGATTGAAGCCAACACCTGCATATCGCGGTCGAACTCCTCGGCGGTGCGCGAGTAGCGTGTGGGGTCGCGGGTCGCGTTCAGCGCAATCACATCGGCGCCGATCTCGTTGAAAATCGGCGACATCACATCAACGCTTGCGCCGTGGGCGTAGTCTACCACCAGGCGATAGCGCCTCTTGCGCAGCGCCTCGAGGTCGAGCGCCTTCAGGAAGGCTGTGGTGTAGCGCTGGTTGACGGCCTCGGCGTATTTGATATTGCCGATGTCGTCAAGATACACCCGGCGGAAGTCTTCGCGGAAGAACAGGTTTTCAATCTTGCGCTCGGTGTTCTTGCTGATGTCCTGCCCATACTGATCGAAGAACTTGATGTCAATCACACGCGGATCGAACGGCGAGAGGCGAATATGCACACCGCCAAGCGCCTCCGTCGTGCGCACGTAAAAGCGCGCGACCGGCAGCGGCACACTCTCCAGATCCCACACATTGATACCCGCAGAGGGCAGACCAGAGATGATCGCCCGCTTGACCATACGTGGCGTGCGGTGTGCGTCGCGGTTGACACAGACAATCGCGCCCTTCGGCAACACGGCGCCATACGCGGCGCCTAGCCGCGCGGCGAAGTCGGGCGTGATGTCCACGTTGACGAGGCCCGTCACGCCGTAGCGCCCGAACAACGCGCGTCGCCCCTGCGATCCCCAGATGATGCTGCTGGAGACCACGGCCCCAGTCTCGATCTCTTTGTTCGGCCAGATCTTCACGCCAGGCTGGATGATCGCGTTCTCGTTGATCACCGAGTGATCGCCAACCACCGCGCCCTCAAACATTACCGCGCGGCTCTTCACACTGGTGGAGGCGCCCACCAGCGCGCCACGCAACTCAGCCCGTTCGCCAATGTAAGAATTGTTCCAGACGACGCTGCGATCAATCTGCGCGAAGTCGTCGAGGATGGTGTAGTGGCCGATGGCGCTGGGGCCGTGAATGGTGACGCCGCCCTTGATCTTGCAGTCGTGGCCGAGATAGACCGGCCCGTAGATGCGCGCGTCAGGCGAGATCTCCACGCCGTCTTCCACCCAGACGCCGCCACCCTGATCCACGCCAGGGATGATCGTCTTGACACGCCCCTGCAACACATCGGCGTTGGCGCGCATGTATTCGGCGAGGTTGCCCACATCGCACCAGTAGCCCTCGGCGATGTAGCCATAGAGCGGATCGCCCTTCTTCAGCATCATCGGAAAGAGTTCCTGGCTGAAATCGAAAGGCTTATCCTTCTCAAAGTATGAGAAGATGACCGGATCAAGGACATAGATGCCAGTGTTGATGGTGTCGCTAAAGACCTCGCCCCAGCTTGGCTTTTCGAGGAACTTCTGGATGTGGCCCTGCTCGTCGGTGGTGATCACGCCAAACTCAAGCGGATTGGCGACGTGCGCCAACGTCAGCGTGGCCAGCGCCCGCTTCTCATTGTGATAGCGAATAATATCGGACAGGTTGAAGTCGGTAAGCGCATCGCCGCTGATCAGCAAAAACGGCTCTTGCAGCAGATGTTCGGCGTTTTTCACGCTGCCCGCCGTGCCGAGCGGGGTCTCCTCGCGAGAGTACGCAATCTTCATCCCCAACTGCGCGCCATCGCCGAAGTAGTCTTCGATGGAGCTGGCCATATACTGCACAGTCACCACCACCTCGGTGATGCCATGCGCTTTCAGCAGATAGAGGATGTGCTCCATCACCGGGCGCCCCACGATGGGCGCCATCGGCTTGGGGCGAGAAATGGTCAATGGGCGCAGGCGCGACCCCTCGCCGCCCGCCATTACGACAGCTTTCAATGCGTCCCCCGTTCTCCACCACCCCGGCCCGAACACCAGGTGTCTACCATAGACGTTCGCTTTTATAGTATCACATTCACCCACTGCGCTGTGGGATATTTCCGGCGAAAATAGCCCGACTGGCAAGATAGCATATCCAGTGGGCGGCACGAGATGGCTGGCGTGTGGTGAGCGTACCAGACGCGATACAGCTAGCTCAGCCAACTTCTCCCTGAATAGTCACCATAGGGGTTGCGCCAGCGGGCAATTCGTCTGCACCGTTCGGCCTCTTGCTGGGCCGCCCATTCCTCTTCCACCCGCTCCTGTAGCGCAATCAGGCTGAGAGCTTCGTCAACAGTGAAACCTTTGTCGAGCAAGGCGTCAAGGAGCAAATCTTCGTAATACTGGCGTGAATACTGTGGATTCGGCGTCATTGCTAAGCCTCCTGTCTCTGATCCATCATGTCCTACAGGAAGCGGGCCGAGCGCCGGGGGTGCTGACAACGTCAGCTCCCTCCGCCCCACCTCTGCCAGGCGCCGAAACAACACGCATTCCGCGCTGGCGCTGGCCGGTGGGCGTTTTGCGCCCGGAGAGAGAACCGCCACCTGTGGGCGTGAAACTGTCGCATGTGTTACTCTATGCCTAACCTGAAATACCTGTTATTTGCTTTGTGGCGTCCCCACGCTTACTCAACTGCCCAAGCAAGTGTAGCAGCGTGCGAAGCCACTATAGAAAGTATAGCGCGAACCGTCAGGAGAAAGCTGACAAACGCACCTTCTGGCTTCGCTGGCTCTTCGCCGTCTCTGTATGATTCGCATGGGGTTATGCCTGCCTCACCTACAGATACGCGCGAGCGGCGCGACTGGATCGCCCGTAGGACTTGTTGGCGCACGCTTCCTCATCATTGGCGATACGAGCCAGCTATGCTACAATGGGGGGACAACGCTTCGTCCACTGAGAAAGACGCCCCAATATTCCGGCGACGCCACATCGAGCCATCGCCGCGAGAGGAGCCAGTCATGAGTGACGCAACCCTGCCCGAGACGCCAAAGACGACATCGGAAGCGACACCCCTCCCTGCGGCGCCCCAAGCGCCCGGCTCCGCAGGCTTCAAGGTGGGTCGCTACGCCAGTTACATCTTCTGGCTGATGTTCGCCATTAACTTTATCAACTACGCCGACCGCTTTGTGTTTAGTGGCCTCTCGGCGGTGCTTGCGCGCCAGTTCCACTTCAACGATTTCCAGATTGGCTTCCTCGCCAGCGCCTTTCTGCTGATCTATACGCTCGTCGCCTTCCCGCTTGGCTATCTGGCGGATATTGTCAGCCGCAAGCTCGTCGTGGCCGTCGGTGTGGCGCTGTGGAGTTTGGCGACGATAGGCACTGCGTTGGCCGGTGGATTCTTCTCGATGCTGGTGGCGCGGGCGCTGGTGGGCGTGGGCGAGGGCAGTTATTATCCCGCTGGAACACCGCTGCTCTCTGCATGGCATTCACCTCAACGCCGCGCGACGGTAATGGCGCGCTGGGGCGTGGGTGCGCTGGTGGGCGCGGGCATCGGCACAGTGGTCGCCGGAGCGTTCGCCAGCGGAAACTGGCGCATCGCCTTCTTCGTTACTGGCATTCCAGGGCTGGCGCTTGCGCTGCTGATGCTCTTCGCGCGCGAGAAGGCCCGCCATGAGGACGACCCCGAAGAAGAGGTGGGTGTCACCGGCCACACCTTCATCGGCAAGCTGCGCGAGTACCTGCGTATCCCCACGCTACGGGTCATCCTGGGCATGCACGCTGCTGGCTTCTTCGCGTTGACGGCCACCTCGTCGTTCCTTGTCATCTACTTCAGCGCCACCTATGGGCAGGATTCTCCCTTTGGCAAAGCGGCGGGGCTGAGCGATACGCTTTCTTCGCTGCTACCGGGTGTGGTGCTGCTGGTTGGCGGCATCAGCGGCGGACTGTATGGCAGCCGCTGGGCAAACCAGCTTGCGCGCAAACGTTCGGGCGCGCGGGTGCTGGCGAGCGCCTATGGCTTCCTCTGGGCGATTCCCTTCCTGATCCTGGCGCTGCTGACGCCTTATGTTCTGCACGCCATCCCGGCGTACATGGCGCTGGCTCCCTCAAAGCAGGTGCTCATAGGCGCAGCAATTTTCATCATCTTTGCGCTTGGCGGATCGTTCTTCCTGAATGTGTATAACGGGCCGTCCAGCGCGGCCCTGCAAGACGTGTTACCACCAAAGGATCGCGCGGGCGGTGGCGGCCTGGAACTGACTCTGGCGCATCTGATCGGCGATAGCTACGCAGGGGTCGTGGTTGGCTTGCTGGCGTTGGCGCTAAGCAAAGGCATCCTGGGCATTCATGGCCTGGGCGGCCAGCAAATCGGTCTGGCGCTGTTGATCACCTGCCCCATCGCGCTGATCATCTCCGGCGTGATCGGCATACGCGGCAGCCGCCACTATGCGGCGGACGTGGCCGCGCTTGGCACGCCGGAAGACGCAGTGGTGGGTGTGGCGCCTGCGGCATAGCAGCGACGAGCCGTTTTCCTGCGGCGCCTGGCGCGAGCATGCCCGGCGTCTGCGTAAAATTGCTCGACGGGCTAATCCATAATAGGGATAGACCTTTTAGTGGGAATCGCTCGCTGTTGGGCGATCTGGCATCAGCGTATCTTTTAGTCTGTTCATGTTTGGAGGAACCCTTTGCGTACATCTGACTCAAAACCATTCGAAGCCAGTTCAGTTCCTACGCAAACCCAACAAACCCAACAAACCGATGACACGACATCTCATTCATCCAATCACTATGACGAACAATTGGCGTCCCTTACCAGCCTGATTGCCGAGCAGCAGGCGCAATTGGCCGCGTTGACGGAAGAAGTGGCCTATCTGCGTGCGGTTCAGTTGTCCACGCCAGCCGAGCTCATCACTTCGAGCCAAACGACGCCGGACGCCATGGAAGCCGAACCTGCCCAACAGCATCACGACGCTGGCAGGCCGCATGTAACGAGCCGCCGCAACTTGCTCAAATGGGGCGGCGTGGGAGCCGCCGCCGCGCTAGCCGCCGCAGGCAGCGGCGCGTTGGGACATGAGGTGGCGCACGCGGCGGACGGCGCCAATCTCGTCCTGGGCACGAGCAATACTGCCGAACACTCGACGATCCTCTCGTCTGACTCCAGCTCCGGCTTCATCATCTTCAGTATCAACGGCAGCAACACGTCAGGGAACACCGCATTGCTCGCTTCCGCCAGCGGGGCAACCAGTTATGCCGTTGTCGGGTTAAACGATTTTGGAAACGCTGTGGTTGGCAACGCGAGCAGCGGAATAGATGTCGCCGCCGTAGGGGCGGGTCGTATCTACCAACACACTGCGCCTTTCACTGGAGCGCCCACATCAGGAACCTACTTCAAGGGCGAACAGATTCGTGATGACAACGGCAATCTCTATATCTGCATCGTCGGCGATGGCTCTGACGCAGGCGTATGGCTCAAGGTAGCGGCGGGCGCCCCTGGTATCAGCGGGGCGATCACCTTCCTGGCCAATCCCATCCGCCTGCTCGATACCCGCAAAAGCTCACCGTACAACGCTGGCTCTAACCATACCTTGCAAGTGACCGGTGTGTCGGTGGGTGGGATCAGCATACCAGCAGGGGCGATTGGCGTGGTGGGCAATGTGACCGTGGTTGACCCCACCAGCGGCGGCGACCTGCGGCTCTACCCTGGCCCGGCCCTACCCGCCACCAGCAGCATCAACTTCGCCAGTGGCCAGATCATCGCCAACGGCGTCACGGTCGGCTTGAATGGCAGCGGCCAACTGCTCATTCAGGTGGATATGAGCAGCGGCGCGCATACTAATGTGCTTTTCGACGCCAGCGGGTACATCCTATAGCTCTTTGTAGCTACAAGTAGCTAGCCCCACAACTCCAACACGCCGTTGCGCAGGCCCACCCCCAGCAGCGGACGCGCGGCGTGCGTGGAGTAGGTCAGCGCGGTGATCGGCGCGGCAAACTCCCAGGTTTGCAGCATCTTCTGGCTGTGTGTGTCGTAGAGATCGAGCCGTGCCTCGCGCGCCAGCGCCAGCCGCTCGCCATCCGGCGTAAGCGCGATCAGCGCGTCCTGCGGCAGGCGACCGATCTCCACAGTGCGCTGCTGATGCGCGCGCAGGGCAAACAGCCGCACATGGCGATTGGCGCCGCCGACAGCGATCCAGCCCAGGTCGTGCGTGGCGGCGAACGGCGGGCGCAAAATGCCGGGCGGCTCCATAATCTGCTCGATGCGTTTTGGCTCGATGGCGCCCAGCAAAGTCTTGCTCAACAGGTTCCACAGCCGCAGATAGCTGCCCTTACCAAAGCGCGGCGCCGTGCCTGAAGCGAAGGTTGCCAGGAACGCGCCATCGCTTGCCAGCCAACGCTGCTGCACACGCCATCCCGCGTTGGGTGGCTCACGCAGCAGTCTCTCATTGCCGCCCTCCATGCAATGAAACGGCGTCGCCCAGACGGGGCTGACCTGCCCCATCAGCGGACGCGCAAAGACTGATGTGCCACGCCGCCCTTGTTCGGCGAAACGGATGGGATCGTCGTTTGCCAGCGCCAGCGGCGCATCGGGCGTAGCCAGCCGGATCAGCGGTGGATCATCAAGCAGAACGGCATCCATCGCGCCGATGGGAGCGCGCACGCCGGTATTCCAGATCGTCTGCCCATCGGCGACCGACCAGACACGCAATCCAAGCAACCCACCCCAGGCGGCTGCGAGCGTACCGCGTGGCGAGAGTCGTATCTCCTGCAACACACCCGCGTTTTGCCCCGCGCTATAGGCTAGCATATGCGCCAGGCGTTCATTGTGCAGGCTCCAGATCAGTGTCTGGCCATCTTGCTGGCCGCCACCAACAAACAGCCCATCATGGGTAAACGCAATCGAGGAGAGCGCCGGGCCAGGTGAACCCTCGAAACGCGCCACATGTGCAAGCGGCCCCGCCGAGACAGTGAGCGTGCCTGCGCGTGGAACAGATGCGCCGTCTGGCGTTTTGGTCACCTGTCCCTGGCGTTTGGGAATATCTGGCCGTTGCGCATCATAGAGCGCGCGGCGCTCTGGGTCGCTCAGCGTTTGATAAGCGACGTTGAGCTGGCTCATCTTCGCGGCGCTCTCGGCGCCAGCTCTATCGGGGTGATATTCCCAGGCAAGCCGCCGGTACGCCTGACGAATCGCCTCATCGTCAGCGTCCGGCCGCACGCCAAGCAGCGCATAATAGTCAGGTTTATCTGCCATACGTTGCCCGCATCCATCGCTTTCCAGGAATATCCAATATGCTCACATATCCTCTTGTATGTGTCTACGCATACGCCAGGAAATAGCCGCTGTCCTGCTACTCAATGATCATCAATGATCATCAATGATCAATTGGGGTCTTCGGGCGCCTGTCCCTCCGCATCCTTGCCACCGAAACGTGCGCGTAACGCCGCGCGCCAGTCATCCGGCGCGGCGCCTGGCGCCTCATCCGGGGCGGATTCAGATGTCCACACACGCTGGCGAGACGCATCTGTCCACCGGGAGTCCGGCGCTACGCCTGATGTTCCGCTGTCGCTCTCATTCCGGTGAGCCACCGTCTGCGCCAGCCTGCCCCAGCCTCGCCGATAGGGTAGCCGTGGTGGCTCACCGCTGGCGATGGCTGTGAGAGCGTTGGTCGTGGCCTGCCGTACATCAGGCGTCGGATCAGTGATCAGCAGTTTCAGCGGCTCAACCGCCTCTTTGTCGCGCAGCTTGCCCAGTGTGCGCGCGGCGCCGGATCGCTCCTCGGCTGAGGACGACGCCAGATAGGGGCGTACATCGGGCGCCAGCGCCGTCAGCGCCAGGTCGCCAATGAACCGCAACACTTTTGCCCGCTGCTGTGGATTGCGCAACACGCCGAGCGCCTGGCGAAGCGCGGCCTCCTGCGCGTTGAGATCGTCGGTCAGCCCGGCGTCTTCGAGCGCGTCTTCAACGGTGTACGAGCGCCCGCCTTCGAGGCTCGCCAGCAGCCATGACGCAATATCAGGTGAGACGGCGCTTGCCGGAACGATGTAGCGCGCGACCTGATCGGGATAGTTGGTCTTGAGCCACAAATAGAGCGTGTAGGTCATCTCGGCGTCGCGCGCGGCGTAGGCGACCATCGCCGAGGTAAGCGGGCGCTTGCCCCAGTCCGCCCGTTGCAGACTTTTATCCATGCGCACGCCCGTCGCCCGCAGCAACATCGCCTGAAGGCCCGATGCGCGCCCGCCAAAGAGCGACCGGCTGACGGCTTCCAGGTCGAGCGTCTGGCGGGCGACCAGCCCACGGGTCGCCAGCACGCGCTTGTCGGCGCTGGTATCGTGAAACAGTTTGAGCGTCTCGGCGCGGCCCAGGATTTCTTGCAAAGGCGAGAGATCGGCCAGCCGGAGAGCGTCCACCACATACGAGGCGCGATAGTCGTTGTCAAAGGCGAACTGAAGCAGCGTCAGCTTATGCGAGGGATCGGTTGGCCTGCGGTAGGGCGTCTCGATGAACTCGGTGTCAATCGCCAGCACACGCGCGTCTTTTGCCTCGGCGACAAACGCCAGCAGGTCGGCGGGGCGGTCAATGAACAGGCGGCGCTTCCAGGTGGGAAGGGGCATCTGCGGCGCGCTGGCGCCACTATACTCTTCGGCTTCATCGCGCGCGCTATGCGCACGTCTCCTCCGCTCATCCTGTTTGCCAGCGGTGTTTGTCGCCTCGCCTGCGCGAGGCGCAGCCTTGTCAGGTGTTGTCGTTTCGTCCGCTTTGGCTCCTATGCTCGCTTCTCCCGGTTCGCTTTCCGCCATGCGCGCTTGCCTTTCACATGCCGAAGAAACTATCGCTGAGAGATAGTATATCTCATTTTCTGTTGGAGCGTGGTGAGAAACATACTATGCTCAAATATGATTTACTGCGCTATACAAGAATCTTTTGTAGCGACACATTCCAATTCGGTAAGGAGTCATCTATGCCCAGAAAAGCGATTCGTGTATCGCATGTTTGGTATCACCCTCAATGATCAGTCGGCTGGCATAGAGGTTCGCCTTGCGGTTGCCATAAGCGAGTTGGAGCGACTCATTCTTGAAAAATATCAGATTGCAACGCACCACACCAAAGCCATCTACTTGAAAGATATAGTGGCCTCACTCAACGAATCATTTGGCAAGGCAAATGGATTCGTATTCACCAGAGCTATCCAGAACGACAAAACATTTCTCAAGCCAGAGGGTGGTCTATTTTATGCGCTGGATCAATCAGGCGCAAGGCGCTACATCCTTGTCGCTGAAGCCAAGCGCCAGGGAACTAACGATCAGCGGCAGGCGGAAGGTAAGCCTAAGCAAGCCAAGGGCAATGCCGTTGAGCGTTTGAGGAAGAACATGCAGGGCATAGATTGCCTGTTCGCAGGTGAAGCCATTACGCCATTCGTTTATTTTGGCGAGGGTGTAGACTTTGCGCCTGAAAGCTCAATCCTTGATCGTGTTGCAACCATGAACAGCTTCTTTCCCCTGAACACCATCCACGTTGACAAGATATATATTACCCAACCTGCGCCGGAAATCTTCAAGCCTGCGTCTCTCTTTTTCCGAGAAGCGCCGTGGACTCCTGCGGAAATGCTGGATGTACTTTGGACGGTCTGCCAGCGTTCCATCGAATACTTTGACGCGAAGTATGGCCTCCAGCGTGTTCCGCCCAGTTAAAACAATGACAATTGCTCGGCGCTTCTATCTGGCAGCGAAAGGACGGACTCTTCTTCACGCCAGATACTCTCGGCGAGTTTTTCAACCTGCCCGACGCAAGGTTTCCCTTGTGTGTCGAGTACCGCCAAAAACTCAACGTTGTGCGGTTTCGGAGACATACGGGGCGTGCTGACACGATACCGCTTGTAGCGTTGTGTGAATATCTGCACACTACCTCTTTCGGCTAGCGCGCGTAGCATCCCTTCGAGCGGCATATTCCCATCAGTGCTATAGCTCGTAAGTATCCAGCGTGCATCGAGATCGCGTATAAGCCTATGGAATGCGGGAAGCGCCTCGCGGGCGGAGTTATAGAGTGAGCGCCGAGCCGTGCGCCAGTCCTTACGAATAGCTGATTTATCATGTTGCCTACCATTGACGATGATATGCTGATGAAGTTGCGGCTTGTCCCAATGCGCGACAGTGTTGAGTACATGGTAATTACTGCCGTAGGGGTGCTGATTGTACGGCGGATCGAGGTAGACAATATCGGGGCGCTTTCCAAGAACCTGCGGCAATTGTTTTGCCAGCGTCTGTGCATCTTCACGGAGCGCAATATTCTCTTGCTCGTTATCAAAGAGAACCGGAGCCGCCAGCTTCATCAGGCTACGAATGCGATAGAGCGCCGTGGCTGTGTTTCCACCCCATCCATGATGAAACCCCTTGAACACGCCGCTTGTGTTACTGACATAGCTGACTGCATAGATCAACGCGCTCAACAGATAAGCCCGCTCATCAGCGGAGATCACCTCGTCGGCTTCCCACGCAGCTATACGCTCGCGCATCGCGTCGATTCGTTCGCCGTTCTGGCGCGTAAAGAACATCCGCTCAAGCGCAGGATCGGGGTGTTCATCGTCGGCGGGGCAAAGATGCTGAGCGATGTAGCCATAATATGGTGGAAGGGTGTTCAGCGTATTGATGGCGCAGGCGGCTCCCCCTAGCCGCTCAAACGCTGGTGTGTGATTGAGGGCGACTGTTCCCTGAGCAATCTCGTCTGCATAGGGTTCCCAATCATTGGCGACGACCCGAAACCCAAGCGTCTTGGCAAAGCGCGCAACGACTGTGCTTCCAGTGAACAGATCGACAAACGTCCCACCAGCGCAACCAGTCGCCGCTATTCCGCGCGCGATCAACGACAAGAGTTTGCGTTTGTTGCTGATATAGGGAATAAGCTGCGAGTAGGTGTATTCATCGGTGCGGACGGCGGCATGCTGCCTGGTGCGGTAGCGCGCATGGCGTGGTAAGCCGACAACATCCTGCTCGACAGCATACGCCATTGTGGTAAGCCCTCCACCTGCGCTCCGCCGGAGAGCGCCTTTGGAACAAGTTTACCATAGCCAGGAGTGAAAAGCAACAAGACGACCATCTTTCTCATTTCAAGGTCTCGGCAAGCGCCTGTAAAAATAGCTCCACATCCGTCACCAGGCCCATCGCCTGCGTCGTGCCGCGATCCGCCAGCTTCGTCACCACCGCCGGATTGATGTCTACCACCACGCAATGAACCGTGGCCGGAAGCATATTGCCGGTGGCGATGGCGTGCAGCATCGAGGCCGCCATCACGGCCACCTCAATACCCTGCACGGCGGCGCGCATGCGGTTCTGCGCAACCATCGAATCGGTGATCACCCCTGGCATCGGCCCATCGTCGCGGATTGAACCCGCCAGCACAAGCTCCACGCCGTGATCCAGTGCGGCGGCCACAATGCCATTGCCAAGCAAT
The DNA here is from genome assembly GCA_021324535.1 of Pseudomonadota bacterium. Lineage (GTDB taxonomy): Bacteria > Chloroflexota > Ktedonobacteria > Ktedonobacterales > JADMIN01 > JAJPIU01. The sequence goes on from JAJPIU010000122.1 coordinate 22,818, forward strand.
CCCTGCGCGCGTGCGGCTTCAAGCGATCCTGCGGCGCGCACGGCGTTGATCGCGCGAAGATGGTTGCGATGCCCGTGCTCCACTGGTTGGCCCGTCTTCAGATCGATCCCTAGCGAGGTGCCAAACATCGCCGCCTCGATGTCGTGCGCGATGATCGCGTTGCCGCCGAAGATGGTCTGGATGTAGCCCCGACGGATCAGCGTGGCGATATGCTCACGCGCCGCCGTATGCACCACCGCCGGGCCAAGCACAAAGAGAATTTTGCCACCGTGCGCGCGCGCCGCGCGCATCGCCTCGGCCACCTCAGCAATCGCCAGCGCCTTCGCCCGCTCGGACGATGCGCCGCCCTGCATGAAACCAAAGACCTCGCGCTGGCGTGGCCGCTCCAACGGCTCCACTCGCACGCCATCGAAGCCAACCACCACCTCGTCGCCCACACGCGCCTCGTGCATCGGGCAAGCCATGGCGCGCCCGGCGGCGCGATCAATCAGGATCGCCACATCCATCTCGATGCGCTCTACCTCGATCCAGCGCCCATCCAGCGAGACAAAAGTGGGCAGATTCGTGGTGGAGTAAAAGTCGTCGGGCAACACGCCTGGCTGGGTGACACGCGCCGTGCGTATGTCGCGCGGGGCCGCTGGCATGGCGCCAAGCTGCTGCAACTGGTTGAGGAGCTCTGTCAGGCGCTTTTTGGAGTGGGCAATCACTTCGATACGCGCATAACTTGGCTCGGTCTCGCTTTGGCCCACTTGCATCTCCACAACACGAAAGTGCGCGCCTGCGTCTTCAATGGCGCCCCAGACGCGCGGCAAAATATACGAATCAATGATATGACCGCGTAGCTCAATCTCTGCGCTTGCCTCGCGTGCGCGCTGGCGCGACGCTCCCTTGCCATTGGCTGCTTCCGGCCTGTGATTCGGATGGTTCGCTGTATCTGTACCCATTATTTCGGCTCTTTCTAAAGCGAGCTGGTAGCTTGCCCTGTACGGCAGCAGGTGATCGGGAACAATCGGCGAAGCGCCCCGACCATGCCGACGCAGGGTAAGTATTTGACGGCGTTTTGCTTGTAGTGTAGCATCTTCTTCAGTAGCATCTTTTCATGAGAATTGGTGAGCATGGAGATAGTGGCTGGCGGAATCAGGCAGCCAGGTCAATGTGGCAGCGAAGATGGGCCACGATTTTGAGAGGAACGGCGACGCGATGTTTTGTCTTGGTTGTGGCTCTGAAATCCCACTTCGCTCTGAGTATTGCCCAGTCTGTGGGCAGCGCATCGGCCCCCAGGGAGGCATCGCGCCGACGCCCAAGCCCAAAGAGGCGCCCATCGCTGCATTCCAACCACCCGATACGTCCGAGCAACGACACCCCATATACCCCAGCATGACAAGTGATACCGCTCCACATATCAGCGCATTGCCGGGTCATCCCCCACTGACAAGCGGCTCTATTGGCCTGGGCGATCTCGATGGGTTTGCCTTCCCGCGCGATACACCGGGCCGTGTGGCGCTTGGCGCGGCGGCGGCCATCATCGTCAGCGTCTTCCTGCCCTGGGTCTCGCTTGCCTCGTATACCCTCATCCCGATTCAAGTCACTACGCCAGCGTTTGTAATCATCGGCGCGGCGGGGGTCGCGGCGCTGCCTGCCTTCTGGACACCCGTCCGGCGACGCTTACCTGCGGCTGTGCTGCCGTTTGGACTTGGCGCGTGCCTGTTTGGCATGGGAATGATCATTCTCACGTTTGTTGGCCCATTCGCCTCAGCCTTCATCACCCAGGTCATGATCGCGATGACAGGCGACAGCCTGCCACCAAGCTCGTCGCCCGACACGTCATCAGGAATACAGATTCCAATAAGCGCGGGTCTGGGGCTGTATCTCTTTCTGCTGGCTGCGGCGGCGCTCACCGTCAGTGGCTACTTTGTGCTGATCGAAGCTACCATCGCAACGGCGCCACGCGCGCAGCCAGCGCCCATGCCTGCCAGCATGCTCCCACCTTATCCACCCGCTCCTGCCGCTCCTGCTCAGGCGCCGCTCCCGCTTTCGCCAACGACCCCAGGCTCCCAAGGGCAAGGAGCTACAGCATCCACGCCAGCGGCCAGCGCGCCACCACAGCCGGGCGATCTCCGCTGGGAGCAGGAGATCGCCTCTCCACCCGTGGTGCGCCGCCCACCTACCGCCGGAAGGCCCAACCCTGGCCGTCTGCCACGCCACTGATACCACTGACTGACTGCGCCCCTACCCGATAATGTCCTAGAGCATTGCCAACTGCAACGGAGAAACCTATGCCAGAGCATACCCTGACGCGCCATGAACTGAATCGTGCGCTGCTGGCTCGCCAGATGTTGCTTCAGCGCGAGACGCTCTCATCATTGGCGGCCATCGAACGGCTGGTAGGCATGCAGGCGCAAACGGCCAACGCGCCCTATATTGGCCTCTGGTCACGCCTTCAAGGCTTCCAACGCGACAACCTGAGCCAATTGTTACGCGAGCGCCAGGTGGTACGCGCGACCCTGATGCGCTCTACACTGCACCTCTTCACTGCGGACGACTATATCGCGTTTCGCCACACCCTTCAGCCCGCGCTGACCCGCGCGCTCGGCGCGTTCTTTGGCCAGCGCGCCAAAAAACTGGACATCCCAGGCATCGTCGCCGTCGCACACGCTTCCGTGGCTGAGCAGCCGCGCACATTCGTCGAACTTCGCGCAACGTTGAGTAAGCGATTTCCCGACACCGAACCCGAACTGCTGGCGTATCTCGTGCGAACACACCTGCCGCTTGTGCAGGTTCCACCGGCCGGCTTGTGGGGCATGGGAGGAAGCCCAGCGCACGCGCTAGCGGAAGATTGGCTGGGAAGTCCATTGGAGAAAGAGGATAAGACCAACCTGCTGATCCGGCGCTATCTGGCGGCGTTTGGCCCGGCCTCGGTCGCCGACGCGCAGGCATGGTCTGGCCTGACGGGGTTACGCTCCGCGTTCATGGCGCTTCGCCCCGAGCTCGTGGTCTATCGAGATGAGCGCGGAGCCGACCTCTTCGATCTTCCTGACGCGCCGCTACCATCACCGGAAATCACTGCGCCCGTTCGCTTCCTGCCGGAGTTCGATAACCTGATCCTCTCACACGCCGACCGCACGCGCGTCATCGCCGACGAGCACCGCAGCCGCATATTTCTCTCGGTGGGCCGTGTTCGCGCCACCTTCCTGGTGGATGGCTTTGTCGCGGGCGCCTGGAAGACCGAACGCGAACGCGCAACAGCGCGGCTGATCATGGAGCCGTTCAACTCGCTTCCTGCTGAGGCGCAAGAGGCCCTCGCCGAAGAAGGCGCGCAATTGTTGCGTTTCATCGAACCGGACGCCACCACATATGATACCCAGTTCAGGGCCTAGCCTGGCAGCCTGGCGTCACAGGCTCCCATCTTCTCTTGACGCGCATAGACAGGTATGGCATGGCGTGTCGGATCGGATATGTATGATATACTGGCAGGGAACATTCTGCCGCCGCTAGATAGGACATGCCGCCATGCAACGTGAGCGACGCTTATTGATCGCCACGACCAACCCCCACAAGGTTGAGGAGCTACGTGACCTGCTGGGGGATATTCCCTATACGCTGGTCAGCCTTGCCAATCTCCATGTCGCCCAGGAGGTTGAGGAGACCGGCGTCACCTTCGCCGAGAACGCCATCCTGAAGGCGACCGAATACGCTGCGCTCACTGGCGAGCTTGCGCTCGCCGACGATTCGGGGTTGGAAATTGACGCGCTAGGCGGCGAACCGGGCGTCTATTCCGCGCGCTGGGCTGGGGCAAACGTCAGTTACGAAGAGCGATTTCGTATCCTGCTAGCGCGTCTGTCCAGCGTTCCCACTGAGCAGCGTACCGCACGCTACCGCTGCGTCATCGCGGTGGCCGCGCCAGCGCCGCGCGGCCTGCTTGGCCTCGCCGAGGGTACGCTTGAAGGACGCATCGCCGACGCGCCCGCTGGCTCCGGCGGCTTTGGCTACGATCCCATCTTTTACGTGCCAGAGCAAGCGCGCACCGTCGGCCAGATGAGCCTTGCCGAGAAGCAACGTATCAGCCATCGCGCCCGCGCCGCCGCACGCGCGCATGATCTATTGTTGCGGCTGGCCAAAGAGGACGCTTGAGCGCCCAGGCCAAAACCATGTATCACCAAGACTGGAAGTGGAGAAGTATGTGCGTCCACAGCCTGTGCGCGTGGCGATTGATCTTGAAACAACGGGACTGCGCCCCGAAGCTGACGCCATCATCGAGGTTGGCGCCGTCAAGTTCGCTGGCGCGCAGGTCATTGAGACATTCCAGAGTTTCGTCACCACCAATACTATGCTACCCTATCGCATTCAGCGGCTCACCAGCATCACACCGAAGCAGTTGCGCCGCGCGCCCACGCTGGGCATGCTGATCCCACGTCTGCGCGCATTTCTTGGCGACGCCCCACTGGTGGGCCACAGCGTGCAGTTCGACGCAGCCTTTCTGCGGCGCGCCGGGCTGGCCTGGCGCAATCCGCTGATTGATACCTATGAACTGGCGGCGATGCTGCTCCCCGGTCTGCCCAGCTATACGCTCGCTTCAGTGGGGCAGGCTGTCAACGCTCCTGCCTCCACATATCACCGCGCCCTGGCCGACGCGCAATTGGCGCGCGAGGTCTTTCTTGCGCTATTGCAACGCCTCGAAGACCTCGATCCTTCGACCATCGAGGCGCTCGATCATCTGGCCGCTCCGCCCAACTGGACACCGCACTATCTTGCGCGTGGCCTGGCGCGGGCGCAGAGTCGCGATCAGGCGCGCCAGGAAACCGCCAGCCCCTTTGGCGCGCTGCTCAAAACGTCGCTGGGGCAGCGACTCGAGGCCAGCCTGGGCGTTGACCCTGGTGTTCTCAGCATGGCGGTGGGGCTGGCAGGCGATGCGGCGACCCAGCCGCCACCATATGACTTGCGAGCGCCAGAGATTGCCGGGCATCTGGCCTATTCCCCCGCGCCTATGCCGGAGGCTACCCAGGCGCAGGAGGCGGCGCGTGAGCGACAGGTGAGCGAGAGCGTCATGGTGCGGCTGGTCGAAGGGGGAGTGGCGCTCGTCGAGGTGGAACGGGGAGATGACAGCGCGCTGGCCTGTCTGTCGCCGATTGTGCAATGGGTCAGCGAGGTGGGGGCCGATCAGGCGGAGCGCAGGCGCGTGGTGATCTGCGCCGCCGATAGCGAACAGATGATGAAGGTGGCTCGTGGGCTGCTCCCTCTGGCTATCCAGCGCGCTGACCTGCCACCAGACGCTATACGAATCGCCGAGGTGGACGAAGACAACGCCTATCTCTGTCTGCATCGCTGGTTTGGTATCGCGCGCGACGCGCGTGGGGCGACGCTCTCGCATGATCTCACGCGCGGGCTGGCGAAACTGGTTGTGTGGTCGAAAGAGACACTTACGGGCGCACGCAACGAGATAACACTTGTGGGAGCGGAGGCGCTTGCCTGGGAACGCGCGCGCGCCGGAGCCGATCTGGCCGATACGACGGATGGATGCGCATACCGGCGTGGCGGCTATTGTTTCACCTTGCGCACACAGCGCGCAGCCGAGGCCGCCAGCCTGATCGTCACCACACACGCCGCGCTGGCTACGGCGCTGGCTGGGCAAACAAGCCTCCTGCCATCCATCGAGGCGCTCACTCGCGTTGTCGTGCTCGATGCGCACCTGCTGGAAGAAGGCCTACGCCGCAACAGCAGCATTGCCTTCGAGCAGCAATCGCTGCTGGATATGCTGGCGACGCTTGGCGAACAACAGACCGACCAGGCGCTCCCCAATGTGAATCCAAAGGACACTCGCCCACAAGAAGGCGCGTATGTCGGTCTGCTGCCGCTGGCTGCCTCGCTCCTGGCCGGACGAGATGTGCCCCGCTGGCGGCCCACTGCGCGTGAACGCGGCTGGTTCGAGACGCTCGCGCTGGCGCGGACGCAGGTGGAGGCGCTCTTTGGCGCGCTACGCGCGACACTAGCCGAGGCGCAAAACGAAAACGCGAAAGGGCAGAACGGCGCCGGAGCGGGGAATAAGGGAGCATCACACAGCGGCTCTCAGCCGCATTTCCTAGATGGGCGACGGCAGAGCGGACAGGGAGCCGAGCCGCGTATGCTGCTGCTCGATAAGCATACCCGTGAGACGGGCGCCTGGACAAAAGCCTGCGAAGCCTGGCAAACGCTCGATATGGCGCTCGATAAAGTGGCGACACTGGCGCGTGAGGTGGCCCAACAGACGCGAATCGCCAGCCAGAGCAGTCAGGAGAATGCACGTGGCGGCGGCAAGCGCGGCAGAGATAAAGACGCCAACAGCGCCCAGAATACGCCTCACGCCGCTCACGCGCCTCTGCCGCCGAGCGTCGCCCTGGGACTGACAACCGATCTGCTGGCAATCGCGCGCCAGATCGACAAGACACGCGCACAGGGCTTGCTTCTCTTCTCACACTCAGCCGAGGCGCATGGTGTGGCGCGTTGGCTGCGCCTGCCCTACACCAACGAATTGCCGCCAGCTTCCGGCACGCAGTTCGGGCATGGCAAACGCGAACGCCATCAGCACGAGCACACAAAGCAGCCTCCGCGTGATGCGGCGACCACACAGACTAACACAGCGGCGCGCCCCACTGGCCCAACTGACACGCCGCATGCCCCAACGGCTCCGTCAGCGTCTCCTGAGCGACTCCCAGGCGAGTCCGACCAGGCTGCTCAGCAGGGCGTGAGCATAACGCTTTCGACAGAGAAAGCAACGCCAGCCTCCCAGGAGACGGCGGATGAGTCACTGATCGCCGAGATCGACCCCGCCGATCCGGCGATGCAGGAGGCGTCCGAGACTGTGCTTGTAGGCGCTGAAATAGTGGCCGACAAGACGTCGGTGGAAATGGCCGCCATCCAGCCTGACGCCCAGACTGAAACTCAATCAGGAGAACAAACGCACGAACAGCGGCCTATCGAAACGCCAGTGTTGCATGCCGCGCCTACGCATGTGGGCGAGTTGCTCAGGCCGTTGCTTGGGCCTGGACGTGCGCTGACGCTGGCAGGTTGGGCGCTCTCGGTTGGCGGCGACTTCGAGTATATGCGTGGCGCGCTGGCCCTGCCTGAGTCTACTACGGGCGTGGCGCTCACCCCCGATTACTCACATCAGACGTTGCTCTGTCTGCCCAAAGATGTTCCCGAACCCAACGCGCCTCACTTTCAGCAGCGACTCGACGAAGCGATTGTGGCGCTGGCGATCGCGCTTGGCGGCCAACTGGTGGCGCTCTTCCCCTCACATGCGGCGCTACGATCCGGCGCGCTTGGCGTCAAACGCGCGTTGGAGCGCAACGACATCCTTACGCTGGCCCAAGGCATAGACGGCTCGGCACGCCAGCTCTGGCAGACGTTTCACAGCCAGCCGCGCGTCGTGTTGCTCGGCGCCGGTTCCTTCTGGGATGGCGCTGACCAACGCGAGGGGCCGCCAGCCTGTGTGTTGATCACCCGCCTGCCATTCCCTGCACTGAGCGATCCACTGGTGGCGGCGCGCGCCGAGGGTTGGGCCGATCCGCAAACACAGTTCGTCACCCCACAGGCGGCGCTCAAACTGCGCCAGGCGCTTGGCGGCCTCGCCTGGAGCCATCAACGACGCAACGCCGTCGTGTTATTTGATCGGCGGCTGCAAACACGCGGTTATGGACCAACCATCCTGGGCGTTTTGCCGCGTTGCACCCAGGCGCAGGAGCCAATGGCGCAGCTCATCGAGCGGATCGGCGAGTGGACACAAACAGACGCCTCCCCTGCGCCTTAGTGTCGCTTTTCATCGAGCAACATAATGGAATATTGGAGAAGAGGACAAAGCATATGGAGCAGCAACCGCTGACCGCCGCCGATCCACGGTTTGAGGAGCGTGTACGCGCGAGTTTCGCCCGCCAGCAAGTGATGGCGACGCTTGGCGCAACACTCGCTCTGGTACTTCCTGGTGAGGTGCAAATCGCGCTTCCGTTCAATCAGGCGCTCACCCAGCAGCACGGTTTTCACCACGCGGGCGTCACCACGACGATTGTGGATTCTGCGTGCGGCTATGCGGCGCTCAGCCTCATGCCGCCAGGGGTGGGCGTGCTGACCATCGAGTACAAGGTGAACTTTCTCGCGCCTGGGCAGGGCGAGCGTTTTCTGGCGGTGGGGCGGGTGATCAAGCCGGGGCGCACGGTGATGGTGAGCCAGGGCGAGGTGATCGCTACACAGGGTGAACGCGAGAGCGTGGTGGCCACGATGCTGGCAACCATCATGGTCGTGCGAGATCGCCCTGACGTGCTGGATTAGTTACACAGACGTGACGATCTTCCCGCATATCACCGCCTGGCGCTTGCGGTTCGCAACGTATACCTGTATAATGCGACGTGACCTCATGAATAGACGCAAGAGGTCTTGTAAGGTGAATGACGCCGCTCGCCAGTGTGATCGGCGTTAGAGCACACCATTAAGTACGTGAGAAGGGACACAACATCACATGGACATCTCCGGCACGCAGCAATTCAACTCCAGCCCACAAACCGTGTGGGATGCGCTGCACAACTCAGCGACGCTTCAGAGCTGCATCCCCGGCGCACAATCGGTTGCGTGGCAGGGCGACAATTTGCTGAATGCAACGATCAATATGCCGGGCGTTGGCCCCATTGGGGGCGGTACACGCTCACTCACCATCCAGGCGACGGAGAGCACTCCGCCCAGCCATCTGAAGTTTGAGATCGCGCGCGGGCCGGTCACGGCGCATGCGGTGGTTGATCTGGCGCCGAACGGCTCCGGGACAACGCTGACCTACACAGCGCACGCCACGCTGAGCGGCGCGCTCGGTCTGGCCGACGGGCTTGCCAAGCCAATGGTGGAGAACGGCCTCAACCAGTTCTTCTCCAAGCTCCAGCAGCAGGTTGGCTAGCTAGCGTTTCCCCTTATTCCCTGCCTCCCCAATGTACCGGCCGCTTTGTGTGGCTGTGTCTCGTAAGGGGAGGCGGGGAAACCCTCCATGTTATCCTCCAACGATCTCATGTAGCGCCGCGACGATGCGATCTACCTCAGCCAGCGTGTTATAGTGCGCCAGCCCAATGCGCAGCGCCCCGCCCCTAGCCTCAATCCCCAGCCGCTCCATCAGATTCAGCGCATAGTAGTTGCCGTCCCAGGCGAAGATGCCTCGCTGCCCCAGTCCCTCGGCCAATGCGCGTGGCGTGTGACCGGCCACCGTCAGCGCCACCGTTGGCACGCGGCGAGTCAAATCCGCCTCCTGCGTTAGCCCATAGATCTGTACACCTTGCAGCTCGGCCACGCCTATGAGCAGATGGCGAACCAGCTCACGCTCATACGCCTGTATGGCCGCAAACGCCGCATGAAGCTCCAACCGCCGCCCGCTCATTCCCGCAAACCGAGCGCCATAGCGCGCCTGCTGAGCGCGGCCAAGCGTGGCAAGGTAGTCAAGGGTTCCCACCAGCCCAGCCAGACATTCGTGGTTCTGCGTGCCTGTCTCCCATTTGCCAGGAGCCTCATTTGTCGCCGGGCGCACCTTATACGCGGCTATCCTTTCAAGCAGCGGCAGCTTCCCATAGACGATCCCCAGGTGTGGCCCGAAAAACTTATATGAAGAGCACACGAGAAAATCACAATCGAGCGCCTGTACGTCAATTGGCGCATGCGGCGCATATTGCACGGCGTCAATCCAGGCGAGCGCGCCCGCCTCGTGCGCCCAACTGGTGATTGTCTCCACATCGTTGATCGTCCCCACCGCATTTGAGGCATAGCCCACAGCGACCACCTTTGTGCGTGGCGTGATCTTCGCATGCAGATCGGCCATATCGAGCGTACACGTCGCCGGATCGATCTCGGCCATGCGAACGACGGCGCCGCGCTCCTCGGCGAGCGCCTGCCAGGGAGAGACATTCGCATCGTGGTCGAGCGTCGTCACCACAATTTCGTCGCCAGGGGAGAGCGTGCGCCCAATCGCGCGGCTAAACGCGAAGGTAAGGGTGGTCATATTGGGGCCAAAGACGATCTCGCGTGGGTCGGCTGCGTTCAGCATATCCGCCATGGCGGCATGGGCTTCGGCAAGCAGCGCATCCGTGCGGGCGCTGGTGAGAAACGCGCCGCCCGTATTGGCGTTGGAGCGCGCCAGATAATCAGCGATGGCGCCAATGCACTCCTGGGGAACCTGCGTACCGCCAGGGTTGTCCGCGTAGATGACCGGCTGGCCGCTCAGTTCAAGCGCCAACGAGGGGAAATGCTGGCGATTGGGCGACAAGTCGGGCGGGGTGTGGGAGATGCGCTGCTCGGAGGCACGTTCGACAGAGTTGGCAGTAGCGCTAGTATCAGGGATATTTGGCATCGCAAGATTGACCTTTCTCAGCAGGTGGAGTCGCCCATATCAGGATACGACAGCGTGATCATGTGGGCACTATAGCACATAACGTTTCCACTACGGCTTCCAACTTCTCGCTCCTCTTGACTTGACGCAAGCAACACTTTAGCACTAAAGCATAAACAAGGGAGATGAGGTTGCGAGCCTTCCGATGGTGGGGAGATACAACCATGCAACCGAGGCAGGCAAACATGAGAAACGCTACGAAAAAGGACGGAGCGGAGGCGCAGGAGCCTCACACCGAGCGGCGCGTCGGCCTCGCGCTGTGGGGGCGGATTGCGCGTTTCTATGCGCGGCAGTTGCGCCTCGCCAGCGCGCATTTGCGCAACTGGGAACTCAGCCCGGCGCAGTTTGATGTGCTTGCTACGGTGGGCCGACATGATGGAATGACCCAGCAAGAGCTGGCGGAGCGTCTGCTCGTCACTCAGGGAAACATCACCCAACTGCTCGATAAACTCGAACGGCGCGGGTTACTCACACGCTGCCGGGAGGGACGCATCAACCGCCTGCATCTTACCGCGCCTGGGCGCGCGCTCCATGAAAACGTCGTCCAGGCCCAGGAGAGCTTCCAGGCACAGCAATTCGATGTTCTTACGCCAACTGAGCAACGCCAATTGCTCACACTACTACGCAAACTCCAACACGCACAAGGAGAACAACTATGAAGCCACTGACACTCACCAGCTTGCACCACGTCTCGGCGCTGACCGCGCAGGCGGCCAACAATCTCGATTTCTACAGGCAGGCGCTTGGGCTGCGGCTGGTCAAGAAAACCGTCAACCAGGACGATACGTCGTCCTACCATCTCTTTTATGGGGACGAACGCGGCAATCCGGGGACGGAGGTCACATTCTTCGATATTCCGTTTGCCGCGCCCACTCGCCCCGGCGTGGGCAGCATCTCGCGGATCGCGCTACGTGTGACAGGGAGTGAATCGCTGGCCTGGTGGCAGGAGCGTTTCGAGACGCTGGGCATCGAGCATGATCCACTCACCACCGAGGACGGGCGCGCCGTGCTGGCCTTCCGCGATCTGGAAGGGAACTCTATACTTCGGCGGCCCTGATGACACACTCTCGCGGAGATTGCTAGCGTCCGAGGTCGTACAGACCTGGTTGAGCGCAGCAGTGTACTTTCCGCTGACGATATTTTGGAAAAAAACCTTGCGACACTGATACTTTGCTGTTGTTGGGAACGTGATATTCTGATAATTTGCATCAACGCCGGTCAAAACCGGGCCATTGAGCGTCGTCGTGTCAAGTATATCGGTCGTCGAATACAAGATGGAGATCGTATCATCAATATGGATTTCAAGATGTGGGAAGTCCGCAGCAGTGAAGTAGTAGAGGTTCTGGGTGTCCAGGCCAACGAATTCCGGCGCTGTAGATGAGGTATCCGTCAATAGGGACGCGCGCAACACCACTGTTCCCTGGTCACTTGGATACTTGCTGAAATCTGGAGAACCGAGGGGGATAAAACGGCTTCCCGCGAGTAACGAACCACCAGCAAGAGCAGCTACTATACCCAAAATCATAACGATAATCAACACAAGGTTTGTTCTGCGGAATCGTCTTATAGGCTGTTGTGGTGTTGGCGCGCCTGTCGAGGGTGTTGCTATTTCCTGCGGTTGCGCTGCCGGATTTGCATTCGTCGCCACAACGTTTGCAATACGCCATTTGACATCCCCTTTGATGTAATGACCGACAACCACGCTGATGCAGTAATTTCGAATTCGCTAGATCGCTTACTCGCTATCACCGACTTGTTGCCCGAATACTGGATACTATACGCGCATAAAGAGCTACGTCAATACGCAAATATGCGTAGGGCGCTACGGGAGATGAAAGTGGAGTGGGAAACAACCAAAGGTGAACCTTAGTGGAGACGTGTGCCTTGCGATTGAGCAGGCTCTGCGCGCTCTATGCCGCGCATCCACTGAGTTTCAAGGCATAGCCAGGAAGTGGACTCCTTAGTGGAGCCGCTACATCCACTGCTGTGATCTGAGTAGGCCACAATCGTGATGGATGGCCCACCTTAGAGCATCCACGAGGCGGCGGCAAGCGCGGCAGGCTGATTCGCCGCAGCTGCCACATCCTCTTCGAGTTCTTTTTGCGCGCCCGCCACGATGAGATCAATGAACTTGTTGGCGCTCCGCCAGCGCGCCGACGTTTTCTCCGGGTCGTATCCGCGCGCCTGGGTCAATTCACGAAGCTGCGCAAGCGACATCTGCCGGAGATAGGCGCGCAACCCTTGCTCGCCCGCCGTATCCAGCAGGTCTACGACATCGGTAGCCGCGCCAACGCCAAACACCCCAAGGATGCCGCTTTCGATCAGCGCATCGCGCACCTGTTGGGCAAGTTGTGGGTTGGCCAGCGCCATGGTGGCGATCTGGTGAAATGTCTCGGTAATCTGCGTCATCTGCGTTGTCTGTGTCATGCGCTGGGTATCACGAGTCTCCATCGTGCTTTCCCCTCTCCTCACCATGTCCATCGCTAGCATCTGTCGCCGTGTCTGTTACCCATTCTAGCGGGCGTTGTGCATGCTTCGCCACATGCGCCGCCTCCAGCTAGCCAAAATAGCCTGATCTCAACTGACACATTGCCAGCAGAAATCAGGCCAGTGTAGGCTTTCAGAAGCGTAGAAACCTGGGAATATGCGGCCTACGCGGTGGGTGTATTCGCTTGCGCCCGCGCCGCGCGGTCTACCCCACGCAAGCCCATAGCCGCGACGATCGCGCTCAGCGCGATCAATATGCCGCTGGCGCCGTAGATGGTATCTACCGGGCCAAACGCCATGCCCAGCGCCACCACATGCAACCCATGCAGCGTCACGCCATCGAGGTAGCCTGCCAGGGCCGTGCCAAGCAGTATGCCTGCGTTCATCGCCGGGCTGAACACCGAGTTGACCCGCCCCAGCAGCTCGCGCGGCGTCGCCTGAAGCATCAGCGGCCCCGCCGCGACGTTCAGCGAAGCGTTGAACACACCTACCAGCGCGAAGATCACAAGCGCCGGAACGTAGTTCGTCATGCGCGAGACAACGATGAACAACACTCCCAACGCCAACAGGCTGCCCCAGAGCAGCCGCGCAACGCCTATGCGTTGAGCAAACACACTCGCCAGGATCGCCCCGACGATGGCGCCAACGCCGCTCAGCGCGCCCAGCAGCCCATACAAGCTCACACTCGCATGCAAGTTGCCGGTCGCGAAAAACACGTCGAGCGTATTGAGCGCGCCTGCCCCTAGCACGGCAATAATCACTGTGACAAGCAGCGTCATCAAAACGCGACTATGCGCGTAGAAGCGCAGCCCCGCGCCAAACTCACGCAGGAAGTTTGCTTGCTCGCCTTCGGCAAGGCTTGTAGCCGCCTTTGGCGCACGAATCGCCAGGATCGTGAGAAACGAGACGACAAACGAGAGCATGTCAATCAACAGCGCCCACTGTGCGCCAAACACCACGAAGAGCGGAGCCGCCAGCGCAGGCCCAATGATCAGCGACAGGCTGATGGAAACCTGCCCCAGCCCCATCGCCCGCGCCCGCGCATCGGGCTGTACGATGTCGCCAATCAGCGCCATCATCGCCGGGCGGAAAAACTGATCGGCGATGTTCACCAATGTGACAACAGCATAGATCGCGCCAAGTGTCCAGAGGATGGGCAGACGACCGCCAGGCAAAAATGGCAAAGCAACAGCGCCCGTCGCCAGGATCAACGCGCCAACGATGAGCGCGCGGAAGCCATCCATCCGTAGCATCATGCGGCGCTTATCCATGCGATCCACGAAGACGCCAGCGAACGGGCCAACCAAAAAGGCTGGCACACTCGCCGCCAGCAAGACGCCCGTCACAGCAAGCGGCGCCCAGCTTTGTCCCCTGGCAAGCTGCGTGGCGATCCAGATCACCAGCGTGGTGGTGAAGACCATATCGCCAAGGATTGAGATCGCTTGACCGCTCCACAGTAGAGCAAAGTTGCGGTTGATCAGCGGATTACCCTTGCGCTTGGTGGGCGTCGCCTGGCTACTTGCTACAGTGGCAATCGCTTCAGCCGCAATCTGCCCATCCATCGCCCCGGTTTCTGCGGCGATGCCGCCGTTGGCAAGTTCGATAGATGGAGAGGGTTGACCGTATTCGCTTGGGTTCGCTGGGCTTGGGTTGCGCGTTGTGGTAGAATTCATACTGCCTCCTCCCAGATGGCGTGATCTGGTCGCTAAGCTGGTCACACTGCTAAACAACATGGGGAAGCGATACGCGCAGGGCCGCTGCAACGGTTCTGCGCATCTTTTTTTGTGGCTGGGGTTAGCCCTCCTTCAGTTTGAGGGCGGCGCGTACCTCCTTACTGGCGATCAACTTTCCGCGATGGCGGAAGTGGACAATGGCGCGCTCGATCAAATCGGGCGTCACGTCGTCGGCGAACGTACAGACGCCAAAAACGGTGAGATCGATCTGGCGTCCCTCGGCAAGCACGGCCTCCAGACCAGCGCGATTATAGCCCTCCGCGCCAATCATCACGACAACTCTGCGCTTGCCTTTCGGTTGAGTCATCTCACTCTGTGTGGGCACTGAAAGCGCTTGCTCCTCGCTCAGACCAATGCGTGCGTCATAGCCTAACATTGCCTGATAGACCTCGCGCTCGCCCTCAACCCCACGCGGCGCCTGGTAGGCTTCATAGAGCTTTGCAATCTGGCAGAGCAACTCATGATACTCCTCCTTTGTCACCCAGAGCGTGGAACCATCAATCGTGAGGGGCGGCACATCAGTCTTTTCATGGCGAAGCGAGTACTCGAGCGTGCGTAAAAAGCCTCGCGTAATCAATGCTAGCGAATCGCGCGCAGCGGCCAATACAGCGTCAGGCTGGCTCTGCAACAGGCCCGGCGGCGTATCGAGGATGCGCGCCACCGCACGATAGTATTTTTCGAGGATACCTCCGCGCTCGCGCGTCTCCACCAGCTTCACCAGCCCCACGCGCTCAAGCTCACGCACATGGTAGTGTATCTTCGCGGGAGCCTCGCCCAATGCGACCCCCACCTGTTTCGCTGTCAACGGCTGGCGCACCAACAAATCGTAGATACGTGCACGCAGTGGGTCGGCGATAGTGCGCAATTGCTCGATAGTTTCAAGCGAGTAGACTTGCGGGATCGGCGGAGCGTCAATCTCTTCGGCGTCCTGAGCGACAGACGCCGCAGGTGTATTGACCTGCTCTTCCACCTCCACACGTCGCGCATCCTGGCCGCCAGCCCCCAAGTCAACCGGACGCTTCTCTTCGCTCATCTTGCCAACTCCTTTATCAAAAATCGCTTTTGCTCGATAAAATTATTTTGATTGAGCAAATTATGCCAGATGATCAAACATTTGTCAAGGGGCAATTTGGACGAAATGAGAAATGCGTCAACCTACAGTGGGCGGAGCGCGATCTCGTGGCCGGGCCGGGTGCTGGCGGCGGCGCCTGCGGGCAGCTCCACGCAATAGAGCGCGCCTGAGGCAACGGGGCCGATCCGCCAGGGACGCAGCGCGCGTCGGACGCGCGTCACGCGGTTGTGCTCGTCAACAAACACAGCGTCTATGGGGAAGCGCATAAAAAAAGTGTGGATCGAGGCGGTCGGCAGGAGGATCAATCCCTCGCCAGGGGCAAGCGCGCGTCGCCCTTGCAGCCCAATGAAGCGCGTCAAGAAGCTGTCGGCCAGCATGGCGTGTGAGGCCAGCGTTTCGCCTATCGTGACGTTGACAACCTGCATGTTGTGCGCCATCTGCTTTCTGCCCTTCACGCAAAAAAAGACGCCGTGGCATATGTTGATATCCCAGGCGATATACCTCTCGATAATGGTCTTACGTGGGGCGCCGAAGGATGGAATCGAACCGCCGTCCTGGCGCAATGCGAATACATATGTCCATATGGACATATGGACGCCAAGATATGGGTGCCAAGGGGCGGAATCGAACCGCCGACACCAGCATTTTCAGTGCTGTGCTCTACCGACTGAGCTACCTTGGCTTGGATGTGTTTATGCTGGCGTCCTCTCTACAGAGCCAACGCTAGACAGTGTACGATACAGACGGCCTTGCTGTCAACAGCCAATTTTGCGCTCTGGGTTGAGACGATTGGTAAGCCGGCGGCGTTATGCTTGCCTCTGGCGCACCATGCGGCCTAAAGTATGAATGAAAGAAAAGGGTTGATTTCCCACTTACATTGCGCGGCGCTACCATATCATCTGCATACTGCCGCGCCACGAGGCGCCCACTGCCATGAGTACACTCCTTCTGCCACCCGCTCAGCATTTCAGCCAGCATGACGCGACCCATGACTGGCTACCCCTACACAATCAACAACAGCTTCTCGAAACGATACGCCGGGCAATCGGCAAAGCGCGCGCCACACACCATGCCGTCGCCGCCAGCTATGCGCGTCCCATTCCCGCATGCGATCCGCTCCCGTTGTTCGCATCCCGCAAAACCACCGAGGCGTTTTACTGGGAGCAGCCCTCGCGCCAAACGGCAAACGCAGCAATTGGGGCGGCCTATCACATCATCGTGGACGGCCCGGCCAGCATGCTTGTCGCCACCGAACACTGGCGCTGTCTGCTGACGGACGCCGTGTGTGTCAGCGAATATGATGAAGGCAATGAGAAGCATGGGGCCAATGATAATGCTGATGGCGCTGACAGCGCGCCACTGAGCGGCCCAATCTGCTTTGGAGGATTCTCCTTCGATCCACACGCCCCGCATACTGGCCTTTGGGAAGGCTTCCCCAGCGGGATGTTGTCCTTGCCGGAAGCGCTGGTGAGTGTTGCGCAGGGGAACGCGCAGCTGACGCTAAACGCGCTGGTCAGCGCAGACGACCAGCCGGAGGATGTCGCCACACGGCTGATAACGAACGTAGCCCGGTTGGCAAGTCAGAGCGCCACAGCGCACGCCGACGACGAGAACCTCCTTACCAATGTCCAGGCTGCCCATAGCGTGAAACTCACCGAGTTATGCCCACGCGAGGAGTGGATGCGCCTGGTTGGCGAGGCGACCGAGGAGATTCGCCAGGGGGCCTATCAAAAGGTTGTGCTGGCGCGTGGCGTACAGGCGGAACGCTACGCCGCCGAGCGAGAGGATTCTTTTGAGAGCGAGGCGAACCTGCGTGCGACACTGCAACGGCTCCGACAGGGAAATTCCACCGCGACGGTCTTTGCCATCCGGCGGGGCGAGCGCACATTCCTGGGGGCGACCCCTGAGCGGCTGGCGCAGGTCACAACCAACGGCGAACTGCGCACAATGGCGCTGGCAGGCACCGCACGGCGCGGCGCAACACCAGACGAAGACGAGCGGCTGGCGCGCGGGCTACTGGAAAGCACAAAAACGCACGAGGAGCATGCCATCGTCGTCACTTCAATTGTCGAGACGCTCAGGCCGCTCTGTCAGCGGCTCGACGTAGCCGACACGCCCCAGGTGATCACACTGGCAAACGTGCAACACCTGCTCACACCCATCACGGGCTTCGTCAAAGCGCAGGTCAGCGCGCTTGATGTCGTTTCGGCGCTCCATCCCACACCTGCGGTTGGTGGTTTCCCGCGCCAGGCGGCGCTCGAAGCGATTCGCGCGCACGAAGGGCTGGATCGCGGGTGGTATGCTGGGCCTGTCGGCTGGCTTGGCCCACAGGGTGAAGGCGAGTTCGTGGTCGCCCTGCGCTCGGCCTTGCTGGCGAGCAATCGCGCTACGCTCTTTGCGGGCTGCGGCATCGTGGCGGACTCCGAGCCGCAGGTGGAATATGTGGAGTCGCAAACGAAGCTGCGCGTGATGTTGCAGGGATTAGGGGTGACGGACTGAGAAAAGCCAGAAGGCGCGTATCCTGAATGCGAGGAGTCGCATATGTCCTTCACCCAGGGGCAAGCGCCCCCAATGGTTGAACCGGCGCCAACCCTGCCCACAACAACCGAAACCGATACTCAATCCTGGTGAAAAATCTCCCGCATGGTAAGCCACCATTCCCCAGGGGCGCGCCCGTCGAGCGGCGTTTGCATAGGGCCAGTGAGCGCCCACCACTCACGCATCTTCGGCTCGGCGTTGAGCCGGGCCATATCCGCCGCAAAGTCGGCGCCGACATATTCGAAATAGCCGAAGAGCGTCTCGCCATGGCGAAAGATTGAGTAGTTGCGCACATTGCAAGCGGTGATGGCCGCGCGAATCTCAGGCCACATCTCTGCCTGCAATCGGTCATACTCGGCGGCACATTCTGGCTTGACGCCAATGATCTGCCCAAATCGGCGCATGGAACCCTCCCCGTTGTTGATAGCGCGTTGTCCACAGACAAACGCAGATAGGCAAAAAATTGACGCTGTTGAGTGTTGACAAGACGGCCATGCTGTGGGTATGCTATAAGCGGCGCTGAAAAGCCACCCGCGATACGCCATATGCTCATCGTGAGTATGGCTGCTTGTGATAAGTCTATCGTATCATATGCGAGCAGACCCGCATCTGGTGATGGCAAGCGTTGTCAAATAGCGGCAAATGTTGTCAAACGCTGTCAAACGCTGTCAAACGTTGCCAGGACGCCACGGCAGGCACAATCGCGGCGACAGAACACCCTGAAAAGTGAGTGTACGTAGGGCCATCATGGCCGCATGTGATCCCATCTTAGGAGGGCAGAAACACCATGGCAAGCGCAGGCGCATTTCGCATTACCCCCGAAGAGTTGCAGGCAACCGCGAGCAGCATCCGGTCGGCGGCAGCCCAGATCGAGGCTACTCTCGGCCAGATCAAGGGCCAAGTGGACGCCACCACGGGCTTCTGGCAGGGCGCCGCTCAGGCGAACTTCAATGAGTTGATGCTGCGCTGGAACCGTGACTCGCAAGACCTGCATCAGGTGTTGATGCAGATCGCGCAGAACATGTCAACCGCCGCCAGCAACTACGCCGAGACCGAGGCTGGGGTCGCGCGCGGCTTCCAGATGTAGCCATCCATTTCAGCGATCTGTTGTTTGTACATCTAGTTCTCTGCGCCCGTCGAGCATATTTCTCGGCGGGCGCTTGCCGTTATTGGCGGCTCTCCTTCGCTTGGGCGCTCTTGCTACTCAATCCAAAACCCAACTGCCTTGATATTTCTCAACCCGCTCTTTACCACATCCCCTCTGAGAACGCCGCTTTCTTCCCCTCAGAAAGTGTACAATAGCTCTTAGTCTGATGCCAGGCAACCAGCGATCCACTTTCCCTTCGTGCCTTTCGTGTGTCTTGCGTTATCCGAAACTCAAGGAGATCAGCGTAGAACTATGCTCAAAACCCTCCTGCGCCTGGGGGCAGGCTTCGCCGTCGCCGCCTTCTCCCTTTTCAGCGCAACGACTGTCTTCGCCGCCAGCGCGACGCCATTACACTCTATGCCGACGACCTGCTCCGGCGGCGCCATTGCCCCCGGAACCTATTCGTCCCTCACCGTCACTGGCGTCTGCTCCATTCCCAGCGGGCGCGTTTTCGTGAACGGCCCCGTCAACATCAAAGCCAACGCCGCCTTGCTTGCCGCCAGTCCCACTGCGCAGGTGATCATCACGGGCGATGTGCACGTTGGCCACAATGCCACCTTCATCATGGGCTGTTCACCGGCCTTTGGCTGCGACACCGTCACCTCGGATCGTATTACCGGCCGGATTCAGGCGGATCGGGCATTGGGCGTCATCCTCCACAGCGACTCGCTGCATGGCGACATCACCATCACGAGCGGCGGTGGCGGCTCGAATTGCAATCCTAATCCGCTCTACCAGGGGCCGGTCTTCACTGACCTCGAAGACAACGCCATCAGCGGCCATGTAACCATCTCCGGTGTACACTCCTGCTGGCTGGGCCTCTTTCGCAACAAGGTAGCCGGAACAGTTACGCTGACGAACAACCTCATGGCCGATCCCGACGCCAACGAGGTCGCTACGAACTACATCTATGACAACCTTGACTGCTCTGGCAACTTTCCCGCGCCACAGATTGGCGACTCGGGCGGCACAATCAACCATGTGTCGGGCCATAAGCTCGGCCAGTGTGTCACTGTCTAACCTAACCCCCTGACCCCCTGCCCATCTATGGGAAGGGGGAACATTGGTCAGACCGATCCGCCGAGCGGCAAGCGATGCCGCTCGGCATAAATTACCCCTCCCCGTTCGGGGGAGGGGTTCATGAAGGGACAGTGGGAGAGGTCAGTCGGCCAGCGCCGTCTGCGTCAGGATCACACGCTGCTTGGGGCGGGCGAGATAGCCCCGCCCTGGCGGCAGCGCCATTGCGCGCATCGCCCCCAGCAAGATTCCCTCCTGTGGGTCACCGCTCATAATCAGCCCTGGCGTGCCCATCTCCGAGAGCCGTTGCATCACCGGCTCATACACCGAGCGGCTCACCCCACCGACACGCCGCGCCAGAATCACATGCAGCCCAATGTCGCGGCCATCCAGCAGCAACTCGGTGATCGCCGAGAGCGGATTGCCCATTGGCGTCACGATATGATCGTAGTCGTCGGCAAGGACGAAATAGTGCGCGCCCTCCCATTTGCGCGGCGCCGCCAGTTGCTCAGGCGTGAGGTTATCGCCCGTCAACTGGCGCTTCTCCACCTCCATCCGCAGCTTGCTCATCGCCGTGTTCGCCATCTGCGCCGTCACCGCGTAGGCGAACGTATGCGGCCCGCGCGACTCGTTGAGTAACTGGCGGCGGTAGTCCAGCACAACGAACTGCGCCTGTTCAGGCGTAAAGCGGCGCTGAAGCCCACGCATGATCACCCTGAGCAGATTGGTCTTGCCACACTCGCTATCGCCGAGGATCATGAAATGCGGCTCGGCGGCCAGCAGATCGAGATACAACGGCGCAAGCTGGAACTCATCAACGCCAATTGGCGCGCCTCGCCTGGGCGTCGCCTTGCCCATCCCGTTCCCGCCATACGACGCAGCCGCTTCCTCTGCGTCGGCCTGCGCCCAGAGATCGCGCAGGTGTATGACGTTTGGCAACAAGCGAATTGGCGGCGCGACGGGGCCATGCCATGCCAACGACATCTCGCGCGTCATCGTATCGAGGTCGCGCTTGATGGCTTCCTGCGCCTGCCCGGCCTCCTCATGCTCTTCGGCGAGCGGCGCCAGCAGCGGCAACGCCGTATGGAACTGCAAGCCGCTTTTGGTCAGGCCGCGTCCAGGCGGCGCCTTCGCGATAGCTTTCGCCAACTGCTTACCGATCTCCGATTCCAGCGCATCGTTCAGGCGCAGTTCGATACGTCCGCCGATGTTGTCGCGCACACGCGGGCGCACATCCGGCCAGCGGTTCGTCGCCAGGATCAGGTGGACGCCGTAGGTCAGGCCGGTAGCCGCCAGTTCGATCAATTCAGGCTCGAACTGATCGGATTCCGCCAACAACTGCGCCAGGTCGTCAACCACCAGAAACACATCGCCAAATGGCGCGTCGTTCAGTTCGCCGCGCTGCCGACGCGCGCGATAGGCGACCATCGTATCTATGCTTTGCTCACGGAAGAGCAGTTCGCGCTCCTGGATGATTGAGCGCATCTGGCGGATCATGCGGCGCATCTTCTCGCTGTCGCCGCGCCCACAGATGGCGCCCACCTGCGGCGCGCCCTCGAAGACGCGCAACAAGCCGCCGCCAAGATCGATTCCATAGATCTGCACATCGCGTGGCGAATGGGTCATCAAGAAAGAGGTGAGCATCGTGCGCAGCAGCGTACTCTTGCCCGACTGCGGCGCGCCGACGATTACCAGATGCCCCTCAGAGCCGGAGAAATCGAGGAAGAGTGGGTCTTGCGCCTGTTCCGCCGGTTTATCCACCTGTCCGATGGGAATACGCAGTGTCCCAAACGTCGGCTGCTTCGGCCAGCGCGCGCCATCAAACAGCGTAGGCTCTGGCGAGAGCGCGGCCTGCGCTGTGGCGATCACCTCGCCCAGCGGAAACGCCTTGCGTAGCGGCGGCAGCCAGACCTGATGTGGCGGCGCGTAGCCCTCGCTGACGCCAGATGTGGTCACTGTTAGCCCGCCAGACGTGGCGCCGTTCGCCGAGAGAACAATCTTGGGCAGCGTCGAGTCACTATCGCTAGCGGCGCCTAGCGCCTGCATGGGCGCCGTGACACGCTCCACGTTGGCGCCCAGCGGAATGGCGCGCCCCTGTGCGCACTGCTCGACAAGGCGATCAATGATGATGTCCATCTCGGTGTCTTCCACACCGGTTGGCGCTGCCTCCTCCGTGTCTTGGATGTCGGAGCGCGTGGCGGCAGGCTCCCAGCCGGTGAGCGCGCCCACCGGGCTAAACGTGCGTACAAGCGTCTCAGCCACTTGCTCCTGACCAGGGGCAACATAGGGAACTGAGACAATCGCTGACTTGAATCGCTGATAGATCGCGTCTACCTTGAAGTAGCCGACGCCGGGAAATGACGAGAGAAAATAGGCGTCGTTCTTGCCGATGACGGCCATACTTTCGGCGGCGGTCAGCGTGCGCAGACAGATGCGATAGCGCAGATAACTTTCCAATCCCTGGATGCGCCCCTCACCCAGGCGCTGTGTCGCCAGCAGCATGCAGACACCCAGGCTACGCCCCACGCGGCCAATCGCGGTGAAGGTTTCGATGAAGTCGGGGCGCTGTGTCAGCAACTCGGCGAACTCGTCAACGATGATGAGCAAGTAGGGCATCGGCTCGATGGTGGGCGTCATGCGCCACTTCGCCTGATACTGGCGGATGTTATCGAGGTTGCCTGCCTCGCGCAACATCCGCTGGCGACGCGCCATCTCGCCATCCAGCGAGGCGCGCATGCGATCTACCAGGCTGAGGTCGTCTTCGAGGTTCGTGATCATGCCCGATACATGCGGCAGGCCCGCCAGATCGGCGAATGAGGCTCCGCCTTTGAAGTCGGCCAGCACGAAGTTCAGCGTTTCGGGATCATGGGTGATCGCAAGGCTGGTCACGAGGGTACGCAGCAGTTCGCTCTTGCCGGAGCCAGTCGCGCCGATCACCATGCCATGCGGCCCCATGCCACCCTCCGCCGCCTCTTTGATGTCTACATAGAGCGGCTCACCGTCATCCTGCATGCCAATCGGCACACGCAGCAGATCGACCTTCGCGCGCGGTCGCCACGTCTGGGCGATCTGAATGTCATCCACTGAGCGAATATGTAACAGGTCGAGCAGGCGCACATCCTGCGAAAGGTCTTGTTGTGCGCCTTTCTCGGCGACGATCAGTGGGCTGAGCATACGAGCGATGCGCTCGCAGTCGGCGACATCGGCCTCGTCGGGCGTCATCGCCTCATAACGCAGTCCGCCCTGCGCGGTCTCTTCATAGACCAGCAGACCTTTGCGTGGCTGGCTGATGCGCGCCTGCGTGGTGGCTGGCTCCTCGGAGCCATCGGGCGTCAGGCAGATCATCGTCACGCCAAGCGCGGGGCCATCCTGCAAAAGCTCCTGAATAATCGGCGTCTGCCCAAGTGAACTGCTCAGGCTGAAGCCATCAATCAGCACGAACAGATGCGGCTTCATGGGGGTCGGCTGGCTTGCGCCGTTGAAGTCAGCCTTCTCGGTAACCAGCTTCCGTCGGCGCTCAAGCTCAGGGACAAGTTGCGTTGCCAGCAACGCGCGGAAATCTTCGAGCGAAGTAGCCAGCAGCGAGAGTTGCTCCGGCTTGCCGCGCTCCACACGGGTCTGGCGAAGCCTGCGCGTCTGGGGCAGCCAGCGCAGCCAACTCCACTCGCCCTGAGCTTCCTCTGGGAAGTATGCGCAGATGCGCACATCTTCCGGCGCCTGATTGAAGGCGATCTGCGTGACGAGCGAACGGGCGAGCGTGCGCATGGCGGGCAGCGGGCCGCGCAACGAAAGCACGCCAATTGGCTGCAACGGCACAACGATAGGCGAATCTTCGACATACTCGAAGCGTGTGACAAGCGCCCGCGCGCGCGCCAGCAACTCTTCGTCATAGTTGGCCAGCGGATTGCTTCCCGTGTCAACAAATGGATGCAGGCTAAGCGGCGCGGGGCCAGAACCGATGCGCACGCGCAAAAAGTCGCGGTCGGTGAAGCGGCGTTCCCAGATGCGCTCGATCACCGCGCTCGATGGCAACGCATTGGCGGGCGCCAGCGCGGCCAGCGCCGCCACGGTGGGATACATTCGCGCGCTCATCGCGTTTTGTTGATCGGTGAGCGATTGCAACAGCGTGAAGCGGCTCTTGAGATATTTGTTGAGGTAGGCGTCGCGCGCGGCGGCGGTCTGCGCCTTTTGCGAGCGCCGCTGATAGATGGCGCTGGCCGCGCTGGCGACCACCGAGAGCAGCGCCACGCCGCCCATCGCGATGATGACGACGATATTTCGATAGATGAGCACCATCACGCCCGACGCGGCGACCGACCCCAGGGGAAGCAAAATCTGAAGCCAGAGCATGTTGTTATTCTGGGAGGACTGAAGGGTGGGCGGCGGCGTAATGGGAAGGTCGCCCTCCGGCAGGGGCGTAGGATAGACACGCGCCTGGCGGTAGAAGGTCACGCCGTGCATGGCTCGTTGTTCCTTTCTCTGTCCATTTTCTGTCCGTGTCCGCGCTCGTATGTTCGCATCTATTCACATCTATTCACATCTATTCACATCTGTTCGCAGGTATTCCCCGGCGCTAGCGCCGCCAGACGACGCCCACTCCTGCGGTGGAGCCGCTTGGGGCGATCTCCTGGGGGATAAACTGCGCCGCAAGATCACGCTGTCGCTGGCGCGCCACCAGATCGCGCAGGCGCAGGCGCATACCATCTACCACCTGGCAGGCGATGAGGGAACGATCCAGCGGTAGCGGCTCATTTGGGCGTAGCTCTATCGCCCACACACTGCCTGCCGCCTCAAATGCGTAGCCCTCCTGCGCCAGGCTGGCAAGCTCCATCAGGCGCGCCGCCGAAAGCTGTATCTGCGGCGCCTGTGGCACGCTGACCCCGCACAACTCAAGGAGCAACGGCGCCAGCGTGCGAATCGGCGCGTCGCCCGCCAGTTCGGCGTCAACGGTTCCCTGTGGCCCCTCAATCGTCACAAGCACAGTTCGCATAGTTCCGGTATCCTCTACGTCTACGTCTCGTGATCGGTCGGTCGTTGCATGCGACGCATTGCAGACGCACTGCATAAGTATCACGAATATCAC
>JAJPIU010000203.1 GCA_021324535.1 Pseudomonadota bacterium
CCTAGCACGTACCTAGCACGTACAAGGAGTTTTCGCGCGATGCCGACGAAGATTACGATGCCCCAACTGGGTGAATCCGTCTCGGAGGGGACGATTGGCCACTGGCTCAAACAAGAGGGCGATATGGTCAAACGCGACGAATCGCTGGTGGAGATCATCACCGATAAAGTGACCGCCGAGCTACCGTCACCCGTCGCTGGCCGCCTGACAAAGATTCTGGTGGGCGACGACCAGACCGTGAAGGTGGGCGTGGAGATTGCCGAGATCGAAGAGAGTGGCGCAGGAACCGCCACTCCATCCGCCTCCGCTGGCGCAGCTGCCGCAAATGGCGCCAGCAACGGCGCTACGACAGCATCTACGGCGTCCGCTGCTTCAGCGTCCACTACGCCTGTGATGTCGGCTGCCAGCCCGATGACTGCTGTCGCCACACCCCCAGCGAAGACCGAGAAAGGGCCGGAGAAAGTCTCGCCATTGGTGCGGCGGATGGCTCAGGAGCACCAGATCGATCTCAGTCAGATCAACGGAACGGGCGAGGGTGGACGTGTCCGCAAGGAAGACATCCAGGCGTACCTTGCGCAGCGCAGCCAGGCCAACCAGGCGCCTTCGGGCGCGGTCGCTCAGCGCCCACAGCCGACGCCGCCAGCCGCGCTGTCCACACCCCCTACGCCAGTTGTGGCGGCCACTGGCGACGAGATCATCACGCCAAGCCCCGCGCGCCGTGTCATAGCAGAGCATATGGTGCGCAGCAAGCATACCTCGCCCCATGCCACCACGCTCGTCGAGGTGGATATGACCAACCTCGCGCGCTGGCTCGACCACAACAAAGACGAGTTCAAGCGACGCGAAGGATTCGGTATCTCGTTCCAGACATTCGTCGTCAAGGCGGCGGTGGAGGCGCTCAAAGAGTATCCGTACCTCAACTCCTCGTGGACGGAGGATGGCAAGATCATCCTGCGCAAGGCGATCAATATTGGCATCTCGATTGCGCTCAACAACAACCTCATCGTGCCGGTGATCCGCAACGCCGATAGCCTGAACCTTGCGGGCATTGCGCGTGCAGTGAGCGACCTGGTGAGCCGCGCGCGAAGCAATCGCCTCATGCCAACCGACCTGCAAGGTGCGACGTTTACTGTCAACAATCCAGGCGTATTCGGCACGCTGATCTCGATGGCGATCATCAATCAGCCCAATGCGGGCATCCTGACGATGGATAGCGTGGTCAAGCGGCCTGTGGTGATTGACGACGCCATCGCCATTCGCCAGATGATGTACCTCTCGCTCTCGTTTGACCATCGCCTGCTCGACGGCATGACAGCGGCGCAATTCCTGGTGGCGATCAAGCGCCGCCTGGAGACGTGGGGGCCGGAGATTGACGTGTATTAGGGGCAGACTGGCGGCGCGAAACACATGCCCTGGTCGCTGGTCTACCAAACGCAATCAATTAGGGAACATGGTGGAAGTTGAGCATCAGCCATGCTCCGCAACTACACACTACCAACGCGCCTACTATGCCGATCACGATGCCGAGCAAGGCTAGCGATCGGCGAGGTGGCGCTGGTGGAAAAGGTCCGCTGCATTGCATGTTTGTCAGGGCGGGGATGCTGTATACTTGTGGCACTGCGATGCGCAACCGCCTCATCCACGGCTACCTCACCATAAATCTTGCACTCATCTTGCACTCATTTGGAAGACTATTCAGGAGGACTTAGCTTCTATGGAGGAGCAACTACAACAAGTCAAGGATTCTTTGTCATAGGGAGCTTAATGCCAGGATTGTGTTGAAGGCGTAGTGTATAAGCAATGGCAAGGACAAGAAGAGGAATGCTATGAGATGGCGAATAGGCCGAACTTGCTCTACGATACTGCTATCTGTCGTGCTTGCCATGCTGGCGGCGTGCGCCAATCCCTTGCAGGCGCCGATCAACAATCCACATCTGCATCCGCAGCAAGCGATGAGCGATTGGCCGATGTTTGGCTATACGCCGGATCGTAGCGGCGTCAATCCCAACGAGACGCGGCTGACGTCAGCGACAGTGGGAACTATGCAAAAGCTCTGGCAGGTCTCGCTGCCCGATGTCGCCGATTCGTCGCCCATCCTGCTGCATGGGCTACGCTTCCCTGATGGCAAGCTGCTTGATGTGCTCTATGTGACCACACGCGACGGGCGCATTCTGGCGCTCAACGCCGCCGACGGCTCGACGCTCTGGAGCCATCAGCCATCGGGGCCAAAGATCACCAACTCCTCAGCGGTCGCCGATCCCAACCGGCAATATATCTACGCCTATGGGCTGGACGGCTACCTGCATAAGTATAACGCCATCACCGGCGCCGAGACGCCTGGCGGCGGCTGGCCTGTGCAGATCACCCGCTTCACCGGAACAGAGAAAGAAGCCTCGGCGCTCAACCTCGCCAACGGCTACCTCTACGTGACGACCAGCGGCTATATTGGGGACGCTACGCCCTATCAGGGACATCTTGTCACGATCAATCTGGCGACCGGCGCGACGCATATATTCAACAGCCTGTGCTCGCGCATTACCCATCTGCTGGCGCCCGACGAGTGCCAGGCGCAGCGGTCGGGCGCTTGGGCGCGTGGCGGCGCGGTGGTTGATCCGGTGACAGGCGATGTCTTCTTCACCACGGGTAACGGCCCATTCGACGCCAACGCCAACGGAGACAATTACGGCGACAGCATCCTCAAACTCAGCGCCGATGGCTCTCGCTTGCTCGATTCGTATACACCCAGCAATTACGCCACGCTCGATGACACAGACGAAGACCTGGGCAGCGTGGCTCCTGCGCTCTTGCCAAAGATCACAGGCAGCAAAACACCTTTGCTGCTGGCGCAGGGCGGTAAGGATGGCGTGCTGCGATTGATCAATCGGCAGAACATGAGCGGCGCGGGCGGCCCAGGGCATGTTGGTGGCGAACTACAGGCAATCTCGCTCCCTGGCTGCAATCTTTTCGCGCAGCCCGCCGTCTGGACGGATCCGCAGACAAAGATTGTCTGGCTCTTCGCGCCGTTCACCTGTGGACTGACCGCCTTTCAGGTGGTGACGAACGCTGACGGACAAACACGTCTGCATCAAGCATGGAAGCTGAGCGCCACGGTCAACTCTCCGGTGGTCGCAGGAGGCATACTGTTCGCCATTGAGTCAAACCACATCCTGGCGCTCTCGCCACAAACGGGCGGCGCCCTGTGGGACAAGGCTCAGGGCTACGGCGCTGTTCACTGGGAATGTCCTATTGTGGTTGGCGGCGCGCTCTACGCCGCCGATGAGAACGCCACCCTCAGCGCGTATGGCTTGCCATAGAAGCGATAGAAGCGATAGATAACATCTTTCAATCCGTTTCGGGCGTTTCATCGTCCGGTGGGCGGTTTGTCAACTGGCGATGGGTGATGATGCGCTGATCTGGCCCCTGAGTGAGTGAGACAACGCTCCATCGCCGCGCGCTCCGCCAGGCCAGCCAGAGCAGCGCCGCCCCTAGCCCCAACGCGCCAAGCGCCAGGAGCAGGAGGATGAGCGTACGCCAGCCAGGTGTTTCACGGCGACGTAGCTGCACAAGCAACCCGTCGTCGTAGCGCACAGTATACCCACGGCTGCGCCAGCGTTCCACAGCGTTCGCCAGCGGCCTATTCTCGTCTTGTGCGGCTGGTGGTGTGGGCCTGTTGGCGCGATCACCTGCCCCCAACGGACGCGATAGTGATGTAGTATCACCTGGCTCTTGCTCCGGCTCATGTGGCTTGTCCGTGCCATTCCCTGGTCGCATGTGGCGCTCCCCGGCTTCTCTTCTCTGACATCAAGGCGCATCGTCTCGCATCATCTCGCATCGTCGGAAACCAAAGCGGTTTTCCGGCTTTCGTGCGCCAAAGCGAAACGCTTACGCGCCAGTGTAGCATGCTAGTCACTGATGCGGAAGAGTAATAAGGTGCAAATCGTGTGCAGATATGGTAGAGAGTTGACAGAGCTGACAGAGCTGACAGAGCTGACAGAGCTGGCAAGGTTGGCGAAGCACAACGATAGATGAGGATAGATGAGGCGCGCCAGACCCGAACCTCAGGTGTCAGAGAGTGACACGCCCATTGCCTGCGGGCATAGTGAAGCGCAAAAAGCCACCGTTTGCCAGCCGTGTGCAGATCACTGCGATGGTGTAGTAGACCAGCAGCAAGCCAAATTCTGCCAGCATTGTCAGCGCGAAGGCGCCAACGCTTAGTGCGCCTGCGCCATGCGCCGTCAGCCGCACGATATCTGCCGGGCCAGCCAGGCCGCCGTAGGGCTGCGCCTCGCCAATAAAGAGCGCGATCAGCATGTTCGCCAGCCCACACAACAGCGCCAGTGTGGGGCCAAGCCGCCAGAAGCGCCGACTCATCTTCTCGCGGCGCGTGGAAACAACACGCAGCGCCGCCCAGATCGGTGGGAGCGCCCAGAGCGCCAGGCGAACCACCAGCACGAGCGGAAAGACAGGCGCAGGCCAGAAACCAATAGGAACCAGGGCAAGCAACACTCCGGCGAGATAGATCACGCCGCCTTCGATGATGGCGCGGCGCATGGTTGTGCGCCGGAAGATACGTGACATGCTTTTCCTTCTCAACAGACTCTCAACAGCGACTATCGTAGCCAATCTTCATCGTCACCCTGTTCGATGGGACGCGAATCCCAGGGGCGGAACTCCTCGACGGGTTCGCTGAGCGGAGGACGATGACGGCCACGGTGCGCCGGACGCTGGTTCATCTCCCACTCAGCTTCATCATAGTCGTCATCGCCAAACTCGTCATCTTGAACGTCATCACGTGCTTCCGCTGGCCTATCGGCTGGCGAGATGATCAGCGTTGGTGGCTGCACCAGCGAGGGCGCATGCAACACTGTGGCAGGCGCAGGCTGCGGGCGTGGCGGCTGCTCAGGTGAGTGGGCTGGCGGCTGTTGCCCGGCGGCATATGGCGATGGATACTGTGGGTACTGCGTCGGCATATTCTCCATCGGCGAACGCTGCGGTGGATAGGACTGTGGATAGTGCTGTTGCGCTTGCGCATTGGGATAATACCCTTGCGCTCCCTGTTGGGCGCCTGGGTACGGTTGATACGCCTGCGCCGCAGGGGCGCCATAGCCGGGGAAGCTCTGATTTGGCCCCATGTTGGCGGCGCCAACACCAGAAGCCGCAGGGTTCATCGCCTGAGCAGGCGCCATCCCATTGACCATCGCAACCAGCCGCGCGCCGTTGGCGGCAGGATTCGCCACGTAGTCTACAAAGACACGCGCGCGATTGGTGATCGCCTGCCAGGCGCCCTGCTCCACCAGCGCCGTCGGTGTCAGCAGCGTGCCCATCGCCACCGTGCGCACAGGCAGCGCCAGATACTCCGGCAGGTGTTCCAGTGGGAAGCCGCCCGCCACCTGCACGCTGATATGAGTCAACTGACGCAACAAGACCCGCAGGTAGATCGGGCCACCTAGAGCTTCAACAGGGAAGAGCTTGACCATCTCGGCGCCTGCCTTCTGCGCAGCGATGATCTCGGTGGGGGTGAGCGCGCCTAACACACAGGCTACATTGGCGTCGCGGCAGGGCGCGATGATCTCAGGATTGAAGATGGGTGATGCGATGAAGCGCGCCCCACTGGAGATCGCCTCGCTGGCCTGCCGCTCATCCAGCACAGAACCGGCGCCCACCGTCACATCCTGGCGGGTCGCCAGATGGCTGAGAATCTCGGAGGCGCCGGGGATGGTCAGCGATACCTCGACGCTGGTGATACCGCCCGCCGCCAACGCATCCACCACGCTGAGCGCTTGGCGCGCCGTGTCGGTGCGCACCTCGGCCACCAGCCGCTTGCGCGTCATCTGTGCGATCATTTCGGGTGGGATCATCCGTCTGCTCTCATTCTGCCCGCCTGGGCCATTGGGCGATTGGGCGATTGGGCGCCTCGCGCTCTCTTTTCAGAGTATAGCAGGAACGCACGTGCGGGCCAACTGAGCGCGACTTATTTATTCGGCCTCAACGCCAAGCGCCTTCGCGTCGAGCGGGCCATACGCCAGCAGTGTTTGATCCGCGTTCACGGGGAAGCGGTCGAGCGCGCGGCGCACGTCATCGAGCGTGACAGCCTCGATGCGCGCCATCTCGTCTTCAATGCTGCGTACCCGCTTTTCCGCTACCCAGGTGTAGGCGAGGTCTTGCATCCGACTGAAGGCGGAGTCGCCATCCAGCACGGTGCG
Organism: Pseudomonadota bacterium; assembly: GCA_021324535.1. Taxonomy (GTDB): domain Bacteria; phylum Chloroflexota; class Ktedonobacteria; order Ktedonobacterales; family JADMIN01; genus JAJPIU01. The sequence continues at coordinate 6,204 of JAJPIU010000203.1, forward strand.
GCTGATCAGCTTGTCTTTGGCGCGGCGCAGTTCATCCTCCTGGACACCATCGGTCTGCAAGCCGTTGAGTTCCGCGCGCACAAGCTCCAGCACGGCGGGCGCATGGTCAGGCGCAGTGCTGATGAACGTGAGCAGCATACCAGTGTTATCGAAGGGCGAGAGCGAGGCCGAGACCGATTCTGCCAACCCCTTTTGATAGATATTCCAGAAGAGGCGCGAGCCGGCCCCATCGCCAAGCGCCATCGCGGCCAGATGCGCGGCGTAGAGGTCTGGGTCTTGGACGCTCACCGACGGGCTGGCTAACAAGATCATTTGCTGCTTTTGCTGCGGCTTCACGATGACCTTTGCCTGAGCATGGGACGGCGCGAAGGGTGGAGCGTCGCGCCCTTCCTCGCCGCTTGTCCACGCGCCGCAGTGCTTCTCGGCAAGCTCCACCACCTGCTCCCACTCGAAGTTGCCCGCGATGGCGAGAATCATATTGTTCGCGCCGTAGCGTTGCGCATGGTAGGCGCGCATCTGCTCAACGGACATCTCGCGGATGCTCTCCTTTGTGCCCAACACGTCGTGCCCCAACTCGAACCCCGCGAAGTAGGTCTGCATCAGGCGGCGATACGCCTGGCCGGAGGGAGAATCCTCCGAGCGGGCGATCTCTTCGAGAATGACGTTGCGCTCCATCGCGAAGTCTTCGGCGTCCAGGCGGGGACGCATCATATCGCTGAGCAAGTCCATCGCGTTTGGCAGATACTCCCGCAGCACACGCGCATAAAAGACTGTCTGCTCCACCGAGGTAAAGGCGTTGAACTCCGCGCCCATCAGATTGAAATCGAGCGTGATGCGTTCGGTGTCGCGGCGCTCGGTGCCTTTGAAGACCATATGCTCCAGAAAGTGCGAGACGCCGAACAGCTCCGGGTCGTGTTCGTCGCGCGCGCCCGTACGGACGTGGAAGCAGAGCGAGATGGATTCCAGATCGGGCATGCGCTGTCCAAGCATCTGCAAGCCATTGGGCAGACGATGTATGTAAAAGCGGTCGGAGTCGTTGGTGGAAACAGGGGCGGTCTGCGCTGTTGTCATGGGTTATCCTTTGTCGTTCTCTACTCTCAAAGCGCGCCGAACCCTCCTTTCGATACGGAAAGAAGTCGTGCGGCGTGAGAGATTGGCCTGCGAATCGGGTTCAGGCCAGATGATAGCCGTTTGACATATCATAGATCAAACTGGGCAGGCGAGCTGATTTCTTGTTGCGTCGCGCTGCGTCGCGCCTGGGTGATTGTTGCTATTGGTACGTTTGTTTCGCCCGATTGCCAGCAACGACAGGTGATGTTAGACTCGAAACAATCTTTATGGACACTCGTCAGGTACCCCACGGCTGAAGCCGGGGGCTTGTGAGGGAATGAAGATTGCTCAATCGCACAGCAGACGACATCGAATAGATTTTTAACCTGTAGGTTAAAAATCCCGGAACGTTCGGTTGCAAATCAGTATAGTATTTCATGCTTATTTCGGCGCTGAATCTGACTCGCTGGCGTTAATTCAACGTGCTCGTCACGAAAGCGAGAGAGAATCCAATGACCACAGGCCCCACATCGCGCATATCGCGTCTATCGCGTCTATCCGCGCCTGGCGCAACACCTTCTATGTCTGTGACACCAGCGCCAGCCGTGGGCGGCGCGCCATCGGGTGTTGCGTTTGGTGGCTATGCGCTCGTCGCCTTTGTTCTTGCCTGGCTTGCCGGAATCGCGTTCTATGGCGCTGTCTCCGCCGTTGCGTTGGTTGATCCGTGGGTGTGGATAGGCGTTGCGTTGGCATGTGGCGCGCTGGCGCTGGGCGCATGGCTGCTCACGCGGCGCTACTCCTCTATATCTACATCTACCGCGCCAGCGCATATGCTCAACTGGCGGCCCATCCTGAGCGCAGCTCCATTGGTTGCTTTGTTGGGAATATGGCTGGCGCTGGGTATGGCGCGCGCCGCATGGAGCGATCCTGCACGCGATCCGCTCTCCATCGGACGCTATGCCACAGGCGCATCGTACCAGATCAAGGGCGATATCGTTGAGGAGCCGGATATTCGCGATGGCTACCGCTATCTGACCGTGCAGGTCAGCGCGATCAGCAGCGACAGCGGGCAGACCTGGACGGCGGTGGATGGGCGTATCGAGGCGACGGTCTACGGCCCCGACGATTGGTTCGCGCCCGCCTATGGCGATACGGTCACGCTGACGGGCAAGCTCAAATCAACCGCTGGGGCGTATGCGCCGCCAGGAGTGGCAGGGCGCATGTCCTCGGCGCGGGTAACGATCTATGCGCGCGGAGGGGGAAACCCACTGCTGGCGTGGCTATTTGGGCTGCGGGTCGCGCTGGCGCAGGCCATCCAGCGGTCACTGCCGGAGCCTGAGGCGTCGCTGCTGATCGGCATTCTGCTGGGGCTGAAGTCACCAACGCTGCGCACACGTCAGGCGCTCTTCGTGGCGACCGGTACGATCCATCTGGTGGTTCCTGCCGGTCTGAAGGTAGCCATCGTGGCAGAGGTGGCCGGGCGCACGTTGCGGCCATTGGGGCGCTGGCCGGGAGCCATTGGGGCGCTGCTGGCGATTGGCGTCTACGCGGCGATAGGGGGAGGAGGCGCAGCCGCCGAGCGCGCGGCGATCATGGGCGCGCTGTTGGCGATGGCTCCGGCGTTGGGGCGCGGCTATAACGTCTTCACCTCGCTGGCGCTGGCCGTCCTGCTGATGACGTTGTTCGAACCGCTGCTGATCTACGACGCAGGCTTCCAACTGACGGCGCTGGCAACGGCCGGCCTGCCGCTCTTCGCGACACCAATCCAGCGGCGTCTGCTGGCGTTGCTTGGGCCGGTGGGGCGCGCCTCAGGCGTGGCGACTGTTACGGAGTTGGTTGCCGTCACGCTGGCGGCGCAGATCGCCACGGCGCCAGTGCTTGCCTTCACCTTCAACGTTGTCTCGTTGATCGCTCCGCTTGCCAACCTGCTGACTGTTCCGCTGCTCACGCCACTGCTGTTGCTTGGTGGACTGCTGGCAATGTTGGTGGCGCTTGGCGGGCCAATCGCGGGAACCCTCGCGTTGGCGCTGAGCTGGATCGTCTGGCCGTTGCTCTGGTTCGTGGACGCCGTGATCAATTTCTGTGCCGGGCTGCCCTTCGCGGCGCTGAATATCACCCCTGGCAAAGCGACCACCACAGGGCAGGCGCTTACGCCAGTCATGCTCTCGGCGCTCTACTACGCCACGCTTGGGCTGACCTTCCTCAATCTCCGCTGGCTCACGCGCAACCTGCGCTGGCCGGTGGACAATCCGCCACACCACCCTACCTCTTCCAGCCATACATCCAGGCATACCCAGGCAGCGCATGCCGCGCTTGGACGCGGGCTGCTGGTTGGTGTGTTGGTGGTGGCGCTGCTGGGGGCAACCGGCGCGGCGCTGCCTGCGCTGGCGGCGGGACGCGCAGGCCAGCTCACGTTCCTCGATGTTGGCGCTGGCGGCGAGGCGATCCTGTTACAAATGCCTTCGGGCGTGACGGCGCTGCTCGATGGTGGCCCATCCGGCCCTGCGCTTGAAACGGCGCTCAGTGGGCGACTACCCTTCTGGCGGCATACGCTCGATCTGGTGGCGCTGACCGACGCACGGGCAGGCAATGCGCGCGGCCTGGAAGACGCGGCCAGTCACTTCACCGTCCTGCACGCGCTCGACGCAGGTATGCTGCACCCCAATACAGAATATCTGGCCTACCGCGACGCCATGCAGCACGCAGGGGCCAGCCGCACGCAGATGCGCGCAGACGACATCGCCCGCCTCGACGCAACCACCACCCTCCGTGCGCTGGCTCCCCCACAGGAATTGTATCCTTCAGGGGAGGGCGACACGAACGAGAGCGAAGACCTGATCCTGCGGCTCGATACCCCCGGCCTGCGTGTGTTGTTCCTGGGCGACGCCGACGCCTACGCGCTGGATGCGTTGGCGGGATCGGGCGAGCCGCTGGCAGCGGATGTGGTGGCGCTGGCGCTGCCGGCCGGGGCGCCGCTCGATCTTTCCGGCCCGCTTGGCGACGTGCTGGCGCTGGCGCATCCTCAACTGGTTGTGATCTGCCAGGCGCCCGCCGCGCGCAAGTCAAAGACGCACCCCCAGGTACTTCTGAGCGCACCCGACCTCTATACGGCGGACGCCGATGCCGGGCGGCGGCTTGGCGCGCTGATCTATCGTATAAGCCTGGCGGGAACGATCTCGCTGCGCGGCGGCGCAAACGGTTGGGCAGTAGGTGAATAGTGAGAGTTGGCGCCATATCTGCATTGTGCTTTTCGTCCGCCTCTTGTTTCTTGCTGTACATGCTTCCAGCGCCGTGAGGATGGACTCCTGGAAGCTAGAAAGAACCATGTATGACCTCTCTATCACGCGCGTCTCGCCGCTTCCTCTCCTCATCCTGGTTGCTGCGCTCAATTCTACTGCTAGCCGGTTCACTCCTTGGCGCTACGGTTGTGTATGCGCTCTATCGTCGCTGGGGGCAAGCCGGTGAGGCCAACGAGGCCAATAAGCGCCCGGCTGTGCGTCTGAGAGCGTCGGGCCGCTCTCGCGCTTCATCGCTAGCGGAGCCGCTGTCGGCGGTTGACGCCACCCGCCAGACAGTCGCCTCTGTCATCTCACAGCGCCCCCTGCCTGCCACAGCCGTCGGGGAAGCCTTTGCTCAGGCCATTGCCGCCAGCCAGGCGGAGCAGGTGAGTGTAGAAGCAAATGGCGCCTCGCCACACAACACGCCAGCTTCCACAGGCGCCGTCGAGGTTCCACAGGCGGCTTCGGCTGAAGAAGCGACTGAAACGCAAACATCGGGCGCGTTTGTCGGCAATGTGCACACGCTGGTCTACCATTCCGCAACGAGCGAACACCTGCCCATCGAAGAGCATCGCCGCTATTTTGCCAGCGAAGAAGACGCTCTCGCGGCGGGCTACCATCGCGCGGCGGCTGATTAGAGGGCAGAACCTACTACTCGATCAATCCGTCTCAGGGACAGGCTCGGAGGGAATAGTCGCGTCAGCAGGCGGTATGGGAACAAACGTCTCCTCAGCTTTAGGCGCCTCTGAATCAACCTCTCTGGTTGTGGGCGCCGATGTGACTGCGCTGGGAACTGCTGTGCTAGTGGCAGCGCGACGCGCAAGCCAGAGGCGCACGGCCATGTCGAACAGCAGCACAAACGCGACACAGCCTGCCTCTACGGCAAGGGAATAGCGATTGAGGGGCACATATCGGTTGACCAGTGGATCGCTCAGCGCGAGGGTAGCGGCGGTGTAGGCGATCACCAGCGCGGCGAGGTCGAGCAGAAGAGGGATACGCTCAATCAATTGGGCAATCAGCGCGCTGGCGATGAAGAGCAAGACCATACTGATCAGCAAGCCAATGATGACCAGCAAAATATTGCCATGGGCAAGCGCGCCTATCGCCAGGATGTTGTCAATGCTCATCGTGGCGTCAGCGATCAGGATAGTCACAATTGCTGGAACGATGCTTTCGGAGGCGCGCTTGGCGACATCAGTCGAGGAACTGTCGGGGAGGAGCATATGACAGGCAATGAACATCAGCGCCACCGCGCCGATGCTTTGGAGGAGGGGAATACGTAGCACCTCGGTTGCGCCAATTGTTAGCAAGATGCGAAACACAATAGCAGCGATTCCGCCCCAGACGATGGCCAGCATGCGACGGCCTGGTGAAAGACGACTGGCGGCGGCTCCGATCACCAGCGCGTTGTCACCGCTCAGCACGATGTCAATCAAGGCAATACCGGCGACCGATAGGATGAATGTCACAAAGGGATTCATTGGCGCGCCCCCCTCTATCTCTTCGTTGAGACGGATGGCTTCCCAGGTTCTTCACTACTCTACGCGCTTTTGCCGACGCCGGTAGAACAGACCTCACCCCCTGGCCCCCTTCCCCATACGGGAAGGCAGAATTATTCTCTATGGGAGAATGATACATGCTTCATCCTAAAAAAACACCCCTCCCCATAGCTGGGGAGGGGTTGGGGGAGAGGTCTATCCACGCGCCCCGCCCAACACTCGGTTGCGCTGGCCGCCACGCAGATACTGCGTCTCGGCTGGCTTGCGACCAAACAAGCGGCCAAGCCAATCGAACCAGCGTTTGTATTCGCCTGTCTCCCAGACCACCAGGATCATACTGGCGTTGAAGATTGAGGAGTACGTCCCCGACGCGATGCCGATCAGCAGGGCCAGCGTAAACTGCTGGATGCTTGCGCCGCCGAAGAGCGTCAACGCCGACAGGGTGAACAACACAGTGAGCGAGGTGTTCAGTGAACGCGACATCGTCTGGATCAGGCTGGTGTTCACCACCGTCTCAAACGACTCTGAGGTGCGGCGCGCCAGATTCTCGCGGATGCGGTCGAACACCACAATGGTATCATGGACGGAGAAGCCGATCACCGTCAGCACAGCGGTCAGGAACAGCGAGTCCACCTTGAAGTTGAAGAAGTGGCCGAAGATCGCCCACAGGCCCACCACCACCAGTACGTCGTGCAGCAGCGCGATGATGGCGCTGGAGCCAAAGCGGACGGCGCGCCATGCACTCCCGACTTTGTGGAAGGCAATAGCGATGTAGGCCAGAATGGCGGCTGAAGCCAGCAACACAGCGAAGAAAGCATTGATAGTCGTCTGCGAGGCAATGGCTGGGCCAACGTTGTTTTGATCCTGCACGAACGCCGGGCCGTAGGTGTGGCTCAACTGGAAGACGATGGCATCGAGCTGGGCGCCTTGCAAGAAGGTCTGGGTATTCACCTCATAGATCGTCTCGTTCTGCCCCTGCGCGACGTTCGTCACCTTCACCGGGAAGGTCTGGCCGCTCGTTGTGGGCGTGGCTGTCGCGGCGGGCGTAGCAGCGCTGGCAGCCGTCGTCGCGGTCGCGGCGGGCGTAGTCGTCTTTGTCGCCGTTCCCTTCGCTGTGGCGGTCGCCTTCACCGTTGGCGTAGGCGTCACCTGGACGGGTGGCGCGTCGGTCGGTGGCAGCTTCTTCAACGCCGCCTCCACCTTCGCCACCGTCGTATCGGAGTTGAAGTGAACCACCATCAGCGCCGTTTGTGTCTTGGAGCCAGGTGTTGTGACAGTGTAGTAGACACGATCAATGTTGTTCTCGCCGATGCCAAGCAATTGGCGGACGTTTTCTACCTCGTTCGCGCCGATGGGGCGGCTGAACGTGATGTAGAAATAGCGTTTCGCCGGAATCGCCCCATTTTGGGCGTTCGTCGAGGCGTACACCTGCACGTCCTGCGCGCCTGCGTTCTTGAATGCCTGGGCGACCTCCGTCGTGGTGACGTTGTTGTGGGCAAAACGCAGGTCAATCGTGGCGCCATTGGTGAAGTCAATGCCAAGATTGAGGTGCCAGAAGATCAACGCCAACAGGCCAGGAATGATGATCAGGCCGGAGATGGCGAAGAACCAGTATTTATAACGGGTCAAATGGTACACGGATTCGTCCTCTTATTCTTCGTTATTCCTCAGCCTCGCTGGCTTCGTCGGTCGTCTCGGCGGATGGCGTCGGTTGTGACGCCCCACGTCCCTTCTTGCGCAGGCTACCGGTCGTCCCTCGCGAGACGCTACGTGCGCCGTTGCGCGCCACGCCATTGAGCGTGCCCGCGCTGACGGGTTTGCCTACAGCGGCCAACTCGCCTGAATCGGTCGCCTCATCTGCGCTTTCCTCGTCAGTTTGCGCCCCTGCTGAATCGAGCGGCAGAGCGTCCTCATCCTCCTCGGCAGAGGACAGCGCGCCCTCGTTTTCTTCCTCTTCGTCCGCCTCATCCTCAACAGCTACCGGCTGTGTGGCAATCACCACAGGCTGGCGCGCACGTGCGCTCACAGGGGCAATGCGCTGGCCGGGGCGATTATAGCGCGCTACATTCACCGCGCTAACCGGCAAGCCGTACAGCTCTGGATGCGTGGCAATGCCGGAGAAGAGCAACAACGTCAGGAAGTTGCGCGTGACCACGACGGCGGTGAAGAGGCTGATCAACACGCCGATGGCGAGGTTCGTCGCGAAGCCAACGATGATCTCAGCGCCGAAGTTATTGCCAAACCAGTACAGAATGACAGAGGTGATCAGCGTCGAAGCGTTGGAGTCGCGGATGGAGGGCCAGGCGCGCTTGAAGCCAACATCCACCGCCGAGGCCATTGTGCGCCCGGCGCGTAACTCCTCTTTCACACGCTCGAATATCAGGATGTTGGCGTCTACCGCCATACCAATCGTCAGGATCAACGCCGCGATGCCGGGCAGCGAGAGCGTGACGCCCACCAGCTTGATCACCGCGAACAGGAAGAGCGCATAGAGGACAAGCGCCATGTCGGCCAGCAATCCGGGCAGGCGGTAGAAGATCAGCATGAAGAGCACCACCAACCCCAGGCCGATCAGCGCGGCGCGGGCGCTGTAGTAGATCGCCTGCTGACCAAGCGTCGCCGCCAACTGCTGCTCGCCGACAAACTTCAACGGCAACGGCAGTGCGCCATATTTGAGTGTCGTGGCGAGGTCTTGCGCCTGGGTCAGCGTGCCTATGCCAGTGATCTGCCCCTGGCCGTCGATCTCGCTCTGAATCGTCGCAGACTCAATCACCTTATTATCAAGTGTGATTGTCAGATACTTGCCAACATTGTTGCGCGTGTAGGTGGCAAACTTGGACTTGGCCGCGCCCTGGAAGGTGAAGACCACCACCGGCTGGTTCGTCTGGCTGTCGATCTGGGCGCTGATGGAGTTGGGATCAAGATCGGAGCCTTGCAACACGACAGGGTATTGTCCCTCAGTAACAGTTGAGCCAATGGTGAGAGGTTGGCCACTGGTGTCAATGATTTCCATATGGCCGGTCTGGCCAAGCAACGCGCGCGCCTGGGTATCATCGCGGATGCCGGGCAACTGAATGAGAATCTCATCGGTCTGCGCCTGACGCACCACTGCGTCGTTCACGCCCAGGCCGCCGCTCACACGCTTCTGAATCGCAGTGATCACCGCAGGCATCGCGCCCGCTTTATCGCAGTTGGGCTTGTTGGCGGGGCACTGCGCCTGAAGGATGAACTGAAGCCCCCCGGTCAGGTCAAGCCCCTGGCGGACTTGTAGCGAGTTGTTATAGCCTCCGATGTGGATGCCCGGCGTATTGGGCAGGTCAACATAGACAGCGCCTGCTGTCAGCAGCAGGATGAAGATCAAAAAGAAGATCGAGCGACTGATATTCGCGCGCATGCGGGTGAAGCCTCCTCGCCAGTGTCTCTGGCGCGTTCCTGGCGTATCCTGGCGATGTCCTGGGCGCGGGCGTTTGCTTAAACAGACACACTACAGCCCAGGGCGCGACCATCCCTGTCCGGCTCAGAACATCCAACGCGATGCAGAGCAAACGTCGGTGGGGGTCAGCGGCGACCATGAAATAGACCATATTCCCCAAAAGTATAGCGGAGCGGTGGGAAGGCGTCAACAACGAGACGCCGAGAGTCCCGCATCGCAGGCTTCCGCTATACCGGGGAACATGCTACAATGGCCGTAGGTTTAGACGACCGGCCACGCCACAAAGCTACACGAGCAAAAACAACGGAGGTTCTTCATGAGCCAGGAATACCCTCTGCGCCCGGCTGAAACGGCGGGCGATGTGACCATTCCAGGCCTTTCTATCCACTATGCCGTGTGGGGCGCCGAGCATCCACCGGAACGCACGGCGCTGATGATTCACGGCATCACCAGCAATTGCCAGGCGTGGACGATCATCGGCCCCGCGCTGGCTGCCCAGGGCTATCGCGTGATCGCGCCCGATCTGCGCGGGCGTGGCCTGAGCGCCAAGCCACCGCATGGCTACGGCATTCCCTATCATGTTGACGATCTACTGGGGGTCTGCGATGCGCTGGGGCTGAAGCAGGTTGCCTTTATTGGCCACTCGCTTGGCGCGCAGATCGGCCTGATGTTCGCGGCGGTTCATCCGCAGCGCGTGGACAGGCTTGTTCTGATGGACGCAGGTGCGGCGATCCCCGCCGATTGGCGGGCGACCATTGCGCCATCGTTGAAGCGGCTTGGCGTGTCATATCCCTCGTTGGAGGCGTATCTTGCCATGTTGCGGCAATCCCCGGCCTATCAGTGGAACGCCTTTTGGGATACATATTTCACCTACGACGCCGAACAGCAGCCGGATGGCTCGGTGATCTCGCGCGTACCCGTACACGCCATCGAAGAGGAGGCGGCGGTAAACAGCCTCCAACGGCTTGATGGTTGCTATGAGGCGATTCACGCGCCGACGCTGATCGTTCGCGCGGGCTATGGCACGCTTGGCCCCGATACCGGCTTCATCCTCGAACCCGCAGAAGCTGGGCGCATGCGCCAGCGCATTGCAGACGCGCGCCTTGTCGAGATTCCCGCCGTCAATCACTACACAATGCTTACCTCTGGCGCGATGAGCGAGGCGATTCTGGCGTTCCTGGCAGAAACGCCCCAGAGCGCCGGGTAAGCAGCATGGGAAGCGACACCAAGAAAGCGCACAACGAGCACACAATGGCTTCGCGTCAACCTCAGGCCGCTGCTGAGCCTGCGGGGTCTGCCACCGGAAGCGCGCCTGTAGAGGCTTCCGGTGGTGTTGACCCACGGGTAGCGCGCATCTATCAAAGATTGGTGGAGACCTATGGCGAACCACGGTGGGAGCCGGACGGCGACGCGCTTGGCGGGCTGATTGCCACGGTGCTCTCGCAGCACACCTCCGACGTGAACTCTGCACGCGCCTATGCGACGCTCATCGAGCGATTCCCCACCTGGGAGGCCGTGCGCGACGCGCCAACCAATGAGATAGCCGACGCAATCCGCGTGGGCGGGCTGGCGCAGATCAAGGCCGAACGCATTCAACGCATCTTGCGTGAACTCACAGAGCGGCTACGCGCCGAACAGGCCGCGCGGGGCGTCCAAGACAAGGCTGACGAGGCTGACGAGGCTGACGAGGCATGTGAACCACGGCTAACGCTGGATGTGTTACGCGGGCTACCTCTCGCGCAGGCGCAGGAATATTTACTCGGCTTTTCGGGCGTTGGCCCCAAGACGGCGGCATGCGTTCTGCTATTCTCATTGGGCAAGCCTGCCTTTCCGGTGGATACGCATGTGTGGCGGGTGACAAAGCGGCTGGGATTGATTGGCCAGCGGGTGAGCGCCGACGCCGCGCATACCATCCTGTTGGGCCTGATCCCTCCCGAATGGCGGCATACCATGCACGTCGATCTGATTCAGCATGGGCGGCGCATCTGCCATGCGCAACGCCCGGTCTGCCAGCGATGCCCGCTCCGCGCGGACTGCCAGTATTACTGGACAACACTGGCCCAGGCGTCCCGTTGAGCGTGAGAAGATCGTTGACAAGAGTGTGTGAGATACTGGGTTTTTCCGAAAGAGGGCAATGACGCCTGTTTGCACATCAAGAGAGGCAACACGCTATTCCCATGAAGCAGCAGCGCCAACACCATCAATCTATTCATCTTCGGCCATTGCAGCAGATACACCAAACTCACCGCGATCAATCAGCGCGCGACAGGCGCCGCTGGCAGCCGATCATCATGGGGTCGCTCACGCTTGGCGCATTGGTGGTGACGGTGGCGACACACCCAACCGTGCGCTACTGGTTAACAGAAGGCGCTTCGATCTTCTTTGTGTTTGGCGGGGTAGTCGCTGCGCCGCTCATGTCTGTGGTGGCGTGGATAGGATTGACGCTGCCCCATAACGTCGGCCTCCACCAGATCGCGCCCACCCTCTTCATTGCCGCGCTGGTGTGGTTCTGCCTTGCGCTTGGCGGCGCTCACGCCCACAGTGTGCGCCAGAGGCTAGATAATCCCTACGAGTCAGTTTAGTGTGGCGGCCTGCAAGGCAATGTAGCCATCGCTGACGTAGCTGGTCTGCATGCTGAACATGATGGTCAACTGCTGGTTGGCGCTGGCAGCCTGGTAGGTGATCGTATAGGTTGCGTCAATCTCGCCAGTGGTGGCGCCCAGCGAAGAGTCGGTATATTGGCTGGCGCTGTCGTCGCTGAGTGACGCGGTAAACACCGCCTGCGCACGATAGGCGCCCACATAGACGGTCAGCGTGCGCGTCGTGGTGTCCGCTGGGAGGGTGAGCGAGAAGCCATTGCCAGCCCCCCGCACATAGATACCACACGTCACATTGCTGACGCTTGCGGTTGGCTGACCATCGCTCCAACTATAGGCGACGTTTGCCGCATCATAGCGCCCGACTTGCGCGCCGCCAATAAGCGTATAGGTACTGATCTGGCTATTGCCGGTGGCGCGATGATTGAAATCGGTAGGGCTGGTAAGGCCCCAATGCGCCCAATCGCTAGAGTTTGTATTGGCGAGCGTCGTCAGGTTGGCCTGGCTGGGCGAGGGAGCCAGCGCGCCCGAAAGATACCCACCGCCCGGCGCGATTGCCGGAGTGCGCGTTGTGGCTGGCAGCGTCGGCAGGGTGATGGTACTGACGCCTGGGGCGGCTGTGGCCGGAGCGAGGGCGCCACCCACCAGCGAAGAGATGGTGGAAGCCAGCAGAATCGCCCCGACAACGCCAACGATGGCCGCAAGCGCAAACACCACAAAGATCACTCGCCGCTGACCAATACGCTTCTTGCTCGCCTCATTGGCGAATGAGGATTGCGCCAGCCGCGCTTGCCCTCCTTTGCGCTGACCCAATGAGCCATACGAATAGGCGGGCGGGCGCTTGTGCGCAAAGCGGCTCATGGGAGGCCGCCGCCACGGCGTCAGACGCAGCTCTTCGCCGGGCGTCGGCAGATATGGCTCGGTTTCTTTCTCAAAAGAAGACGTTGATGGCGTTGGCGCCTGGTCGCCTGAGGGTGGCGCGGCAAGGGGAGCCAGCGATGTTGCGGTTGGCTCCTCATCGGTCGGAGCGCGCCAGGGGGTAGGAAGGTTCGAGCCGTCCAAGACTACACATCCTTTCAGAGCAAATGAGTTCCGTACCAGTGTACGCCTTCCCAGCGTCGTTGTCTATCGTGTGTTCCCCCATAGGTCTACAAAATATCCCTCTCCAAAAGAGAGGGATCATCTCCTGCCCAACTGCCTATGCTACTGTGAAATGTCTAAGAGATGAGGGCGTCGAAGCGGGAGATGTCGGCGCGCACCAGATCGAGACTGCTTCGCCAGAAGTCGGGCGTGCGCAAATCAAATCCAAAGCGCGCAGCCAGTGTCGCGGCGTCGGCCTGGCCGGTGGAGGCCAGCAGGTCATCATAGCTGGCGGTAAAGGCTTCGGGGTCGCGCTGGTAGCGCGCATACAGGCCCAGACCAAAGAGCAACCCAAACATATACGGGAAGTTATAAAATGAGCGCCCGGCGCTGTAGTAATGGGACTTCACCGCCCACATATACGGGTGGAGCGATGTTCCATCAAGCCCATCGCCATAGGTGGCGCGTTGCGCGTCCAGCATCAGCTCGCACAATTCATCAATTGACAACTCGCGCTGGCGGCGACGCTCGAAGGCCGCCTGCTCAAACAGAAAGCGACTGGTGACGTCTACCACCACCTGACAGGCGCTTTGTAGATACGCCTCGAGGATTTCAAGTTGATCCTCCAGGTGGCCCGCGCGCAAAGCGGCATGACGCACGATGGTCTCACAGAAGATGCTCGCCGTTTCGGCCAGCGTCATCGGCGTCTCACGCTGCAACATGGTCAAAGGGGCCAGCCGCAGGTTATGATACGCATGGCCAAGCTCGTGCGCCAGCGTGCTCACCCCACCAAATCCTGGCTTGAAGTTCGACATCACGCGCGATTCTTCGCCGCGCACAGGCATACAAAACGCGCCGTCCTCTTTGCCAGGGCGCGGCTCGGCGTCAATCCAGTGGTCGCGAAAAGCGCGGGCAGCGAGGTCGCGTAACGCGGGTGAGTAGGTCGCAAACTGGGTGAGGATAAACTCCTCGGCCTGCTCGAACGTCCAGGCGCGCCCGGCGGAGCCGACCGGCGCGCTGATGTCGTACCAGGCCAGCCGTTTCAATCCCAGCGCCCGCGCCTTCGCATGCAAATAGCGCCGAAAGTCGGGGAACGATTCGCGCGCGGCGGTGAGCATGGCGTCGAGGGTGGCGCGATCAATACGCGCGTCGAAGAGGGCAGCGTCGAGCGCGCTAGGCCAACCACGCCGATGTGTCAGGGTATTGACCTGCCCCTTTATGCCGTTGAGCGCGGCTGCCAACGGGGCGGCGTTGCGCTCCCAGCAAGCCAGTTCAGCCTCATAGGCGCGACGGCGTGTCGCGCGGTCGGGCGAGTATGCCAGGTTGCGCGCCATGCTCATTGTGATTGGCTCACTTGCCGTGCGGTCTGTATGCTTTACACATTCATCTGCCGAAAGGATCAGCGTCAACTGCGAGGTGATCACGCCATGCAGCTTGCCCCAGGCAGCGCCGCCGGTGACGTTCAACTCTGCGGCCAGCGCCTCTTCGGCGGGCGACATCTGATGGCGCGCCAGCGTCTGCGCCTCGCGCAGGGTAAAGGCATGCGCCCGCGCGACCGGCGATTGTGCAATTATCGCCTCGACATCCAGCGTCCCCACCCAGGCAATGAAGCGCGAACGCAACTGCGCCAGCCGCACGCCCTGCCGCTGGAGTTCGCTCTGGCGCGCCTGGGCAAGCGTATCGCGTGAGTTGGTGGCCACAAAGCTATAGATGTAGGAACTGACGGTACGGTACTCAGCAGTAACAGTGTTGAGTCGCTCGATCACACGCTCCACATCAGCAACGAGCGCACCGTCCTTAGCGTCCTTTGATTGCCCCCCGCCTCGTGTGCGCCGCACGCCCCGCTTTGCTCCCGCTGAACCTTCACCCACATGCGCCTCATCAAACACGGTGGTTAGGTCATCCAGCATCCGCTCGACTGCGGCGAACGCCTGCATAAACTCCGGCGATTCAAGACTGGGATAGATCGTCGTCATATCCCAGTGGGGCAATGTGGGCGACGCGCTGATCGTGGTCACTCCGCTTACGCTCCTCTTGGTATTGGATAGAGAGGTTGATACAGCGCCTATGATGTTGGCGCTCCCATCGCCAGAAGAAGCATCTCTTGGCCCTGGCGTATAAACAACACTATACATGATGGTAGGGGTAGATGGGAATAGTGTGGTTCTCATGAGAGAAGGGAAGACTGACATTGAACAACAACGATGACATACAGACAAATGAACAAGTCATCAAGGCGTGGTCTGACGCCGCAGCCGCCCATGCAAACGATTACGACGATGAGGGCGACATCCCCAAAAACTCCTGATGTAACGCAGGAGCCACACCCCTGGCTCTGGCCGTTGGCCAGCCTGCTGGCTGGCGCAGACGCCACCACACCTGGTGAGACGCTGAATCGCTTGGAGGCAGAGCCACTACTGCAAGATGAACGGCATGAACTGGAACAGACAACTATCTTGTTGGCGACTTTGCGTTTCCCGTGGGAAACCATCATGCGTAGTCTGAGGAGGTCTCTCATGTTAGACAAGATTTTGGCCGAGTCGTCTCTGCTTCCCTATTTACAACAACAAGCCAGGTTACAAGGTGAAGCGGAAGGTGAGGCGCGTGGTGAGGCGCGTGGGTTATACAAAGGTGAACTGCAAGGTTTACGTGAGGCCGTGCAGACAGCATGAGCCACCCGTTTTGGCGTGCTTAACGCCTCGATGGAGGCGGCGATTGCCAATGCCAGCCGTGAGGCATGCCTCGATGCGTTGGCGCACTTCATGAACGAGACGCTTGAGCAGATTCAGGCGCGATTAACCGCTGCGCCAGCGACAGACGAGGATGCGCCTTCTGACGTCTGACAAGCCAGGAGAGAGAATCGGCGCTCTTCCATGTATGTAGAGTATACTGAAACAAAACGCTGATGGGCCGCGAGAGGGCACGACCCACCAGCCGACGCAGACGGAGGGCGCCTACGCCGCTCCACACGCGAGGATACGTGTAGCGCGAGGTCAATGCGAACGAGTCCGTGCGCGCGTATGGTTCCCCAGCCATCGCCGCCGGGAGTGGACGCCCCGTTCGACTTATGCGCTTAGTATAGAACATTTGTTCATGTTTGTGCAAGTGCGATACTTTGGCTATGTGTTATGTCATCTGAAGGAAAGTGCTGTAATGATTCAGGCCATATGCTTTGACCTCGATGGCGTGCTTCGCCTATGGGATGGTCGTCTTGTCGCACAGATCGAACAAGAGTCGGGCCTTCCAAGGGGGACAATCCACACCATTGCGTTCGAGCCAACGCTGTTGGAGCAGGCCATCACAGGGCGGATAAGCGATGATGTGTGGCGTGACGCTATTGCCGAACGCCTTTACCAGCAGTTTCCCGCGCTTACCGCAGCGCATGCGCAGACGCTCATCCGGCGTTGGTCATCGCCGGTAGGCGCAGTTGATGAGGATGTGCTTGCCATTGTCCGTGAGTGCCGTCGGCGGGTCAGGGTGTTGCTTGTGACCAACGCCACATTGCGCCTGTCATCCGATCTTGCCTGCTTGGGAGTTGATAGCGAGTTCGACGCTATTATCAACTCTGCTGAACTTGGCTGGCGCAAACCACAGCGAGAGCTATTTCACGCGGTGATCGATCAGGCAGGAGTCGAAGCGTCGCATATTCTGTTTGTAGACGATACGCCTGAAAACGTGAAAGCGGCTGAAGAGGCAGGGCTGGTCGGCCATCTGTATCGGGATGCGCTGGAGCTACATGACATAGTGCAGCGTTATGGCGTGCTTTGATCCACCTTGCCATACATGCCCCTGGTGGTATCATTCAAATGTGCTGACATCCCTTTCCAGAGACAATATGCGACAAGAAAGAGCATTCTCATGGCGCAAGACTACATGCAAGACTACGCAGCGAACGCGACATCCTTTGACGATAAGACTGAGCTACGCGGGCAGGTGGCCCTGGTGACGGGCGCCAGCAGCGGGATCGGCGCGGCGGTGGCCGAGGCGCTGGTACGGCGAGGTGTCTCCGTGGCGATGGCGGCCCGCCGGACAGATCGCCTACAGGAGATGGCCGCGCGGCTGGCCGACGAAGCGCGCGAACGCAACGCCAATGACGGCGCCTACGGCGAGACGCTCGCGCTGGCCTGCGACGTGCGCGACGCAGGGCAGACTGAGGCCGCCGTGCGGCAGACGCTCGACCGCTGGCGGCGGCTTGACATCGTGGTGGCAAACGCTGGCATCGGCATACGCCGCCCACTCGTCGAAGCGGATCCCCAACGCTGGAAGGAGATGCTCGACACCAACGTCTACGGCCTGCTACTGACCCTGAAGTACGCAGTCGCGCCGATGCTCGAACGCAAGCGTGGCCATGTGATCGTCATGTCGTCGGTGGCGGGGCGTGTACCGACAGGAGGCGGCAGCGCCTATTGCGGCGCGAAGGCGGCGGCCACCGCCATCGCCGAATCGCTGCGTATCGAAGTTAGCGCGCAGGGAGTGCGTGTCACCACAATTGAGCCGGGCGTGGTGATCTCCGAGTTCCAGCAGGTGGCGGAATACGCGCCGGAGATCGTGCCCAATATGCTCAAAGGCGCGACTCCGCTCTACCCCGCCGACATCGCGCGCACCATCATCTTCGCGCTCGAACAACCCGCATCGGTGGGCCTCCACGAGATTTTGATACGTCCAGCCGGGCAGGTGTATCCGTAGCGCACGTAGCGGCGGCTCCTGCCTCGCTGGGAAGCGAAATGGGGGGACAAATGGCGCGACGACCCCCTTTTGGGTAGTTCGCGCTCCCCTTGTTGACCCCTGGCAGAAACGTGGTATACTCTCTAGTGAAGAGACCACTCTCGGCGCGCTACACCGCCTAACGTTGCGCCACTGCTTCACCACACTGCTGAACATGGGTCTCTTTAAAACAAAAAGCGGGCGCCAATCGTCCGCCTGCCATCTGCCAACGCAACGCGCTAATTGGTCATCTACTTGCGCGTATACATCGTCAAGCGCGCAGGAGCATAAGCGCCTGCCAGTTTGGCACTCTCAAGTTTTTGCATCATTGTCAGACACACTGCGCGGTACAGTTTCTTCACGCCGTCTCAGCGAACAGCGTTGCTGGGAATCTCCTGTAGAGGGGTGAGGAAAAAGGGAGGACAAAAGGAACTATTGTGCGCTTCAGGCGCTGCGCTTCGTTTAGGCATAGAGCACTCACTATACGCCGTGCCCGACAAGCTCTCGACACAGTAAATTGTCGCTTCTGCGCCTGCATATCCTCAGTCGCCCCTGGCATCATGCTCAACCGCCACTTGGCCGGACAAGTAGCGCCGAGCCAGCGAAATCGTCAGCGGGCCTACCTGCGGCGCCGGTATGTTTCTTCACTAATTTGCGCATGGTGTGTTCTGTAGTCACTTGACTTGGATGGGTGAAATGGGTGTTTGGGGCGCCATGCCTAATTTTGCGCGCACACCATGGGGAGTTGCGCTGTTTCGCCATCACGCCGCCATCCGGCGCCAGCTCCGGCTGCGTGAGGAAAAGTGAACGTCGTCTAGTGAAAGACACTCGCAGCCTGGCGCCGTCAGGGAGCTTTTCATGCGGTTCGCTATTTCCTCCGCTGGATCATCTGGTGGCCTCTCTGTAGCCAACTGAATTATCAATCAAATCGCCAACCAAATATGTTCAAACCCAATCCGGCCACAGCAGACGCCACGGAAATTATGTGGTTCAGGCTGTTTGACCACCGGTTAGAGTTCCAGGAGGCCCATGTGCCAACAGATCAGGAAAACGAGCTTTCACCACGCCGACGGGGACGAAAGGCATCCAGCACGTCGAGCACGTCGAGCACGTCGAACATGTCCGCTGACGGTTTTGGAGGCGATATGAACGCATATGACGCGCCTCGCATGGAGAATCAGATGGAAAGCCAGACAATGGACGCGCTGACGCTGAGCGCGGTTACAATACCCCCTGCGCGGCGACGCGCAACACGTAGCGCCCCTGCGGTAATTGCAGGCGAACCGGTTCCGTCAGCCGAGGAACCGGCGGCGAAGGCTCCGCGCGCAAAGGCAGCCAGAACAACAAAAGCGACAAAGGCAAGCATGAGCCAGATGAGCGATTCAGCGGATGATTCGACCACGACGCTTGCAGCGCCCAGTGATACGCCTGACATTGCCACCCATGAGCGCCAACAGGCGGCTGAGACGTCCGGTGAGCACGCTACGCCGCGCCGCGCAACACGCGCCGTTCGCGCCCGCGCACAAACGGCTTCTTCGGATGCGCCACCCAGCGGTGAGGTCGCACGGCAAGCGCGCGCGCCGCGCCGACGCGCAACAACGGACGCCTCCGATGTGCAGGCGGCTACCACCACAGCGCCAACCGATTCGACCGATTCGGCTGGCGCCAATGCAAGCGATGCGAGCGACGAGGCTGCTGGAAGCGCCAAGACTGAAACGGGGAGCGCGCCGACGCCACGACGACGCTTCGATCATCGTGGACGCAACGCCTACGGGCAAACGATTGTGCTGGGCACGGCGCAGCCGGACGGTTCGGGCGAACCGACAGCGCCTGATGCAAGCCGACAGGCCAGCCCTGAACGCGCCGAGTCTTATCAGGCGCCACAGGCTCCACAAACGCCACAAACACAGCGCCCCAACGCCCGGCAGCAAGGGCAGCAGGGACAACATGGCCAGAACGGCCACGCCCCTCGGTCGGGAAACGCTGGTGGGCAACGTATTAGCGTTCCCTACAATCCAGGAACAGGGACGCGCACGAATGTTTCACGTCCGGGTGGTCAGCCCAACCAACCGGCGCAGGGCCAACCAGGAAGGCAACCCAACCAGCCGCACCAGGGGCGCCAGGGCGGGCGAGGAAACCAGCAGAACCAACAGAATCAGCAAGTCCCTGGGTATGCGCAGGGTGGCTACGCGCCGTACCCACCCTATGGGCCTGGCTATCCACCTGCGCCAGGGGCGCCCTATGCGCCGTATCCCCCGTATGGGCAGGGAAACCCTGGCGAGTATGCGCCGTACCCACCCTATGGCTCTGGCTATCCGCCTGCGCAACAAGACGGCGGCCAGGGGTATCCTCCGAATTATGGGCAGGGGTACGGCCAGCAGTGGGGCCAGCCCGGCCAGCCGGCGCCCTATCCCTATGGGCGACGCGACGAGCGCGACGCCTATGGCGCACAGCGGCAAGCGCCTGATTACCAGCCGACCCGAACAGATCGCAACGCGCGTGGACGTGGCTATGGGACGAACTATCCTGAGCAGCCGGGGCGTGGGTATCCCGACCAGCGCAACGGTTCAACGCGGCCTGCGCCGTATGGCGACCAGCGCGATCAACGGAACGTGCCGTCGCGCGGCGCGGCGCCACAGCGCGGACGAACGCAACGCGAGGGACAGGCCGCCATGCCATCCGCCGGTTCGCTCTATACCAACGTGCCACCCACACAGCCTGTGCCCAGCCCTGATGGGCGTTACGCCTATCCTCCCGCGCCCACACAGACGCGGCAGCCCGCCGCCTACACGCGCGCAGCCACCATTGAGATGAGCGGGATTGTCTGGCAGAATCCAGGGCATCCCAACGCGCCGGCCGATGTGCTCGATGCGCGCACGCTCCTGCCGATTGCGCGGATCACCGCCGACGAGATGCGGCGGATGCTGTTGCGGCCAGGCGATCTGATCGAGGCGCAGGCGGAGGAGCGCGGAGGCCGACGCACTATCGTCGCGCTGAACAACGTGAACGGCGACGCGCCGGAACGGCTGCGTGAACGGCCTGTCTTCGAACAACTGACGGCGCTTTTCCCTGACCGGCGTATCCGGCTGGAGCATGGGCCGCGCCCCATCTCCGCACGCATCATAGATCTCTTCGCGCCGCTGGGCTTTGGCTCGCGCGCGTTGATCGTCGCGCCGCCCAAGACTGGTAAGACGACATTCATCCGCGAGGCGGCGGAATCCGTCTTGCATGGCTACCCTGAAGCCGTGGTGATGGCCGTGCTGGTGGGTGAGCGCCCCGAAGAGGTGACCGACCTGCGATTGCGATTGGAGCCAAGTGGTGGGCATGTCTACGCCGCCAGCTTCGATGAAAGCACCGAGCGGCACGCCTGGCTTGTGCAGGTGGCGGTGGAGCGCGCCAAGCGCGTAGCGGAATCTGGCCGCGACGCATTCATGGTGCTCGATTCGCTCACCCGGTTGGCGCGCGCCGAGAACCTTTCGACACGCGGCAATGGGCGCACACTCAGTGGCGGTATTGACGCCCAGGCGCTCGATACCGGGCGGCGCGCCTTTGGGGCCGCGCGCAATCTCGAAGAGGGCGGCAGCATCACTATTCTGGCCACCTGTTTGGTGGACACCGGCAGCCGCCAGGATGACGTGGTGTACGAAGAGTTCAAGGGCACAGGCAACATGGAGATTCACCTCTCGCGTGAGCTTGCTCAGCGTCGTCTTTTCCCGGCGGTGGATGCTGTGAAATCGGGCACACGCCGCGAAGAGATGTTGCTGACGCCCGAAGAGTTGCGTGGCGCGACGGCCCTACGCCGCCGCATGGCGGGCCTGCCTACCACCGAGGCGACGCAGCAGTTGCTCTCGGTGATGGAGCGCACACCCTCCAACGCCGCGCTGTTGCAGGCCATCGAGCAGAGCAACGTGAGCGGCGTGCGCTAGATTGATTATCTTTGGTAGGCCGCTGGCCGCCAGTCATACTCACAGTGGGATATGGCCAGGGGCTTGCCTGATGGGCGCAATAGGTGTATACTCGGTAAGTATGCCTGTTGCGCCTGACTGTGTTTTCAAGGAGTTCCTTTCCCGTGAAAGTGATTTTGCTACAAGACGTGCCGGGGCTGGGCAAGCCCGGCGACCTGAAAGAGGTAGCCCCTGGCTATGCGCGCAACTATCTGTTGCCACGCCAGTTGGTGACGCCAGCCAGCGGCTCTGAGATGGCCAACCTGCGTGAGCGGCTGGCTGCCACCCGCAAACGTGTGGAAAAGCAGCAGGCCGAGCATGCCTCGCTGTCCCAGAAGCTGGCGGGCGTGACGCTCACCTTCGCCGTGCGTGCGGGCCAGAACAATCGCCTGTATGGCTCGGTCACAGCGCAAGACATCGCCGATGCGTTGCTCGAACAAGAGGGTTTGACCGTCGAACGGCGCACCATTGTTTTGCATGAGCCGCTACGCCAGTTGGGAACCTTTGAGGTGCCTGTGCGCGTCGCGCCGAAGGTTGAGCCAAAGATTACCGTCAAGGTGATCTCCTCAGAGGAAGCGTCCGCCCAGGCAAACGCCGCAGCCTCAGCAGAAGCGGCTGAATCGCCCGAAGCATCCGTAGCATCTGCGGCATCCGCGGCATCCGCAGCGTCCACTGAAGATGAGGAAGACGCCGAAGAAGAGGATACTGAAGGTACCGAGGACACGGAGGACACGGAGGACACGGAGGACGAAGCGTAATCCTCTCTGTTCCGCGCCGCAATTTTGCTACTGATACCCCAGCGTCAGGGTTACATGCTCCCGGCATGCCGTGACGCTGGGGATCGCTGTCTCTTTGGGATTTAGGGTGTAGGGTGTGTTGCCAGATCTTTCCTTGTCCCATGATGATATGATGCAGGCAAAGTGGCGCATTCGCATGGCAAGGCGCCAGATACGACGAGATGAAGATAACGCATGAGAGAGCAGTCAAGGCAAGGGATAAGAACGTGGAACGGGCGACACAGGAGCCAGCTGAAAAAACAGTAGACGAGTCGCGCACAGTAATGGCGCGCGCCATGCAGCCGCCCGACGCCAACGTGTGGGGCAACGTGCACGGCGGAGCTATCATGCGGATGGTTGACGAGGCGGGCGGGGCAGCCGCCATTCGCCATTCGCGCTGCCGGTGTGTCACCGTCGCAATGGACTCTATGACCTTTAAGCAACCCGTCTATATCGGCGATCTGCTCACCGTCACCGCTTTTCTGACGCATGTTGGCCGCTCCTCGATGGAGGCGCAGGCAATCATCGAGGCCGAGAATCTGCGCAGCGGACTGAGGCGCCATGTCGGCGTCAGCTACCTTGTCTATGTGGCAATTGATGATCAGGGGCGGCCAACCCCCGTGCCCAGGCTCAAGCTGCGCACCGACGAAGAGCGCGCCCGCTGGCAGGCCGCCGAGCGCCGAGGCGCGCGCCGCCGCCAGGAGGCGGCCCTTCAGCAGGCGGAGACACAACAGGCAGAGCAGGAGGGCAAGCTATGAGTCAGCCCGACGCGCCCTCCTCTCCACCCAGGCCACCCACAACACCCACCGGCGTGTGCGATCACGCGGCGAGCGGGCGGCTGTTGGAACGCGCCGAAACCGCAGGGGTGCGTTTCATCAATCTGGAGTTTACCGATGTGGTGGGGCTGGCCAAATGCGTGACCATCCCCATCGAGCAGTTCGCCGATTGCCTTGCTGGCGGGAAGTGGTTCGATGGTTCTGCAATCGAGGGGCTGGCCCGCGTCGCCGAGACGGATATGTACCTGCGTCCCGACCCCAATACGTTCGCAGTGATCCCCTGGCGCGCCGAAGACGCCAATGGCGACACAGGTGAAGGGGTGGCCCGCGTGATCTGCGATGTGCTGATGCCCAACGGCGAGAGCTTCGAGGGCGATCCGCGCGCCGTCCTGCGCGCGGCGCTGGCGGTGGCCGAGGCGCAGGGCTACCGCTATGAAGTGGCGCCGGAGTTGGAGTTTTTCCTCCTGCGCGAGGAGCCGGGCCGCATTGGGACGCCACTGCCGCATGATCGCGGCGGCTACTTTGACCTTTCCACCGACCTGGCAGCCGATGTGCGCCGCGAGATCGTGTGGGAACTTGGTCAGATGGGGGTCGCCGTCGAGAGCAGCCACCACGAGGCGGCAGCCGGGCAGCACGAGATTGACTTTGCGCCAGCCGACGCCCTGACTATTGCCGATGGGGTGGTCACAGCGCGCTATGCTATCAAGGCGATTGCTCAGCGGCATGGGCTGCTGGCGACCTTTCTGCCCAAACCGTTCTACGGCGTCAACGGCTCCGGCATGCACGTTCACCAGCGATTGCTCCGCCTGAGCGATGGCTCCAACGCCTTCGCCAATCCCGCCGACACAGCGTATGGCCTCTCGGCGATCGGGCGCCAGTTCATCGCGGGGCAGATCGCTCATGCGGCGGGCATGTGCGCGATCATTGCGCCGCTTGTCAACTCCTATAAGCGGCTGGTTCCCGGCTACGAGGCGCCCGTCATGATCAACTGGGGGCGTGTCAATCGCGAGGCGTTATTACGTGCGCCGCGCGTAGCCCCTGGCGCACACGAAGACGCCCGTATCGAACTGCGTTCCCCCGACTCGTCGTGCAATCCCTATCTGGCGTTTGCAGTGATGTTGCGCGCCGGGCTGGATGGCGTCGCCAGGGGAATGACGCCGCCGGAGCCAATCGAAGAAGCCTTTCACACGCTCGATGAGCAGGCGCGGCTCCGGCGGGGCATCGCCGTATTGCCCGCGACGCTTGGCGAGGCGCTGGCGGCGTTGCAGGACGATCCGCTGGCGCAGGAGGCGCTTGGCCAGCAGATCGCCGGGTGGTTCGCCGACGCCAAAGCCAGCGAATGGGAAACCTATCGTCAGCAGGTGCATCGCTGGGAGCTTGACCGCTATTTGCCGCTCTTTTGAGCGCTTGCGACGCTTGCGACGCTTGAGAGAACCATGAAGTTTGAGAAGGGAGACGCCAGTGAGCAGACTGGTT
Source organism: Pseudomonadota bacterium (assembly GCA_021324535.1). Taxonomy (GTDB): domain Bacteria; phylum Chloroflexota; class Ktedonobacteria; order Ktedonobacterales; family JADMIN01; genus JAJPIU01. The sequence continues at coordinate 30,817 of JAJPIU010000203.1, forward strand.
CGCATTGCGGGCAATCATCGCATGGCTGTCGCGCCGGTGCGCGAGGGACGCCATATGGGACGCTACTTCCTGGCGTTCGAGTTCTTTGGCAAGTGGCGCATCATCACCGACGAAGATACGCGCGAACTGTTGACCTGGAAGACGCCGGAAGAAGCCTGGGCCGCAGCAGAGTCGTGGCGCGCCATGTGGGACGAGATCAAGCACCCCGATCTTCCCTGATGACTATCCTTCCTAACAGATTTTTGTCACGCCTGTTACGTTTGGCGCCCCTCGCTAGTGTCAAGAGCGATACCTGCCCAGAGCGGGTTGTATCCAGGGGAGCGAGGGAGTATGCAGATGGCGATAGCGCGCTGGCCAGCCCATCCCAGATCACCGCTTTCCATCGCGTCAGGCGTCCTCAGGTGGATGGCGCAGTCGCGTCTGTGGCAAAGACCATATGCCCTTCCTATCTCGCAGCCTACGCCAACAAATGCGCCGATGGGTGAAGACACGAACACAACCGTTGGCAAACTTTCCGGCGCGTCCGACCTTCACGGCGACGCTACGCGCCAGCCGAACAATGGCAATACCATCCTCTCCGCTGAGTGCGAGGCGTTTATCCGCCAGCACGAACGCGACATCCTCAACTACCTCTGGCGCATGCTTGGCGATGAGCAATCGGCGTATGACCTCACGCAGGAGGTCTTCCTGCGGGCGTGGCAGCATTTCGACACGATTCGCGCGTATGACCATCCGCGTAGCTGGCTCTTTCGTGTCGCCACCAACCTCGCCCTCACACAGCTTCAGCGCCGTCGGGCGCCTGTTGGCGCGCCTGAGACGCTCGATGAGACCAACGCGCCGTCGAGCAGCGATCCCACCTGGCGGCTGGCTGAACGCGATCTCGTCCGCGAGACACTGCGCCAGCTTGCGCCAAAACGCCGCGCCGCGTTGGTGCTACGCGAGGTCTACGGCCTGAGCGCCGACGAGATCGGCAAGGCGCTAGGCATGCGGGCGACTGCGGTGCGCATGACGATTTTCCGTGCCCGCGAACAGTTCCGCGCCATCTATCTGCGCGAGGGAGGGCAGGAGCCATGACGCCACCCGACAAGACCAGCCTCAACCTCAATCACCACCAGCCTGGCTGCCCTCTTGCCATCCGCGACGAAACACTCTCCTCCCTGCGCGACAATACGCTGAGCGCCCGTGCGACTACACGCCTGCGCACACATATCGCCGAATGCGCGGCCTGCCAGCGTCGCCTGGCGCAGTTCGACGCCACCACAGACCTCTTGCGCGGCCAGCGTGAGCTTGAGCCAGGGAACCGCATCCTAGCGGGGGTGCGCGCCCGCGCAGAGCAACTTGCCGCACAACCACAACAAAGCCATCGAAGCCATCGAAGCCATCGAAGCCATCGGCTGGCGCGACAGGAGAACACACGAAAGAACACCCAAGAGGCCACAAGCAGGAGGTCAGGCATGTCTGTGACGAGCGATGAGACGACAAGACTTGTCCCCCATCTACAACTCAAGCCCCCAACGCACAGAGGGCGCATCTGGGGCAGCCTGGGCGCGGTAGCTGCTATTGCGGCCATCGTGTTGCTGTTTGTGGTCATCTTTCATGGGCTAGGCGGGCAAGTTTCAGGCAAAAGTTCTGCAACCCATAGCAAGACAGCGACAGCGACCACCTTCCCGACAGAGACGCCTGTGGCGACAGAGACACCACCAACCGCTTGGGGAACCGGCGCTATTGTCGCGACAGTGGATACACGAATAGACAGCAGACATGTCTTCGAGGCAATTACTGTCACCGCCGACGGAACCGGACTACTAGGATACATGCTCACGTTAAAAGCTGATGGCGTTTCTCCATCTGATAAGGCGCCGGTAGGCATCCTCACCATCGCCACCCGCCAGTTTACACCAATTGGATTGAGCAACTATGTCAACTACCCGCCCATCTGTTGCAGCGATGATGGGCGCTTCCTGACGGCCGTGGACAACGCGGCCCCAGGGGAAACATGCGGCATTTGCAATACGCAGGTGTGGGTGTATGACCGCGAGACGAAGAAGATTCACCTGCTCTTCACAGGAGGAGGCATCATCGGCAATCCAGACTTTGAGCCGACAAATGATGGTGGCTACATTGCCGTGGCGCACAGGGGATTTATGCTTGCCAATCTGGCTACCGATAGCCTGACATCGCCTATTACCTTTCCGGCAGGCTATGACTACGATCCCATGTCCTATAGCTGGCCGTATCTGGCGTATGCAAAAGTCAATAGCGCATCAACGACTGTTTATGTACACAATCTGGCGACCGGACAGGAGACAGCATCTTCTGCGCTCACACAGCTCTATACCGTCTCGCAGATCAACCCTTCGCATCCCACGCTCTCTTTTGGAGAACTGGCTATCGTAGGGACGACAGCATATGCTACGGTTTTGAATACACAGGATGGTGTACTTACCCTCTATGAGGCTGACAACTTCACCAATAGCGCATCGCAGGCGCGTGTGATTGCGAAACTTAGCGCTGTGACCCAGATGATCGGCGCAAACGACCGTGTCGTGGCCTTCGCTGAGGGGGTGTGGGATTTGGCGCAGCATCGCTTCATTCGTGGGCCGGTTCCAGGAAGCGGAGGGAATGTTTCGCATGGTGGACAGGTCAATCCAATTGGCCTCACAGGAAAATACCTCATCTTTATTCAACCCACGGGCGCCATCCCTTCCAACGACGTCCCTAATTATTATGAGCATGTGACCGTTTACGATACCTCACGCCTGCCTGTGTGACGAGAGGGATAAATACAGGGAGGCACATGAGCGAGTGGGCGCATTCATGCGCCCACACAATATGGCATAATATGCTGGAAACCGCCCTCTATCACGAAAGGCGTCCAAGCAATGCCTATACTGCAACAATTTGGTTCCCTAACGCGTCGCAGGCTCTACTACTCCGTCGCGGAAGATGGGCCACTGGCTCCTCCGGCTGAAGCGGAAAAAGACGCAGCGACTACAACGGCTGCGCCATCCGAAACCGATCCCCAGGCACAGGCGCAATCGCCGCAAGTGGCCACCGCGCCAGCCGAGGTGGACGAGGCACGCCAGGAGCTTGCCCGCCACTATGCGCGCCAACGCCAGATGCTTAGCCTGATCAACCTGGGGATCAGCGCCGTCGTGATCGTCGTGCTGCTCTTCACAGGACTCAACTTCGCGCTGCGTGATGCGCTGGGCGGCGTCTCGGCGTGGTCGCCGGTGTGGGGCTGGCAGCCGCTCAAGATCACGGCGTACTTTGGCGTGCTCTTTGCGGTCTCGTTTGTGCTGGGGCTGCCACTTGGCTTCTACGGCGGCTATACGTTGCCGCGCCGCTACGGCCTTTCTACACAATCGCTGCACGGCTGGCTGATCGATCAGGTCAAAGAGCTGGCGCTCTCGCTCGCCTTCGAAGTGGTGGCCGTCGAGGCGCTCTACGCCCTGCTGGCCGCCGCACCGCTGACGTGGTGGCTGTGGGCGGGCGGACTGGCGCTGTTAGTGACGGTTGTGCTGGCGAACCTGGCGCCTATCCTCATCTTGCCTCTGTTCTATAAGCTGACGCCGCTGCCGGAGGGCGACGTGCGTGAGCGGTTGCTTGCGCTGGCGCACCAGGCGCGTACCCGCGTGCGTGGCGCCTACTCGATGAACATGAGCGCGCGCACTACGGCGGCAAACGCAATGGTGATGGGCCTCGGTAATACGCGCCGCATTGTACTTGGCGATACGCTGTTGGATCGCTACACGCCCGACGAGATCGAGGTGGTGGTGGCGCACGAGCTAGGCCATCAGGTTCACCGTGACATCCCCAAACTGATCGCTGTGCAAACCATTGTCATGCTGGGCGGCCTGTATGTGGTGAACGTGGCGCTGCATACGGTGGTGAGCAGAGTTCCAGGCTATCATGGCTTGAACGACAGCGCGACGATGCCACTGATCGCCGCCGCGCTTGGCGTATTCGGATTAGTCACATTGCCACTGGTCAATGGCTTCAGCCGGTGGGTGGAGCATCAGGCGGATGTCTATGCGCTGGAATCCACCGGCAAAGCCGATGCCTTCATCGGCGCGATGACACGGCTGGCCAACCAGAACCTCAGCGAACTGAACCCCTCGTCCATCGTCGAGTTTTTGCTCTACAATCACCCGTCCATCGGCAAGCGGCTCGCCTATGCGCGCAGGTACGCGAAAGCGCATCATCAGGAGGACGCACAACAACTATGACAGATATGATAGTGACACAATGGACAAACCTGCCTCTGGAACAGCCCTGTGCCGACGAGGTTCCCGGCCTTGTGCAGCGTTACGGTGAGCCACTGGCTATCCGCGCCAATGGCTGCGATGAGTTCCTGCGCACAGTGAATATGAGCGACCGCCCCGCCGAGGTTTGTATGGTGGTGCGCCGCCCCAACGGAAAATTGATCACCTCGACCAAGGCGTTTTATCCGTCGGAGACCTATCGCTTGCCCACTGGCGGCATTCACCCCGGCGAATCCCTCTACGATGGGCTACTGCGCGAGACGCATGAGGAGACCAGCCTGACGGTCGCCGTGCGCCGCTTCCTGGGCATTGTGCGCTATGGCGCCGCCGATGCTCCCCCTGATCCGGCGGTGGGACACGCCAGCCTGCAACACGACGGGCTGTATGTCTTCACCACCTATGCCTTCCTGCTGGATGAACTTGGCGGCGACCTGCATATGACCGATCCCAATGAGATGGTAACAGGCTATCGCGAGGTCACTCTCTCCGAATTACCGGCCCTGGCCGAGCATCTCGAGACGCTGGGTGATCAAGTCGCACGGAACACTACAGAACCTGCTGATGTCGTGGCGACCTGGCGCGTCTGGGGCGCCTTCCGCGCAGTGGCGCACCGGATTGTCTACAATGCGCTAACACAGACGGGTTAGTTAGTGATCATAGCTGCTCCCAGGCGCTCGTGCGCCAGGCGTCCACCTCATCCTCCGCAGGCAGCCACGGCGGCAGGGGCATCAGCAGGCGGTGCGAGAGCGCATGCACATATGGCTCATAGAGCGCCCGCATCTCTCTGAGATGTTTTTCGGCGGCTGGCCCCTCGCGCAGTGGCGCGCCCACCTCGGCGAGCGCCTGAGCGAGCTTTGCAAAATCCTCGGAGGAGAGCCGCTCGTGGCAATGTTTGCTCGGCGGCGTGTTAGCGATCTGACTGAGGTCAACAGCAGCGTGCCGGGCCATCGCAAACGCCAGTTGCGCCGCCTTGGGCGATACACCCTCTATCCCCACCTTGACCAGCGCGCTGGCATCGAGGATGGTGGTCAACGCGGCCAGCCACGACTGATTCTCGTGCTGCGACCGAAAATAGCCAAGCGACGGATACGACAGGTGCGACTCCATCAGTTCGGCGGCCCATTGCTCCCAGGCGCCCAGCAGCTTCACCAGTTCATCGCTGCCATAGTCTCGCATATGCCTGCGAATCAGTTCGACGGCGCTTGGCGGCGAGCCAGCGCGCGCATCGAGCAGAGAGATATTCACCTCGCGGCGAGAAAACGCCTGATAGAGGACGGGCAGGTAGCCAATCACCACGGCCAGCGTGCCAAAGCCGATGCCCGCCTCAACGACGGTCAGGATACGCGCAGGCATGGAAAGAGGAATCACGTCGCCCAGGCCCAGGGTGAAAAATGTCGTGCCGCTCATGTACAAGTCAAGGCCAAATGACGGCGCATGGCCGTTTGGTGTAGCTAGCGCCGAGCCAAACGCCCACTGCAACAGAGCGAACCCGATGATGAGGCCCGTCGCCCAGATAAACAACAGGAAGAACAACGCAAGCGGCCCGTAAAAACTCAGAAACGTTTCACGCCGTCCATTGTGATGAAGCCGCCGCCCAACAGCAGACCACGGAGTCCAGGTGAGGCGGTATACCCAGTTGGTCAGGCGATAGCGCCTAGCCACACGGCGTGGTAACACGGTTGTTTCAAAAGCATCGCGCAGGATCGCCAGGATCAAAACACTTGCCAGCGCTCCACCGATTATTGACATGACGGCGCCCTCCTCCACTCCGCTGTTCTGTGCGCCTTCATGCTGATTTGACACGATGCGCCCAGGCGACCAGCGACTCGACGATCAGCTTCACCCGCTCGCGGAGCGCCTGATCAGTCAGATTACCCTGCGCGTCAAAATATAGCTCGTTACGCAAGACCATCAGCTCAGGCTTGCCCATCACATAGGACTCAGTGAAGACGAATATCTGCCGCCAGTTCAACTGGGCGCGCACCGTGCCAAATTGCCCCCCTGCGCCCATAAGGGCAATCGGCATGTACCGTAAGGGTGAATCGGCGACGGGGCGCGACACCCAGTCAATGGCGTTCTTCAGGACACCCGTCACCGAGTAGTTGTATTCGGGTGTGGCCAGCAGAAGCGCGTCAGCCGTGCGGAGATGGTTCTTAAACGCGCGCACCGGCTCTGGCCCACCATCAATGTTGTCATCCTCATTATACAACGGCAGTCGCGATATATCCGCAATCTCGATACTGACGCCCGGCGGAGCGACCTCCTGGGCAGCGCGTAGCAATCCGGTATTCGTCGAACCCCTGCGCAGGCTGCCCGAAATTCCAACGATGCGAAACGGCGTATCGCTCATGTGTGTCTCCTGTATGTTTGTGTTTTCCCGTTGTTTAGCCCACAGCCCTGCCTCTGAAGGGCGAAAGCCGGTATGATCTTGACGCTCCCAGCCAACATGCGCTATGACTGCATGTGTGCTACTATAAAATCTAAAGTATTGTGGCAAGAGCCTCCGGAGGCGCATGGCTTGTCACTTATCGCATCAGAGAAAGGGAAGGAAGCGGCAATGAACGAACAGGCAAAGAAAGAGGCGCTCCGTCTCTTCACTTATGGATTATATGCGATTTCCAGTGGAGATGAAGCAGAGAAAAATGCGTTTACAGCAAACTGGCTGAGTCAAGTCAGTTTTGATCCGCCACTCGTGGCGCTTTCCATCGAGCGTACATCAGCCTCGTTGCCCATTATTCGCCGGACGAAACGCTTTGTCATCAATGTGTTTGGAGAAGAGCAGCGCCAGCTTGCCGGACAGTTGGGAAAGTCATTGGTCAAGCATCCCGATAAGCTGGAAGGTGTCGCCTTTGGCGCTACGCCGGACGGGTCTCCGATTCTTCCAGAAACCCTTGCCTGGGTAGCATGTGAGGTAGAGAGTGAAACATCGGCGGGCGATAGCATCCTTCTGCTTGCGCGTGTCGTGGATGCGGGCGTGCTTCGACAAGGTGAATCCCTGACGATGAGGGCAGCAGGATTCAAACATGCGGGCTAGCGTAACGACATTTTAGGAGAAACAAACTAAAGAAAGCGCAGCGGAAGCACATTTTTATCTGCGCATGAGCTATGATCTGTGCATTAAAATGTACGGCGCCCGCCCCAAATGCGCTTGTTCGGAAGAATTGGACAAGTGTAGCACATGCAAAATACGCCAGATATGCAAAAATTGTTGAAGTTCACTCTGTTCTTGGTCGCATAGGGCAGTAGGCGTCAGCAGAGAGTTTCCTCCCACGCGCTTTACCTTTGCGTAAGGGGAACACTTACGCAAAAAGCACAAGGCTGCTATACCATTTCTTAGAGGAGCGCAGGTAGCAGGTGGTCATCATAGAAGCAGTAACCTGTGATGTGATTGAAGGTGATTGTGGCAGCTATTGGCTATTGGTACCCCTGTCAAGTGGTAAGACATCAAGAGAATGCCGGTTTCATGATAATCATGAATAATTAGAACTCGCCTCTTGACGATTGGTAAAGTATCATCTACAATAGAATAGTCGTTTGAAGGTTGTCTAAAGAATAGGAACATCCATTGCATCTCACCAGTGTTCAGTTTGGCGCAACAACGGTGAGAAAGACGCATGCGATAACCCCTCCCCGGTGGGAGGGGTTAGTCGTCGCGCATGCTATTTCAATGGAATGTGTTCCTTAATTAGTTGAAACGTGAAAGTCGACAACTTTCTATTGGGAGGGCAAAAGTGACGAATAGAGTCGCTGACGGTGGGGAGAAGGCCTCCACCGAAACCAGAGAGCAAGCAGGCGCAGAAGCAGCAAATGTGGACACTGCGTCTGAGGCGCCTCAAACAACTGAGATCCGCAATGCAATTTCCGAACAGATGACGCCAGCTCAGCGTCTTGGCATGCGGTTGCGTCAGGCGCGATTGAGACGCAACATGACTCAATCTGAAGTCGCGCAAAAACAATTCTCAGTGTCCTACATCTCAGCAGTAGAAAGAGGACAGATTCGCCCCTCGCTTGGCGCCCTCGAGCGCCTGGCCGAGCGTTTGGAAGTTCCTCTTGCTGAGCTTATGCAGGATCGAGAATCAAGCTCATTTGGCTTTGTCGAGCGGAGTGGTCGTGAAGGGTATGGCTACGGGGATCGCGCGCGTGAGGATGTAGAGGGCAAGCTGAGGGAAGCCATGCTGATGATCTACACCCGCCGCTTCTCTGACGCCATTGCGCTTCTCACCAGTCTGACGAACCGGACGCTTGCGTTACACGATCAGGTGTTGCTCCGCTGGCGGCTTGCCATTTGCTACACTGAGATCGAGCAAGGGGACGACGCACGACGTGAGGCGCAGGAAGGGCTTGTCCTGGCGGAGCGCGTGGGCGATGTGGAACTGCGTGAGCATCTGCGTAATGCGCTCGGCAACGCGCTCTTTGTCATGCGCAAATATCAGGCTGCGCTCGACCAATGGCGCTCCTGCCAGGACGCCATCGAGCAGGGGTTGATCAAAGACCCCATTTTTGCCCTGAACGTTCTGTTCAATATTGGTTCAGTCTACTGGGCATTGGGCGATACCGGCTCAGCGATGAACTACCTGGTCAAGGCGACCGAGAGCGCCGAGGAGGCGACGCATCCTGAGCGGCTTGCCGAGAAGTATCGTGTCCTGAGCGAGACCGCCGCCAGCCAGAATGATACCGCTCACGCGCGGTTCTATGGCCAGCGCAGCATTGCCGCCTACGAGGAGGCTGCCACGCTCAAACTCTCAGGTCGCATCTACAATCTGAGAGGGCGCGCGTATGCGGAAGAAGGCAAGACTGCGGAAGCGTTGAACTACCTGCGCTCCGCGCTTCAGCTTGCCGAGGAGCAACAGGACGTGCGCGGCGCTATCGAGGCGCAACGCGGCCTGGCTTCGATCTCGATTGGACATGGCAAGATTGAGGATGCGATTCGGGCCATCAACGATGCCCTGAGCCGCGCCGACACCATTGGCGATCCTGTCCAAAAGGCAGAGTCCTTGCTTGTGCTGGCGCAGACACAGGAAGCGCGCAAAGAGTATGGCGAAGCCGAGCGCAGCTTCGATCAGGCTATCCAGTTGCTCAGCGCTGAACAGGCGTCGCAGCGGCTGAGCGACGCCTATGCACAGTTCTCGTCCTTCCTCGAGCGGCGTGGCCAGAGCAAACGCGCTCTGGAACTGCTCAAGCAGGCGTGGAAGCTGCGCGACGGCATCGCAGTGAGCTAACCATACCAAACAGACCAGGACAACCTTCGCTGCGTTTTCTGCCAAAGGCAGGAGAAGCAGTAGAGCGCGAAAGGCGAAAAAACACGCCTTCACTTTCCTCCCAGTCAGACAACTATCAAATGCTGGCGCAATAACTGAGGGAACGACGACCTCTCGGAGATGCGCCAGCTGTTGTGCGTTTTCCACTACTATGTATGTGTGAAACTCCGGTTGGGGCAGAGATATGGCGTGTTTGTGTTGTCCGCCAGCGCCTTGAGCAAGCCTGACGAACTTCACATCCCAAGCGCGCAAAGGACGCGACAAATGCAACTGCGCTGTTGTGGGCGCATGCGTACATCAACGCATGCGCCTGTTTTTTGCTATCCAACGTTCTTTCCTGCTCTTCGCACCGCCACGTTATAATCACGTTATAATCAGGTGAGGTTAAGATGGTTGAAAAGCCGATGAATCAGGAGATCAGAGGGAGAATCTGTCGCATTGAGTGTGGAGACGATGCCAACCGGCGAACCAGATCGGCGGCGCGCCAGGCGCCACAACTGGCGTGCGAAACCGCCAGCAACGCCATCTTCAGGCGTCGATCTATCTCCGCCGCCGGATAGGCGCGGCTACCTCATACAGACGCCAATGAGACTCTGGCGGCGCCTGCCACCCTGGGTGACACGCTGGGACTTCGCGCTGGTTGTGGCGCTTGGCGCGCTCATGCGCCTGTTCTGGCTCGATACCACCTCGTTTCTTGGCGATCAGGCCGAACTTCTGGCGCTTGCGCGGTCGGCCCTGACACGTCATACGCTGCTGGCGACCGGTATTCGTTCCTCGATTGGCGCGCTCAACCCGCCTGCCTCGGTCTATGCGCTGTTACCCTTCGCACTGAGCGATCCTTATGTTGCGACGTTTGCCACGGCCCTCGCCAATCTCCTTGCCGTCGCGCTGCTGTATGGCTTGGCCGATAGCTACTTTGGGCGTCGCGTCGCCTTCACGGCGGCGTTGCTCTATGCCGTTAGCTCCGGCCCTGTCAGCTACTCTCGTTTTATCTGGCAGCAAAATCTGTTGGCGCCGGTCGTGATCCTCTTTTTCTGGACGCTGTTGGCTGGTGTCTTTCATCATCGCAGGGGCTGGCTTGGCTGGAATGCCCTGCTCTGGGGAATCGCCGTTCAGTTGCACCCCACCGCCGCCCCGCTGATCGCGCTGACGCTGATTGGAGCCTACCTGGAACGAAAACGGCTGCGTCCACGCGATCTCATATTTCCCATGCTGGCGTTGCTCGTGCTGTTCGCGCCCACGCTGCTCTGGGAGGCCGCCACACATATCAGCGACGCGCAGGCCGCGCTTGGCTATACCGGACGCCAGGCAGTCGTTGACGAGTCCGCCGAATTCTTCCTGCTCGATCTCACGCTGCCGGTCAGCTCATTCGCCACAGGCTCCGCCGCCGCGCATTCCATCACCGTCGCCTGGATGAGCTGGCTTGGCTGGCTGATGCTTGTGATCTTCGCCACTGCGCAGGTGTGGCTGGCGTTTACCCTTGTGTGGCCGGTCTATCGCACGCTTCGCTTTGGCGCGGCGGCTGCTCCTGCTGACCGCCCCGATGTTCCTACCGACGCGGCGCCCCGCTCGCCACCACATACACCGAATAAGCAGAGCGAACGCGCCATCCGCTGGCAAGCGGTCTATTATCTGACGCTGGCCGAGCCGCGCTGGCTGGCGCTGGCGTTGCTGGCGGCCTGGCAAGACTTGCCTCTGCTGGTGATGCTGCGCCACTCCTCAACAGTGCATCCCCACTATTTGCTGGTCGTCCTTCCGGCGACGTATATCATCATCGGCCTCTTCCTGGTACGCTCCATCGAGCGGCTGATTGGCTGGCTGGCGACACAGCATAGCACCGCACGGCGCATGGAGCGGCTGGGGCTATCAAACGCGACACGGCGCATGCGGGCGACGCTTGCGGTTGTGGTCATCACGTTGGCGGGCGGGCAGGGGATCGTCACGCTGGCGCAGATCAACGCCGTGCAAAATGGCGCGGTCGCCGCCACGAGCTATGGGATGTCGCTTGGCGACCAGCGGCTTGCCATCCAGGCGCTCGACGCGACGGCGCGCCAATACCACGCGCAGGCATATCTGGCGGCCACCCCACTCTTGCAAGAGTCGTTGGGCTATCTCGCGGCGACCGAGGCGCCGCAGACCTCCGTCTACAACGGCGCAAACTGCCTCGTGACGGCGGACAGCCAGCCGGTCGTCACGCTGATCATATCTCCATCGGCGGCGTCTACCCTGGCGCCCATGCTGGCGGACGAGCGGCTCGTGCGCAGTGTCAGACTGAGCGATGGCGCGTCACTGCCGATCTACCTGCTGGAGCCGGGAGGCAAGCTAAGGGATGAACAGGCGATTACCTACACTGAGAAGCAACCGCCCTTCCACGATCTTTTCCCGCTCGGTTATGCTGTACAGACGATGGAGAGAGCGCATACGACAATGATCGTTCACTGGTCAGGAACGCCTGCGCTGACTGAGAACGGCCAGCAGCCGGAAACAGGGGTAGATGCGCGGGCAGCCTATTGGTTCGGCGCGTCGCCGGATGGGCAGGCGCCCGTGGTAGCGAACTATGACTTCTTTGTGCAGCCGTTCGACGCCAACGGACATGCGTTGGGCGCGCCGCAAACAGGCTTCTGCGGCGCACTGGGGTGGGCCAAGGGGATCGATGTCTATAGCGCGATCACGCTGCCAGCGGCGGTCGCTGCCGGGCAGGCTGCACACTGGCGCGTATGGGCGATGGCGGCGCCGCTGGTGGTCAGTCGCCCAACGCTGGGGCCGCTAACACTCGAATCGGGCGATGCGCGCTTCACAGAGGCGGTAGCTGTTTCGGGCGTCAGCGAGATCTAAACTTTTGGGAAGTAGGAATCGCGCACCCGTCAAGGCGCAACATCCAGGCGACCACACTCGCCGCCAGGGGCGGCGCCACTCGATCCCATGCCACCTGATGTAGCTCGTCCCATGCCAAACAGGGTTGCTGTTCGGCATGGGGCAGCCCGCGCAGGCAAGCTCCGTGGTTGTAAGCCCTTGGGCGTGGCTTCAGTCGCCCACCTGCTATGCCCCCATCCCATTGATGGGAAGGGGATGGGGAGTTAGGCTTACCTCGCGACGGCCAGCGAGATCATTTGGGATGATGGCGAATGGGCCGAGTTCAGGAACTGCTCATACGCCTCGCGCAGACGCGGGTAGCGCAGCAGGAAGAAGCCAGCGTACTCGTTCTGGAGCGGACGCGGCTGCTTGAGCAGGGTCATCCCCACCTCTTTGAGCAAGCGGTTTCCCTTGCGGCCATTGCAGGCGCGGCAGCACGCGACGAGGTTCTCCCAGGTGCTTTGCCCGCCACGCGAACGCGGAATCACATGGTCGAGCGTTAGCTCGCGCATATGCTTCCCGCAATACTGGCAGGTCTCTTCGTCGCGCAGGAGGATGTTGGCGCGCGTCGGGCGCAGCGCCATACGGGGAACGCGTACATTGGCAAGCAACTGCACGATCACCGGCTCATCCGCCGAGATACGACGAGTCTGGATTCCCTCTTCGATCACGCGGCGCACGTTCTCGTCTACAAAGGCGACCTTCTGCTTGGAGAGCAGCACGACGAGACGGCGCTCCGGGATAACTGAGAGCGGCTGAAGTGACGCATTGAGCACCAGTACCGGCATCGGCAACCCCCTTTCTTGCTCATACCGCGTCGTCTGGCCTGGAATCGGACGGTGGAGGGCAGATGAAAGGGAAGGCGCGCGATCCGGGTGGTCATCACAGGGGTGAGGAACTCCGGTTCGGCGCGTTCACGCTCTCTGCCGTCTATACCGACCGCAAAAGCGTTCGCAACCTCGCCCAAACATTCGGCGATAGGAATACCATCGCGGAAGACAATCCAACAAAAACTGTAGAGACCAGGATGGATACCACAAAAGGTCAGGCAGCGGCGCCACACCTGACGGCCTTGCTGACCGGCTGGGTGTGGATGTCATGGCGTGTTTGGGCGCTACACGCATCGCATGGGGCGATCCGCTGACGACCATCGCTGACATAACCTGCTCCCTTGATCATGGTACCCTGGCGAGGTGGACGAAGATGGCGCACGAGAACGTCAGCGTCCATCGCGAACGGGAAACGACAAACAAACAATCAGTGCGCACGCATCTTGCGTGGCTGTGAGGCTGATCCTTCACGCGCCGCTGACCATCTGGTGTGTGTGGCTTGCTCGATACACCTGGTGTAACTTGCGCGTACCGCGAACATGCCCTCTAGCCCGATGAACGCCTCGCCAGTGAGGATTCATTGGTCTACAGAGCAATCTTGGTCGGGGTGAGAGGACTTGAACCTCCGACCTCAGCGTCCCGAACGCTGCGCGCTAGCCACCTGCGCTACACCCCGAAAGACAGCCTGCTGTGGAAGCATGGCGCCGACCCTCTTTGAGAAGTATCTGCGCTTGTCTTTCCACAGCGAAGTATAGCATATGGCGAAGCGAACTGCAAGGGCAGATCGATCCATATTTTCGATTGGGGCAAGTTTACCCTTCGGCTCCGCTCTCCTGTCCCTCCTGAATGACGCCAAGCGCATTGCCAAAAGGATCGGTGACGCTGGCCAGCCGTGTGCCGCCCCCCACGTCAATGATCGGCGTGCGCTCCTGCGCACCGAGCGCAACCAGCCGCGCCATCGCCGCCTCGATGTCGTCAACTTCCCAGTAGGCGACGGACTGCTCCTGTCCCTTTGGCGCGTCGGGGTCAAGCCCAAGCTCAAAGCCATTCACCGAGAAGCCAACATAGTGAGGATCATCAAAATAGGGCGCGAACCCCAACACTTCGCTATACCAGGCTTTCGCCCGCTCGATGTCATCCACGGCATAGATGACGGATCGCACACGCTTTAGCATACCTACCTCCTCCCATCAGTGGGAAGGGAAGAATAGCGCCTGCCATGACAGGCAGACGTCTCGCTCTTCAAGAGCGGTTCACTTTATTCGTCGTTGGCCTGTCAGAGGTAGCAGACGCCCTTCTGGCCTGGAATCGCTATGCGCCGCGCCTGTCCCTGCTCGGCCAGCCGCTCCAGTCCGGCGCGTAGCTCGGCTTCGGGCAGATGCAGGTGGCGCGCGAGCGGGATCGGCTGCGCGTAGACCGCAGCAGGTAGATACGCCCGTAACAGCGCCTCGAGCGCCTCGGCGCGCGTCAGGCGATCCGCCGCAGCCACATGATCGGGGTAGCGCACGGCCACCAGCGCATGGCGCATCTCCTGGTCATCCTCGGAGAAGACCTTCGCCAGCAACAGTTTGGCGTCAAGCTCCTCCACCGCTTTGAGATAGGCTGTGCGCTGGCCGGTGGGAAAACCAGCCGCCGCACGCAGTTCGCCGGTGGTTAGCGTCGCCTCTGGCGCGTCGGCCAGCGCCTGCGCCACCTGATACGCGCCTTTCGAGAACGCGCCTGCGTCATATGCTTCATCCAGCGCGCGTAGCTCACCCCAGAGCCGCAGCACGGCAGGCAAGAGCGTCCAGCTGACCAGCGTGGGGCGCTTGCGAATCAGCGACGTATAAAACGCCGCCTGACGTCGCCCCAATATCC
Source organism: Pseudomonadota bacterium (assembly GCA_021324535.1). GTDB lineage: Bacteria > Chloroflexota > Ktedonobacteria > Ktedonobacterales > JADMIN01 > JAJPIU01. The sequence goes on from JAJPIU010000203.1 coordinate 45,880, forward strand.
AGCGCCAGGTATAGATGTCACCCGATACGCTTTCCCAGTCGGAGGTCGGCTGCGTGGTAGGGTCGCCAGTGTAGGCGTGCAGCAGGTTGGGCAGTTCGGGTGAGGTGGGATAGAGCGTCGCAATACCGACGCGCTCGATCAACGCGGTGGCGGCTATGGGATCGGATGTGCGTGTGGCTAGGGTTTGTCCCCAGTTGGTTAGCCGTCGCGCGGCAAGCTGCTCTGCCTGTCGCTGCGTCAGTTGTTCCGGCTGTGCAACCGCTTCCTCTGTTGTTTGTGGTTCAGCCGTGCGTGTCATCGTTTTCATCGTCATCCATTCATCTCCAAAGAACTGAGGGGTACCCATCCCTCCTGGCCATCATCTGCGCGACACCATGCCCAGCCGCTCTCGGTGGTCAGCGCCTGCACGCGCTGTCCCTCGCGCACGCTCAGTTCGCGGGCGGAATAGTCCACACGCAAGCTGCGCTGGCTCCCTTCGCCATCCAGATAGGCCAGCGGGGTATAGCCTTCTTTGCCACGCGCATCGCGGCGCCATATCCAGACCCACTCCGTATGCCCTTCCCATTGGCTGATTTGATCGGTGAGTGTCACCACCTCGCCCGCCAGGGCAGCCAGTGGATAGGGAAACTCCACTACGTATTCGTGGCTTACTCGATAGGATGGAGACATAGCGATAACCCTCCCACAGGTCTTCAAGGTCTTCGCATCATCTCTTTCAGTGTACCCGCGAATGTGGTTAAATACAGTCCACAATCTGAAGCAACATGACGCAATGTGATCCAATCTGGCAGGAGAAACGCATATGACCTACTCGCCAGCCGGGCGACTGTTGACGCTGCTCGATGTGTTGCAGTCGCGCTCTCGAGTTTCTGCGGCGGAGCTTGCGGATCGGTTGCAGGTGGAGACGCGCAGCGTGCGGCGCTATATGCTGCTGCTGCAAGATATGGGGATTCCGGTGGAAGCGCGGCGTGGGCGCTACGGCGGCTATCGCCTGCGGCCTGGCTACAAACTGCCACCATTGATGCTGACAGATGAAGAGGCGCTGGCGCTGACGCTGGGCCTGCTGACGACGCGGCGCCTGGGGTTCTTTGGCCTGGCCGACGCAGCGCCTGCCGTGGAAAGCGCGCTGGCGAAGATTGAGCGCGTGCTGCCGGTGGGGCTACGTGAACGCGCCCAGGCGGTGCAGGCGGCGGTTGCGCTCGACCCCGCAACGCTGGTCATGCCGGAGGCCATGCCACCGGAGTATACGCCAAAAGCGCCTGCGCGGCTGGTGCTGGCGCTCAGCGCGGCGGCCCGCCAGGGGCAGCGACTCATCCTGCGCTATATTGCTAGCGATGGAGCTGAGACGGTGCGCGGCTTCGATTGCTATGGTCTGGTCTATCACGATGGCCGCTGGTATGCTGTGGGGTATTGTCATCTGCGCCAGGCCATCCGCACCTTCCGACTGGATCGCATCCACAGCGCCAAAGAAGACGACGCCAGCTTCACACGCCCGGTCGGCTTCGACTGCCTCGCCTACGCGATTCAAGCCTTCGCCGCCTGGCCCGATGCCTGGCGCATCGAGGCACTGATCAAGGCGCCGCTGACCACCGTTTATCAGCGTGCGCCAACTGCCTTCGCCAGCCTGGAAGAAGCGACCGATGGCGTAATACTCCGCGCGTATGAGAACGACCTCGATCACGCGGCGCGCTTTCTGGTTGGCTTGGGGTTGCCCTTCATCGTTCGCCAGCCACCTGAGCTACACGATGCGCTCCAGCAGATCGCCGACGAGATTGCCGCCACGCTGGCGCGTTCAGCGGGGTAGGAAGACTTACCCTGGCGGCTGCTGAAGGATCTCCAGCGCGTCATTCAGGCGATCCATTGTGATACTTAGGGGATCGAGCGCAACCTGTGCGATACCCAGCCGCTCAGCGTGCGTGCGCAGGGTACGCGCATATTGTGTCATGGCAGGAAGCGCCCCGGCTGCCATGCGCAGGAGGGTGATCGCCTGCTCGCGTTGCGCGCCAAGCCAGCGCGGATTGCTCATGTGCTCAAGTATTTCGTCAGTGGCCTCTGCGGATGGTTCGTTGACCTCAGGAAGCGCCTGTCGGCGATGGCAGTAGTCCACCAGAAACCCCTCGAGTTCGCCGCGCGCCACTGCCAGCAGACTGGAAATCTCCGCAAGCAGATGCGCCTCGTTGAGCGACTTGCCCAGCAGCCACCACTCCTGCGTGGTGAGCGCCCGCTCGACATCGGCGATCCGCTGCAATAACGGAACTGCGCGATTAGCTAGTTCGTCAAACCCCGCTTGCTCGGCAATGGGGTCAGCCTGCCCTGGGTAGGCGCCTGGATGGACGCCAGATGGGCCGAGCGCGCCGGATGGCGCTCCAAGTGGCCCACTATATCCGCCAGCGCCATAGGGCGATTGCGGTGACGTATTTGGTTCGGCGGTTGATGGCCCGGCCTGGCGCCCTTCCTTCGAGAACCACGGCGGTTGCATGGGCTGCATAGTACGGCTCCTCTCAGCGTGTGTTTTCTCTCTTAAAAAACAGAAATACGCAACGACAAGAACGACAGGACAGATGCGAATACGGAAAGGTGAGACGTCTTTGGCTCTAGATTGGTTGGGCCTGTTGCATTTGGCTTGTGTGCGATCCTTCACTACTCTACGCGCTGGCGCATGGGCGCGTCAAGCCCCCATTCTGTGCGAAAATGTGCATGAGAGCATATACAAAAATATGTAGAGGGATGGAGAGAGGTCTCCCTTGTCGAGAAGAGAACTACCCGATGCGCTTTGATATTTTTACGCTCTTCCCGGAGATGATGCGTGGCCCGCTCGATGCAAGCATCATTGCCCGCGCGCGGGAACGCGGCCAGGTGGAGATCGCGCTGCACAATCCGCGCGATGCGACGACCGACCGCCATCATATCGTTGACGATTATCCCTATGGCGGTGGCGCGGGGATGGTGATGAAGCCCGAGCCGCTCTTTGCAGCCGTCGAGGCGGTCTATCAGGGTGGCCCAATCATCCTGATGAGTCCGCAGGGGCGCGTGTTTACGCAGGCCATCGCGCGCGAGTTGGCGCGTGAGCCACGTATGACGCTGCTCTGCGGTCACTATGAAGGGGTGGATGAGCGTGTGCGTGAACATCTGGCTACCGATGAACTCTCGATTGGCGACTTTGTGCTGACGGGCGGCGAGCTGGCGGCGCTGGTGATCGTAGACGCTGTGGCGCGCCTGCTGCCAGGTGTGCTAGCGCCTGGGTCAACCGAGGAGGAATCGCACACGGCCGGTCTGCTGGAATACCCACAGTATACGCGGCCTGTGGAGTTTCGTGGCTGGCGCGTGCCCGATATTCTACTGAGCGGCAATCACGCGGCCATCGCGCGCTGGCGTCGCCGCGAGGCCCTTCGCCGCACCCGCGACCGCCGCCCCGATCTGCTGGCGCGCGCCGACCTTTCGCCGCTGGATCGCCAATTGCTGGCCGAACTTGAAGGCGAATCCGAAGGTGCGTGAAAAGCTGGCGATCAGCAGAGAGTGGGCAAAGGCTAGAGGCGCTGGTACATGATATGCAGGCCAACCAGGCCGTAGCGCGGATGGTTGAATGCCTCGGGAACCGTGGCAAGAATCTTGAAGCCGAGCGACTGCCAGAGTTGTACCGCTGCGGTATTCGTCTCTACCACCGCGTTGAACTGCATGCTGTGGTAGCCTGCCTCGCGCGCCCAGTTGATGACGTACTCACCCAATGCGCGTCCGATACCTCTCCCCTGCTGAGTAGGATCGACCATAAAGCTTGCCGTCGCTACATGCGCGCCGCGCCCTGGACGATTGGGGCCAACCTTGGCCGAACCAAGGACAGTATCATCTTCAACCGCCACGACTGTTTGCCCTGGCGGCTCTTCCATCCAGAGGGAGCGGGCAACCTCTTTATCAGGCGGTTCAGGATAGGCGTAGGTCTCGCCTGCGGAAACAATCTGCGCATAAAACGGCCAGATGCGCCGCCAGTCGTCGCTCAGCGCGGGCCTGATAAGTAGGGGAGACCGGTCGGAACCTGTGGTATCGTTCATAAAAACCTCCTGTCCATCTCGTTCTGTCAGGTGTTATACCAGTGGATTGGCGTCACTGAAGGTCGCTGGTATACGGCGCGAGAGAACAAGATCGGCGGCGCAGCCGATCAGCGGAGCGCCTGACTGTGGCGCATCTGGCGAACCCAGCGCGGGAGCCGCCGAGTCGAGTGCGGCCAGCCAATCGGCGATCTCCTGGGAGTACGTGCGATTCTCTACGTTCAGGTGCGACCGGCAGATCGCGGCGTAGCGTTGCGCCTCCGCGAACTTCCCCTGCGCGGCAGCGATACGCGCCAATTTATACGTCGCGTTCACTGCGAGCTTATGGCCGCCGATGATCTCGCCGATCTCTCGCGCTTCCTCCAGGCAAGCGCGTGCTTCGGCAAACAATGGAGCCAGCCGCTGCAGCGCCTGTGGGTTGTCGTACCATGCCGCGCGCGCCTGCTTGAGTCGCAGCGCCCCCATAGCGCATAGACTATCGCCTATCAAAAACGGCTGGTCTATCTCACGCGCCAGGCGCAGACATTCCCGCGCGTAGTCGCTGGCGCAGGCGAACTCGGCCTGTTCACCCATCAGTTCGGTAAGGTTTTCCAGCGCGAGGATCATTCGCGTCGGGTGGCCAATCGCGCGGGCAAGTTCCAGGCTTTCGAGAAAGAGGCGTTCCGCGTCGTCCATTCGCCCCTGACTCATCGCCGAGGCTCCCAGGTTATTGAGCAGCGCGCTCATCCGCTGGCGCAGCCCATGTGCGCGCGCCAACGCCAATCCCTCGTGGAGCAACGCCTCGCCAGCCGCATATTCGCCCCGCATGATAGCCTTGCCTCCCATGTTTTGCAAGAGCATACAGATCGTTTCGCTATCATGCGCGCGATGCGCCCAGGTCAGACCCAGCCGATAGAGCGCGTCGCCCTGAGGGTAGCGCCCCATGCTATCGGACACCTCGCCCAGCAGGCGGTAAATCTCGCCCAGGCGGCGGGCGTCGCGGTGAGCATGCGCCAGCGCCAGCTTCAACGATTCCTCGGCGAGTGTATGGTCGCCCGCGCTCATCGCCGCCTCGCCCTGGCAGACATAGAACGAGCTGATCAGCGATTCACGCCGACGTGCGCGCTCATCATTCGCTTCTTCACTCAACTCAAGATGATCGAACTGCTCGATATGCGCCAGACCACGCTGGCAGGCGGCGGTGGCGGCGGTGTGGCGGCCATAGCGCAAGGCGAGGCGCGCTAACCCCAGTTCGGCCCGCGCATGCAGCATCGCTATCTCAAACGAATCGCTTGTGTTCTCATCTTGCTCAGAAATGCTCGTGAGTGAGCGCAACGCAGCATTTAGCGAATCCTCAGCAACGGCATAGCGCCCGCGCGCTTCGAGATACCCGGCGAAGGCAATGCCTCCGCGCGCTGCCGCAAGCGCCATTCCCTGCCGACGCGCGCTCTGAATCGCCAACGCGATGTTGTCGGCCTCCGGTTCGAGCAACGCATACTCGTGTTCGTGCGCCTCCGTATAGGCCACATAATAGAGTGCCGCGCGCCTGGCAACAGCGGCGGAGACTGACGCCACATCGGTGGACGTTTCATCCTCGCCAACCACCTGCGCGTAGTCATGCGCCGTCTGGTGGAGGGTATATCGCCCCGCGCCGACGCTTTCGAGCAGACCGGCGTCAACCAATTCGTCGAGCGTCTCGTGCGTGGCCGCGCTGAGCGCCAATGCGGCCTCTTCGGTAAAGCTGTTTGGCTTGGCTGGCAGATACGCCAGCGCAGAGAGCGCCCGCCGCGCCGCCGGAGTGAGGGCCGCCGCGCTCATGGCGAGCGCCACCTGTAACGATTGCGCGGCGCCAACCGCCATGCCGGGTGGCGTTTCCACTGGCGCATATGGGCGCGCCAGACGGAGACGTTTCTCGGCCTGGCGGAGCGAGGCCAGCGCGGCGCTCAGGCGGCGTGGCTGCCCGCTCTGCGCCTGGATATGCAGATAGGCGCCCATCAATGTCAGCGCCAGCGGCAGGCCACCCACCGCCCGCGCCAGCTCACGTGCCTCGGCCTCGCCCGCGTCATTGCAGGTGATGGCGTTTGGGGCAAGCGTGCGCAGCAACGTAGCGCCAGCGTCTTCGTCGAGTTCGCGCACCTGGTATGCGCCATAGGGAGCGAACTGCCAGCCAAGCGCCGGAAAGCGTGACGTGACAAGGTGCGCGCAGTGTGGGCCACCAATCACCAGCGTCAGCGCGTCTTCGAGCCGCCAGGCGTCGTCAATCACCAACAGCAGCCGACGCGCGCCAATCGTCGCACGGATCGCGCGACCCAACGCCTCGATGGTGGTAGCGCGCGCCAGCGTGTCGGCGCTCATACCCAATGCGGCCCCCCACGCGCCAAGCAGGCTGAGCGTGTCTGGCGTTGGCCCTAGACCGGCCCAGAGCACACCGTCGGGGAAAAGCGCGCGTATCTCAGCGTCGTGCGCCAGCGCCGTCGCCAGGGTTGTTTTGCCGACGCCGGGCAAGCCGGTCAGCGCAAGCGAGGTGGGAAAGGTCGCCTGCGCAAGCAGTCGTTTCACTTGTCGAAGATCGTCAGCGCGCCCGATCAAACCACAGACCGGCGCAGCCGCCACAGGCGCCCCAAAGAAAAGTGGCTCCCGACTGCCAGACACAAGGAAATCACTGCCCAAAGTGGCGATTTGCGCTGACTGTGATACAGGCTGAGGAGCCTCCGCCAACCCCAACGCTTCGGCGCTTTGCTGGAATGTGTCGCAGAGCAACCGCCGAAAATAGACGCCAGGGTGAGCTTCCCCGCGCTCCCAGCGACCAACCGTCAGCACGCTGACGCCAACTCGTTCGGCCAGCTCTTCTTGCGTCCAGCCGCATTGTTCGCGCGCCTGCCTGAGCCACACGTTGGGGCGGCGCGCCGTCTCCTGTTTTTTCTTTGCCACACCCATACCTTCCCATCCATCCAGACATTCGCTGTTAGACCGTGAGGCTACACGCCCTTGGCTTCTTTGTTTGTCCAGACGGCTCCCCTCTGCTAGAGTTAACACACGCCAGAGGGCGGTCAGGCGACATTATTCTACCATACGTTGTCCAGGTGGGCTATCACTCATTTTGAGCAATCGGGTGGGAGGAAGAACGAGAGGCTGGCAGCCGGACGCATGCCAGGCGCGCACAGCGAATAGAGTCCGACCAGAAGGTCTTCGATGTCGAACGGCTTGGGCAGATACGCGGCGCCAAGACGCGCCAGGGGGGCGCTGACCTGTCGCAGGTGATAAGGCGCCATCCCGCTCACCACCAGCCGTCCTCGCGGCAGAAGCCTCTCGGCGCCCAGCAAGCCATCGAGCAATCGCCGTGCGCCCGCTTCGCGCAGGAGCGCCACGTCTGTTGATGAGCCATTCTGGCGCGCGGCATGGCTCTGGAGATCGCGTACGCTGAGATCCATGATCAGCGCGTCAAAGGGGGCATGTTCACGTTGGGCGGCTTCGAGCGCCCCCAGGCATTCATCGAGCGTAGAGACCACCCGTGCCTCATAGCGCGCGGCGTAGCTCGGCTCATGCGTCGCCTCGGCCAGCGCCAGCCGGTAGATGTCAATAATATCAGAGTCGTTCTCAAGGATGAGCACGCGATAGGACGCCAGCTTGTGAAGTCGGGCAGCCGTGCCCCCTCTCGGCGCTGGCTTTCGCATGATTGGCTGCGCTGACGATGGCGTGGGCGGGCGCGCCTGCGTCGCTGCTTCTGGGGCGCCACGCTCTTCCAGCGTCTCGAGCGCATTCAGCCAGACCAGGAGGCGCATGCGCAGCCGTGCGGCCACGCGCGTTGTCATCCCTGAAGCGGGCGCCGATCCGGCGATTTTCAGTGCGCGTGTGATGGTCGCCCTACTTACACCAAAGAGGCTGGCCAGCGCCTTCACGGTATAGCCATGCCGGAGACGACGGGCAGTCAGAGTCTCCGCCAGGGCGCGGAGCGCGGCAAGATTATCTTCGTCGGCCTCTGCGGCGTATGCGGCTTGGGGCACGCCGACTGTGTGTCGTCGGCGCTGCCGCAGCTCCATCACAGCAGTCTGCGTGTTGGCGGCTTCCTCAGCATAGCGCCCACCACCCACTGCAAGGGTCGCCCGCGCCGTAGGGTTTCTTCGTCCGCATGCCCCCATCCTGCGCCATCCTCTCCCCAATCATCATCCCACGATCCTACGACGTCTATGTGCTTGCAGCAAATGTCGCAAATGTAGCCCTGCATACCCTGCGCCATGCGGCAGGCGAAAAGGGCGTGCGCAAATAGTATACCATAGTATTTTATAATATACCATGGTATTTAGCATGTCATTGGACTTTTTGTCCGACGAAGGGTTGACATTGGCGACATACGCATGTTACTATATAGCTATACTTAGTAAGTATTACAATATATCGTGTGACTACTGAGCAAAGGAAAAGGTGTATGCCATCCGAGTTCAATGACCTGGGGCGCTTCACCGATGTCGCCTTGCTTATCCTGTTGAGCCTGGCGGGCGGCGAGAAGCATGGGTACGCCATGATGGAAGACATCGCCCAGTTCAGCGGCGTGACCTTCGAGGCTGGCACGCTGTATGGCGCGTTGCTGCGGCTGGAACGCAAAGGCTGGATTACCGCGCTGCCCGCCGAGGATCGGCGACACCCCTACCGACTGACCGCCGAGGGCGCCATCGTGCTGCGCCAGCGATTGGCCACGCTCCGCCAGATCGTCGCGACGGGCGACGCGCGCCAGGCGTTGGCCTGAACTGACACATAAGGACAGCATTTATGAACAACATCTCGAACGCCTCACAGAGCGCATCCCAGCAGGCGCAACCAGACAAGCCGGACGGGTTGGCGCTGCGGCTGGCGCGCGGCGCGTTGCGGCTCTATCCCGCAGCCTGGCGCGCCCGCTACGCCGAAGAGGTGACGCTGGTCTTGCGTGCAAGCCATGTGACTGGCTGGACGCTTATTGATCTTGCCCTGGGCGCGCTCGACGCCCACTTTCACCGCGAACTCTTGCCAGGGAGGCTCCTTTCAATGGCCCATCGTCTTCGCACCAGCGACATCGTGATCTTTTGTGGCTATATGCTCTATGCGCTCGCCTGGGCGGCAATGACTTTCGTGCGCGATCCACTACCCGAGTGGGAACGCGCGACGGCGGCGCATCCCACTTTGCTCTTGGCATATGACACGATGGATCTCGCAGGTCTCGTGGCGACACTGGCGTTTCTGGCCGGTGGCCTGCCCATCCTGTGGAGCGTGATAGCCCAGACGTTGCGCAGACGCCAGCCGAGGGTGATCTTTGCGCTGCTGGCGCCAGTCGCGCTGGTGGTCATCTTCGTCGTGTTTGCCCTGCTCACTGTCCAATACTCCACTACGACCGTGCCACACACACAGAACGGCCAACTGACGCCGCTAGCCTTCGCGCTACAAATGGCGTTGCTGCTGCTCTTCCTGCTGACATTCGTCGGGGGCATTGCCGCCATGTCCTATGCTGTGGCGCATAGTGAGGTAAGCGAACGCCTGTTGCGCTACACGCTAATTCCTGGCGCAGTCGTCACGCTGGCGCTGATCTTCGGGCTGCTGACGACGGTGGCGCTCAGTGTGGTGATCGCTACCGAGGCGCCTGAGGTGGCGTCGTCGTTTGGCCAGCCAATCGTCATCATCATGATGCTGGCGGGTGTGGCGCTGGCTGTCAGCGCGCTCTGGCGTGGGCTACGCGCGGCGCGCGGAGGGGCGGGCGCGTGAACGCGCCTCGGGGCTTGCAGCCACAAAGACCGCCTACGCAGCCTCACCTCATGCAAACCAGGATCGCTGGCGATGCGCGCATCTGACTCACCAACGAGGGCGTTCTGCTGTAGCGCCGCCAGGGATGGCGGCGCGTGTGGCGTGGACGCAAGCGCCTATCAGGCCGCCCCTACTCCCTACGTTGGCAACACATCGCGCCATTGCTTACCGGCGTTTGTTGTCATCGCGACGCCCAGCGGATACGAGAAGGCGACATAGACAATGGCGGCACTCGACGGGTCAACGGTGAGCGCGCCGGGGTGCTGGCTGGTCGCGGCGGCAGGCGCCCAACTGTGGCCGCCGTTGGTAGTCGTGTAGATGGTTGTTCCCCCCAGCGCATAGGCGTTTTGCGGAGATTGGTCACTGGCGATGACCGCCGTAAATGTATCGAGCTGATCCACCAGCTTGAAGGTCGCGCCATCGTCGTTCGAGACGAACAGCCCCTGGTCGCCTGGCGCATAGATGGTCTGCCCGGCGCGCGAAACAGTGTAAACGGCCCCCTGAACGCCAGGCGCAGGCGACCAGCTTTGCCCGTTGTTCTGGCTTTCATAGAGGCCGGTCGAGCGGCTCCATAAGAGCAAGTGGCCGGGGTGCGCCGGATCATCGAGGATGCCGCTAGGGAGGCTGGTGGGTAGCGTTGGCGCGACCTGCCAGTGTGCGCCCGCATCTTGCGAAATATACAAACCATGCGTGCCCTGCGTCGAATCAATCGCGAAGACCTCACCCGGCCCGCCCGCGCCGACGCCAAAGGAGAAGACCGCGCTATTGGGGAAGTCTGTCAGCGGCGCAGCCAGTCGCCAGTGCGCGCCCGCGTCATCGCTGAGATAGAGGCCCGGCGTAGCAGGAGCCGAGGCGCTACGGGGGATCGCCAGCACATAAACCCGTTGCGGTTTGACCAGACTCTGCGCCAGTTTATAGAGCATCAAGCCGTCAATTGGCTGGTCTACGCCACCCGCGACCTCAGTCCATGTCTGCCCGGCGTTCGTCGTGCGATAGAGGCCAAAGTGAGTCGCCAGCAGAACAGTATTGGCGACGCCTCGCAACGCCAGGATGTCATGCGTATGATTGAGCGAGCCGCCGTATGCGCTTGATGAAGTCGAGGAGCCGCCGGTGGTAGAGGCGCACCCTGCCAGCGCCATCGCAAACAGCGCAAGGGCAATAGCGACGCACAGCCAACAGCGTTGCTGGCGTTTCTGATCGCCTGGCTTCTTCGCCTCATATCGTATGGGAATAGAGTTCACGATGGAGCGCCTTTCCCGGCATCCGACACTGCATGCGCCTGTCTGGAGCGCGCCTCTTCCACCTTGCGACGCTGTTGTGCGGCGGCCCTCACCAGCGAGAAAATAGACGCGATCATGATCAGCACAATCACCCCAATGACCACCACATCCACCAGCGCCGTCGTCTGGCTGCTCAACAGCGGGGGATAGGCGCCCGTCACCAGCGCCGAGGGCGCGCCGCCAACTGCGACCACCCCCAACACATGATGCGTGGTTGCATCGAAGATCGCCACCTGGCCCACGCCACGCTCGGCCACGAAGCCATATGATCCCTCAAACGTGATAGCAACCGCCGCTGGCTCGCCACTGAAAGGCAGCAAACGCGCCGGTTCGGTGGGCGGCGCGAAGACACCCTGGCCAGGGTCGGCTACCGGCGTCAGCAAAGCCACCTGCCCCGTCGTCTCGTCAGGAACATAGACTTGCCCGGTCGCGGCGTCGTAATCCATCACACCTAACCGGTCGCCGGGCGTCTGCCAGATCGTTCCCAGCAGGCGATGCGCGCTCAGGCTGATTGCCAGCACTGAGCCGACATCAGTCGTCACATAGGCAATGCCACCCGTCGCGGGAATCGTGACAGCTAGCGGCTCGGCAGGTGTGGGGATGGTTGCGAGAACACGCCGCTCGTTGACGCCGATCACTGAGACGCTTTTGCTTCCACTGTTGGCGACATAGACCTCCTCATCGGAGGTATTCTGAATGCCGCTATTGGCGGCGGCCACCGCGACGCCCGTCGGGTGGCCGCCCACTGGAATCGTCTTCGCCACACGCCGCGCATTCGTATCCACGATGGCAAGCGCATTTGAGCCGCTCTCCACTATATAGAGGCTGCTCTGGCTGGGATCAATCGCCAGAGCAGTGGGCGCCTTGCCAAGCGGAATCCTCGCGCTGACCTGCCTGGATTGCGCAGTGACGATGTCAAGCTGATTAGCCGCCTGCTCTGTCACATAGGCGAAGCGGCTATCCAGGCTGAGCACAACGCCTGCGGGCGAGCCGCCAAGCGTAATGTAACCCGTCTCGCGCTGCTTTGCTATATCTACGATGGCCAGGTCTTGTCCGTTCGCCCCCGCGCCTGCCACATAGACCAGATTGGGCGCTCCACCGTCGGCCAGCGCGTCGCCAGGGGAAAGCATACAGGCCAGGGTTAGTAGGGGTAGCAACACAACAAAGAGGACAGCAAGACAGACCCCAGAGATGGATGGCAGCCAGCATGTTTGAGGATGCGCTTGAGGATAGGTATGTCCGGTCGTTGGCCTCTCCGCGCGCATGAATACTACTCCCAGATCAACTCTTGCTCGGCAGGATAAACCGCTGGCTGTTCAGCGAATATGTCATCAGCCGCCTCTTCGACATACTCGCCCGCCGCCCATCGTTCGGCGCGATCCAACGCGCTGACCCAGCGGAAGAACAACGCACTCAGCACAATGATCAGCGGGATGTCCATCACCAGCCACATGGTCAGCCCGGCCAGTTGTTGGTCGCCCAGTCGGGTGAAGCCCCACAGCAGCGGCGCGTTGTCATAGGTATGATAGAGAGGCTGCGCCGCGAAGGTGAGAATGGCGCCCAGCGCCATCATGGGCTGCGTGCTGATGAACATATACAGCATACCAAAAAGCGGTGAGATGCGCTTGGCCACCTCGTTGGCCGGGCTAAGGATCGGCGCCCAATAGAGCAGCGCCGTACCGATGAAGAGCAGATTCATCAGGACATGCAACGGATTGTGCGTGCGCGCCAGGGTCGCCAGCGGGGTCAGCGCAGTCACATCCAGCGCGCCCCAGGCAGCCAGCCCAATTACTACAATAATCCCAGCCAGCAAGAAGAGCGTCTGCGGCCAGCCTGAGGCGCCGTCCTGCAATCTCCTATCTTTGCGCCCTGTGAACAGCATTCCCAATCTGGGCGCGAACATCAGCGCGCCTAGCAGCAGAACGCCTCCCACCGCCAGATTCTCGATGATCCAGGTCGCCTCGACAACCGGTTGCGGTGGCGTGGCGTCGAACACCGCCGGAATGTGCCAGAGCCACATATTGGCGTTATACAGCCCAAACGCGACAACCGGATGCGTCAGCCGACGTGTCACATGCCGCGCGGTCTCGCCCCGCACAAGCGAGGTGAGCATCCAGCCAGGCGTGGCCAGCAGTAGCAGCGGCGGACACACCACAGAGAAAAGCAAATGCTGCATCATGTGCATGGTCAGCGAATAGGTCATGCCCAACGTTTCGAGCGGCGAGAAGAGGCCAAGCGCCAGCAACGCCATCACACCGAAAAAGAGCGGCGGCTGCCAGCTATGCACAGGCGCGTCAGCTCCCAATCCTCCCAATCGTCGGCGCAATGGGCCAAGCGCATAGAGATAGGCTCCCAGGACACCAAGAACGATAACCAGGGTAAGCGGCTCGAAGTTCCAGCTTGCCCATAGGGGAATCGGTGTCGCGTTCGCCGCAGGGTTCATGAACTATTGCCTTTTCACATACGTTCGAGGTCTCCCATGAGTGTAACCTGGGAGGCGGATGACTGTCTATCGGGAAACAGCCGTATTGGACATAAAGCGCCTTCGCCATTTCTACATACTTATCCGCTCTGATACTCCATACTGATCCCGATAGGCGCCATCCCAATCGGGTACGCTATGATCATCATGATCGGCGCATGCCACGTATTCGCCCTCTACCTTGCTTGCCTATGGAGGCCAGTATGGACTCCCTATCTTCCAGATCAATGCTCCTACCATCAAGATACCTGGCTGTGACACATCATGTGTCACATAGCAGGAGAAACGTGGCTCTGTCCAATGGCGCAAATCAGCGCCAACCAACTGACCAGCTAGGGCACGTGCGGAAGGGCTTCTGGGCGCTGCTGGCGCTGACCATCGTCGCGGCGTTTGCCCTGCCGATCAGCGTCTACTACACCACAACGACTACATCGCTTGTGGCGCATCTCTGCCTGTGGCCCACTGTGCCTGCTGTTGATACGCCCACGCGGCTGATCATTCTGCTTGCGCCTGGACGCGACAGCGCAGACACGCAAGGCCCCTGGGCGCAGGCAAGCGCGCAGTGGGATATGCTCTCGATGGAGATGGGACAGCAGCGTGCGGCGGTTTCGGGCGCTGACGCCAGTTACGGCATATTCGTTCTGCCGCTCTCATTACAGATGGTTGGCTCCTGGCGCGCGACTGTGCGGCTGCAAACGCCTGGCCGTCCCCTCTGGCAGCAAAGCATCCAGTTCGACGCCCGACCACAGGCCACCCGTAGTAGCCATGCCGCGATCCCATCGCTTCAGGCACTGCTCTCCTACTGCCAATCGCGCCAGCATGCCACAGTTTCCAGCGCCCTGGCGGCAGGCGCGACGCTCTATGCCTGCGACGCCAGGGCATGGCCTGAACGTGGAGGTGGTGTATGAGCGCGGCGCCAATGCAGGAATCCTTCCGGCCCCATCTGCTTGCCATCAAAAGATTGCTTGCCACGCTACGAAGATACAGCGAGCGTGCGTTGGCAAGGCTGCGGTTCTCCACATTTGAGAAGGCGATTCTGGCGAACAGCGTGATCATCCTGCTGGGAACGGCGGCGGGCTGGTGGATCACACAACACAATCCCGAAGCCTATCATTATGTGATTGATACCACGTTTATCGCGCTGGTGGCGCTGGCAGGCGTCGTCGTCAACTTCGCGCTGTTGCGCGCGGCGTTTGGGCCGTTACGCGCCGTGCTGGCGACCATCCGCACGGTGGAGGAAGGCGAGATGGATGCGCGCGTGGAGAGCGTCGGCAGCGATCCCGATGCAGAAACGCTGGCACGCGCCTTCAACGATATGCTCGACCGGCTGGCGCGGGCGCGCGATGAAACAGTAGCGCGCGAACTACGCGCGCAAGAGGCGGAGCGTAGACGCCTGGCGCTGGAATTGCACGACCAGACGGGCCAAAGCCTGACAGCGATGGCGCTCCATGCGCAAGCCATCGCACAACGATTGGCGGGCGAAACAAGCGTCGCCTCGCGGCAAGCGCGCGCGCAGGCTGAGCAATTGGCGACGCTGGCTGAGCGTACCCTGGCCGAAACACAGGCGCTCTCGCACCAGTTGCGTCCCTCGCTGCTGGATGATCTTGGCCTGGCGGCGGCGTTGCGCTGGCTGGCAGACGACGCCAACGCACGCCTGGGCATCAAGGTGTGCGCTGAGGTAGATAAAATGGATGTTGAGGCGCTCACCAAGACGCGCCTGCCTGACGAGATCGAGACGGCGATGTTTCGCATCGCACAGGAAAGCCTGACCAACGCCGTCAAGCATGGCATGGCCCGGCATGCGACGATCATCCTGCGCCAGACACGCGATAGCCTCACACTGACCATTACTGACGACGGCCAGGGATTCGACCCCGCACGGATGGGAGCCGCTGCCTCACATGCAGTCTCTATGCAGCCACAAGGGATCGGCCTGGCGGGTATGCGCGAACGTGCGCGACTGGCGGGAGGCGCATTGATGATATGCCCGGCGCCGGAGCACGGTTGCCAGGTGCGCGTCAGCATTCCGTTGGGCATGGAACCTTCATCAGTGGAAGTGGGCCATGAGGCGGCAAGCTGTCAAAGAGCGCATAGTCCCATACATAAGCAGGAGGCGCCGGTATGACGACGGACGCACAATCAAGCGGTGGGATCATCCGGGTGCTGCTAGCCGATGATCACGACATACTGCGCGACGGTTTGCGGGCGCTGCTCGACCTTGCCGACGACATCGAGGTGGTAGGCGAGGCGCGCACCGGCGGCGAGGCGGTCGCTGAGGCGGCGCGTCTGCGCCCGCATGTCGCGTTGGTGGATATCAGCATGCCGGAGATGGATGGCGTGGAGGCGTGTCGGCGTATCCGACAGCAGGCGCCGGAAACGCGCGTGCTCTTTCTCACCATGCACGAGGCCGAGGAATATTTCTTCCAGGCACTATGCGCGGGGGCCGCTGGCTATATCATCAAGCGCACTGCCTCGGCGGAGTTGCTGGCGGCGATACGCGCGGTGGCGCGCGGCGAGTCGTTCCTTTCGCCAGGAATGACGCAGGCGCTTGTCAACGCCTATATAGATCGCCGGTCGCCGCATCAGCGCGCCGAGGCGGCTCAAACAATCGGCGGCAAGGGCCAGAGCGCCCAAGACACCCACATGGGAAACGCACAACAGCCGGTCAATCAGTTCGACCGCTATGCGACCCTGACTCCGCGTGAACGCGAGGTGTTGCAACTGGTGGGCGAAGGCTACACCAACCAGGAGATCGCCGACCGGCTAGGATTGAGCGTGAAAACGGTGCAGACACACCGCGCCGCCGTGATGGAAAAGCTCGGACTGCGCGACGTGACACATCTTGTGCGCTACGCCGTGCGGCGTGGTCTGGTTGACCCTGAACGCTGAAAGATGGCGCCTCCATACATACATGCTCGTAATTGGGTAGTCTTCCCCGTGGAAAAATCGGGAAGTAGCCCGATACCAACACGCCAACGAAACGCCTATGCTACCAATGCGCAGCGCGTGTATATCCACATATCCACATATCCATACACGAAGCGCATGGCTCCCAAAGGGGAGCGCGTTCCATCGTTGATAATCCCAGGAGGACAGTACCCGTATGCTTCGTCTGCTTCATTATTTTATCCTACGCGCACAGCGGATGGGATTGAAGGCGCTGGCCGGAGCAGGTCTGGCGCTGCTGGCAGCATTACTGATCTCGCCAGCCATCATTCAAGCTGCCCCGGCGCAGAACGTCAGCCCCAAGGTGGCTTTTCACGCCTACTATACCGGCTCGGTTCCCAAAGCCAACGCGATCCTCAAGACGGCTCCGACGCAGGTGATCGTTCATTTTGCAGAGAATGTCAATCCTCAGGGGAGTGACGTGATTGTCTACGGCTCCAAGGGCGATCAGGTCAGCACGGCTCCTGCCCAGGTTGACCGCGCCGACCTGAAGACAATGACTGTCCCAATGAAGGGCGACGGATCGGAAATCTACTTTGTTGTGTGGCATACTGTCTCCGCTGACGACGGCGACCCCGACATCGGTGGCTTCAACTTCCTGGTCAACGCCGATGCAAGCTCTGTGCAAGCAGTGCAATCGGCCAATGGCACAGGAAGCAACACCACCGCGACGAACACATCTTCTTCGTCAGGGACACCGATCTGGCTGACGATCCTGATCGCCATTGCGGCGCTGCTCGTGGGGGCTGGCGCGCTCTACTTCGCGCAACGTTCAGGCTGGGCGCCGACGCCTGGAGGCGGACCGGCGACAGCGAAGGCAAAATGAGAACCACTGAACCTGCCTGCGCTACAATACAATACGAATTGTAACTGTGGGGGTACTCTTTACATGGAAGGCGAACCAACAAGGGAGGATAGCGTGAGCAGGAGGAGAGAGCGGCAAACGGGATGCGACGCGACGCATACATTAGGGAAGCGCCCATACCGCCTGTGGCGCTCTGCGCTCATGCCGCTCACTGTCCTGTTGGCTGCTCTCATGCTGGGCGCCGGTTTGCTTCCTGGCACAACGCCAATCGCGCTGGCTGCTCCTCTGACAACCAACGTGCCACAGCATCCAACCACTGCGCTGCATGCGTTGCCGGTGCGCGAAGACCCGCCTGCCGACGCGATTCTTCAGGCGCCACCCTCGCAGGTGCGGATGTGGTTTAGCGAAGACCTCAACCCACTGACCTCGAAGATTGTCGTGGTCTCTACGACGAACCACGAGGTTGACCTGGGCGACAGCCATGTGGTGGCTGACAACCCACGCGAGATGATCGTCTCGCTGCCGCTGCTGAGCGCAGGAACCTATGTGGTCGTCTGGCGCACGCAATCCGCTGAAGATGGCCATATCGTCAGCGGCTCGTATATCTTCCGCATCGCCCGGCCAGATGGCAGCGTGCCACCCATCCCGAAGGTGCTGCCCACCTCGCATATCATCGGTGGTGGGCAGGCGCTCGCCACTGGCACACTGGATGGCCCTACCACCGTCCAGGCGATTATGACGTGGCTGGCGCTGCTCTTCATGGTCTTCTGGGTGGGCGGCGTCATCTGGGAGACATGGATACTTGCCCCCAGGCTGCAAACCGATCCCGATCTTCGGGCGGCGGCTCAGGCGGCTGTCGCGCGCTTCCGCACTTTGGCCCCCTATGTGCTGGCCGCGTTGCTTGTCGCGGACGTGGGGATCATCCTGGCGGAGGCCGCCGAGCTGGCTGGCGACTGGTCGGGCGCGTTCTCGCCAATATTGCTGCGGGCGATCATCTTTGGCAGCCGCTACGGCCTCTTCTGGTGGATGCGCCAGCTTGTGGCGCTCGCTGCGCTTGCCGCCACGCTGCTGATTCGCCCTCCCGTCGAGACAACAGGCGCTGAAGCGGACGAGGAACAGGCAAGTGAAATGCCATCCCATCCCATCTTCAGCGCCGGAGACGAGACCGCGACCCAGGCGATCCCTGACTGGCGGCGCGAACTGGTGAAAACGCTTCGCGACATACCACAACTTCCCCGGCAGCTCTGGCGCGGGTTGCGGGCGCGCTCTGGCGAGGGAGTTTTGTCACTGCTGTTGGGCGCCGCGCTGATCGCCGCCTTTGCGCTCTCTGGCCATGCCGCCGCCGTCAGCGCCTCTGAACTTGGCTACGCGCTCAGCGTGGATATATTCCATCTGATCGCCACCACCGCCTGGCTGGGCGGACTGCTCTATATCGCGGTTGTGCTACTGCCGGCATTGCGTGGGCTGACCTCATATCAGCGGGCGCGTGTGGTGGCGCTTGGCCTGCCACAGTTTGGCGCGCTGGCGCTGGTCTGCGCGGTTCTGCTTGCGGCCACCGGCTCGCTCAACACGGCGATCCACCTGACCTCCATCGAGCAATTCTTCACAACGACCTATGGCCGCACACTGGCCGTCAAGATCGAACTCTTCCTGATCATGGCGGCAATCAGCGCCTACCATGCGTTCTTCCTGCGGCCACGGCTGGCGCACGTCCTGACAGAGGAAACTTCCTCGCCCGGCAAACCTGATGCAGGTTCACAACGCAAGCGGTATAATGAGCCTCAGGGGGAAACGCCGAGGCAGCGACGCAGCCCAGCGAGCGGTGAGCGGGCAAAGCGAAATGTAGCGCCGACCAGCGGCAAAAACGCGCTTGCCATTGCAGGAGCCACCGGTTCAGGCTCATACGGCCTGCGCATGGGACGAATGGGACGAATGGGCACGACAAGTTCCATAAACGCTGCCCACCAGGCAAACGGTCATGCGCGCCAGAACGATTCCCAGGCAGAGCCAACTTCGTCCAATGACGACGCCAGCCAGGGGTCATCTTCGGCGCAACGGTTGACGCATGCGATAGAAGATTGGCTGCGGCGTGAAGCCACCCTGGGAGTTGGCGTATTACTCTGTGTGGCGTTGTTGGGCGCCTTCGCCGGTTCACTCTATTCGCTGCCATTGGCGCCTTCCGCCCATTCGTCGGGAGCCTTCACGCAGATGAAAACGGCTGGCGGCTATCATATCTCACTGACCGTCACGCCCGACGCCTTTGGAACCAACACCTTTAACGTGACGCTGACGAACACACAGGGGCAGCCGGTCAATGGGGCGGCCGTCCTGATTCAGACGAACGATCTGGATATGGATATGGGCGTGCAGAGCGCACAATTGAAAGCGGTGGGAGCGTCGTCGCCAGGAGTCTACTCCGGGCAGAGTGATCTGACGATGGCGGGCCACTGGCAGATCACCGTGAAGGTGTTGCCGCCCGGCAGTCAACAATTCGTCATCACATCATTTAAGCTGACGGCGACGTATTCTTGAGGCATTTCGCAGCATAGGGGAGAAAAACAATGAGTCGGCCAGCAGCGTCTACCAAAGCGCGTCCTCAGAGCGCCAGGGTTTCCGGCGTCCGACGCCAGCCGCCGACAGGAGCGACAGGAGCAACCGGAGCAACCGGGCAGGCGAGCAAGAAGAGCAGCGCGTCGTCGGCTGGTTCGGTGAAGGAGCGCTCATCTGCGGTTGTTTCGCAGGCCATGCGAACAGCGCCGTCCGGCGCAGCGGCTGAACAGGGGAAGCGTGAGACCGTCACGCCAAAGGCCAACACGGCCAAAGCAGCGTCGCGTCCTCCCACGAAGACAAGCAGTAAACCACCGAAGAAAGGCAATTCAGGCGAACTGCTTGCGGCATTGGCGAAGCTACCAATACGCTGGCTGGCGTTTGGCGCCGTGCTGGTTGCGCTCATTGCCGGTTCGTTCGCGCTCTATCGCGCCTTTGGCCCCAATGCGGGAAGCGGCTCTACAAGCGGCGGGTCTTCATCCATCTCCGCGCTGCAAGGCGATGACCTCGGCGGGACGCCAGCGCCAAACTTCACGCTGACCGATCAAAACGGCAATCCAGTCACGCTCAGTTCGTTGCGTGGCCACCTGATCGCGCTGACCTTCTTCGATTCGCTCTGCCCACATACCGACTGTTCGTTGATGGCGCAGTATGTGATGGCGAGCGCCAATCTGATGACGCCACAGGAGCGCGCACAGGTGACATGGCTGGCGATCAGCCTAAATCCCTGGCACGACACCCCCGCCACGGCCAAAACGTTTTTGTCGTCACACAATGTGACGATCCCCATGCGCTATCTGCTTGGCACGCTGGGGCAGGTCGCTCCCGTCTGGAGCGACTATCACATGGAATCAATTCTGCAATCCAACGGCATTGTCATCCATACCACCGGCCTCTATATCATCGATCAGCAGGGACTTGAGCGCGTCTTCCTCGAAGAGGGATTCGATCCCCATATGCTGGCGGACGACCTGCATCTACTGCTGACGAAGCATATTCCTATCAGCGCCAGGGCCACAGCGCAAAGCGATAACTCCGTCTCGCTGACGCAATCTACAAACACCGGAACGCTGACCCTGCGCGCCATCCCTGGCCAGTATGGCACGTATGACTTCGAGTTATGGGTGTGGGACGCGAACCAACAACCTGTGCAAGCCGCCCAGGCGACGCTTGATCTGACGATGACCGATATGGTGATGCAGCCGGTGCATGTCGTCTTCCAGCCGGACGCAGACCTCGGCTCAGGCGTCTATCAGGCGCACGGCGTGGTCTCGATGGCAGGCCATGCGAAGGTGGTGGTGAATGTGCAGCCGCTGAGTGGCTCGCCCATTCAGGCGACATTTTACTTCACCGCGAAGTATTGAGTTTTAAGAAGGGACAACGATGTGGCAAACGACCGAGAACAGGCCCGCGCGTTCATAGACCAACGGCTGGCGGAGATTTTCGCGCCCGAAGATGAGGCGTTGCGGGCGGCGCGCGAGGCGACGGCAGCCAACGATATGCCAGCCATCGAGATCTCGCCTATACAGGGACGGCTGCTTCAGGTATTGGCGCGCGCCTGCAAAGCGCGTTCGATTCTGGAGATTGGCGCGCTGGCAGGCTATAGCGGCATCTGGCTGGCGCGGGCGCTTCCCCCCGACGGACGCTTCATCTCGTTGGAGGTGAGCGAGAAGCATGCGCAGGTGGCGCGAGCCTCGCTGGCCCGCGCGAACATCGCCGCAAAGACGGAGGTGATCGTTGGCCCGGCGACTGAATTGTTGCCTGCGCTCCTTGTTGACGCTCCATTCGATCTGATCTTCATTGACGCCGACAAGCCCAGCTATCTCACCTATCTGGATTGGGCGATCAAGCTGGCGCGTCCTGGCACAGTGATCGTGGCGGATAACTGCATACGCGGCGGCCCACCACTTAGGGATGACTACGCACAGAGCGATGATACGGTGCGCACAGTAGGTGAATACGACCGGCGCGTGGCAAGCGATCCCCGGCTGCTCTCGGTGGCGCTGGCGATTGACGAGGATGCCACCGACGGTTTCGCCATCTCGGTCGTCGTGGGCTAGCGCCATTGCTATGGCGTAACCAGGGACATTGGCGGCGCGTAGACAAGGCGTATTCATCGCAGCGTTTTGCGCTCCGTCAGCCCTGGGAGGCCGATTCATGCAACAACCCATCAATAGCCAACCGCTTGAAGACACACCCCCTCCACCGCTAGACAATCTCACTCTCCCTTCACAGCCACTTTCTGCTGGTTCCGTCTACGCGCCCTATCCGCCGTATCCCCCCTATCCTCCCAGCCAGCCCTATCAGCCCTTCGCCAACGGCGTCTATCAACTTCCTGCCCAGGCGCCGATCATCGTGCCATATCCTGTGCCAGCGACGCCAACCGAACCGGGCTACAATCAGGCGCTCACCAGCGTTATCCTGGGCGCGGTCGGGCTGGTCAACCTTCCCCTGATCTTTGGCTTTGTGGTCTGCGGCGCGCCAATTGCGCTGGCGCTCTCAACGCTTGGCGTAATCTTTGGCATCCTGGGGTTGCAGTCGCCCAGTCGCAAGCGCCTCGCGATCATCGGTCTCGCGCTTTCTGGCGTGCCTATCGCCTTGATGCTGCTGTGGATGCTCGTCAGCGCGATTATCGGCCTGTTTTCGTAGGAGGCAGAGCGTCTTGTAGCGCCAACGTCCTCGCTGGCCCGTTCGCTCTGCCAATGGCGCAGGCGAACCCACTTCGCCACCGGCTCATTCACAGCGAGAGAAGCCGTCCGAGAGCGCGGCGCTACGAGGCCAGTGGGTCGTGTCCACGGTAGGCGGCGTCGAGCACGTCCATCAGATGCAGGACGGCGATGGGAGCATCCAGCTGGGCCAGTGAGGCGCGCAGTTGCAGCCAGCAGCCGGGGTTTGCAGTGACGACCGCCTGCGCGTCAGTCTCGATCACGTGGTGGGCTTTGCGTTCGCCCAGACGGTGCGCCATCTTGGGGCGTGTGAGGTTGTAGACCCCTGCGCTGCCACAGCACAGAGCCGCCTCCTCCATCTCGATCAATTCAAGCCCTGGGATGGCGCGAAGTAGCTGGCGTGGCTGCGCAGTGATGCGCTGCGCGTGGGCTAGGTGGCAGGCGTCCTGATACGTCACCCGCAGCGAGAGTGGCGTGAAGCGCGTATTCAGTTCGCCGCGCGCCAGCAGATCGCCAAGCAATTCCGAAGCGTCGCGCACATGGCTGGCGAAGACCTGGGCGCGCTCGCGCCAGTCAGGATCATCGGCGAAGAGTTCGCCATACTCTTTCAGAGCGGAGCCACACCCTGCGGCGTTTGTCACGATATAGTCGGTCTCTGTCATGCCATCCGCGAACGTCTGCTCAAAGGCGAGGATGTTCTGGCGGGCAAGCGCACGGGCGCGCTCCATCTCGCCCGCATGGATGGTCAACGCGCCGCAGCATTCCTGGCGTGCGGGGGTGATCACCTCGAAGCCGTTGGCGTTGAGCACACGAATGGTCGCGCGGTCGGTCTCGGCGAAGACGGTTCCCATCACACAGCCCACCAGCAGGGCGACGCGCCCACGCAGGGAAACATCGGCCAGCGGCGGATAGACCTCGCCATTTGGGATGAGGAAGCTGGCGGGCAGATCAGGCAGTAGCGCCTCTTGCTCGCGCAGGCCAAGCACTTCAAGGGCGCTTGTTGTGCGTGCCAGCCGCCTCACGCCCGACCGCTGATAGAGGCGCATGAGCCGACCCATGCCACGGAAGCGCCGCTGATCGCCAAACAGGCCGTCCAGGCTGGCGGAGCGCGTCACTCTGCGCAGCAGCGCGCGCGTGGGCGAAGCCGCCGGTCGCTGCCTGCGCGCTCGCTCGATCTGGGTGCGGGCGGTCTCGACAAGCTGACCGTAGCGCACGCCGGAGGGGCAGACCGCCTCGCAGGCGCGGCAATCCAGGCATTGATACATCTGCTCGACAAACGCCGGATCGTTGACATCCAGCGTACCGGAAGCGACGGCGCCGATCAGGTGGATGCGCCCGCGTGGAGAGGACGCCTCCTGATAGGTCTCGACGTAGGTAGGACAGCTCGGCAGGCAGAAGCCGCAACGAATACACTTTTGGAGGATATCGTCGCGCGGCTGATCCGGCCCACTGAATCCCTGGATGGTCAGGATCGGCTGCGATATTGGCTCGGCCTGGTTTGGCGATTCAGCATCGAAAAAAGGAGGGATGTTTGTTTCGGGGGTGTCTGTAATGCCAACAGTATTGGTAGTATCCTGCTGTGTGTCTGGCGTTTCGATGCTCATGCCGCGCCTGCCCTCTCGCCTGTCCCTGACCGTGATGTTACTTCTATTATACGCCTATTGCGAATAGGGCGAGAGCGGCGGGCGGGCGAGCAGGCGGGCGGCAGGCGGGCGAGAGTCAGGCGAGCGGGCGGGCGGTTGAAACCGCGCCTAAGGGAGCAAGCTCCACGAAGTCCGCCTACGCGGACTCGGATCGGGCCAACGGGATCGCAATGGTCAAGGAGCATTCCAGGCGGCAGGCGCCGAACGAGTACCGCCGCTGTCCTCGGCGGCCCGTCCCGCTGCCCCATATCATGGGCTGCCATCCGCAGCGCCGCTTGCCCAGCCAAGATACCGCCGTCTCTTGCGGCACGTGTCATCGGCCCAGAATGCGCTCAGTCATACAGAAGCATTCATCCGACGCGCGCTACCCAATAGCGCGGCCACAGCTTGCCAGCGGCGATGTATCCATCGTGATGGCAAGTGTGATATACGTCCCTTCCCAGAAGTCTATGCGCAGGTTGCGTCCGCCTGGTTTGCCGCCCGCCGCCGGGCTAAACGCTGTCACAATGCCGGTATAGGGAGAATCAGGAGTGTCTTCGCGCAGCCGAGAGGTAATGCAGCGCCAACCAGTTTTAGGCAAGATAGCCTGATACGCCTCAGTATATTGGATAAGGTTAGCACGATGACTGATATAGTTCCAGGTTGCCAGCGTATCCGAAGTGTGATTGTCCCCTTGTCGATTGACGAATTGGGCTTGATAGGGGATGGGAATGTCGCAGGTCAGTCCATCACGTATGGGTGTGCCGTTTCCACAGTACACCAGAACACTTTCCGCCCCCTGCCCAACATAGTTGCACGCCGAACCTTCCTGATAAGGAAGAATAGGGCATGCGTAGGGAAAGGGAATAAACAGGTAAGCCACCAATTCGCAAGCAATGACTGAGCAAAGCAAGGCGATCAGCACAAAAAGCGGAACCCTCAGACGTTGCCAAAACGACACCGAATAGTACGAAGGCTCAGAAGCGGAAGATGAATCGGCAGACATCATATGTTCTTCATCAGGTTGCGGTGGAATATCATTGGACGGCGAAGACATTATTTACCTCCCGGATTAACAAGGCGGCAGCTTACCACTACGGCTCCCCATAGATATGCCCATAGTCCGGCGTCAGCTGCGCCGCGTCGTAGCTGCTCCATGCGCTATCAGGCGTGAGCGTGGGCCAGCCGAAGTGTGCGCTCGTTGCGGCGGTCAGCGTCGCCTCGCCATAGCCGCCGATTACCGTATCGGCGTAATCGTCGAGCATGATTCCCTGGGTGTTCACTGTCACGTCGGCCAGGGATACATTGGATGGATGTTGCGTCCAGATGGCGCGCTGGGCCAGAAAGCAAACTGTCTTCACACGCTCATGAGCGGCGGCGATCTGCGCCTTCGTCTGAGGCAACGTATCGGAGAATGTCACTACCACCAGCGCTCTCTGCTTTTGCGCGTTATATGTTGTACTCATCCGTGAGATATGGCTTGCCAGCGGCGTCAGCGCGTCGCACACCACATGATAGAGTTGCGCCTGAAAGTCTGCGTTCGCGGGGGCGCCTGGGCAAGCGAGGGTATGGGGCGTGGCCGTCGGCGTGGCAGGCTGCGCGGCAGACGAGAACGCACAGCCTGCCAGCAACGCGCACAAGGCAAACGCTATGAGCATAACGGTGACGAAGCGGGCGCGTCGAGCGTTTCCAGAGGGCGCGAGCCAAACCCGTCCTGTTGGTAGATATCTATCCATTGTGGCGTCTCTACCCTCTATGTATTATGCCTTGTGATCCTGAACATCTTTGCGGGTGATGGTGAGATAACCGACGAGGATGACGATAGCAATCGTCAGAACCAGCGAGACCTTGGTATCGCCAAGCCCAAGCCCGCCCAGGAACGGCTTGCCAAAATAGTCGGCGAACGAGGCGCCAAGCGGGCGAGTAATGACGTAAGCAAACCAGAAAGCGAACACCTCGTTGAGGCCAAACAACCAGTATGCCTGTGCAGGAATCGTAAAGATACCGATAAACAGGATGCCTGAGGCCAGATAGCCAAGATTCAGCGTATCCGCCGTTAGGTCGCCAACAGCGGTGCCAAGCGCAAACGTCGCCATCACTGTGGCCCAATAAAAGAACTCGCGGCGGAAGGTGTAGATGCTATGGATGGAGAGCGTTTTCTCCGTGAGATACCAGGCGGCGAAGATGACGGCGAGGCAGATCGAGAAAAACACTGTAGATTCCAGATACGACACATGCAAAACGACATGCAGCACGTCGGCGGCCATCGTGCCAAAGATCGCCACCATCACGACAGCCAGCCAGTAGACCCAAGCAATGTAGCGCCGAACCACAAACTGTAAAGCAAGCGCGGCGACAAAGCCAACGCCGCCAAGAATCACCGCAGCATAAGGACTGATGAAGTGAAACACCAGATAGTCGGAGGTGGACTCACCCATCGCGGTCGTCAGCAATTTCACGATCCAGAAATAGATGGTCACTTCTGGCACTTTGCGCATGGCGCGTCGTACCGCGATTTGTGTTGGCTGGGGTTGTAACGTGGCTGTGCTCACTCTATCGTTTCCTCAAGTACCAAGATCGTCCAAATTGCCTATCTCAAAGATACGGGAAGGCGCGCTTGTGTGTCAACAAGCGCATGACCTGCCGATTTCCACCAACTCATGACGGATATTACCGCTTTTGGCCGGGAAATGGAGAAGTGGGACGGCGAAGAGCAAAAATCACCCTTGAAAAGCGGCAGCAAAAGGTACATGCTACATGGGCAGCGTTAGACACATCACATCACCCTCACTTGCCATACACCCAACGCTGGGCAGGATGGTGAGTGTGGCTACTCAAGAGGACTCCAGACAGATGGATGAGCGATCACGCGCCAACCGAGAAACAACCGAAACAGCCATTCGACCCGAAACGACAAACGAGGCTCGCCGCATGCCGCCAGCCGATGTGGCGGAAACCGGCGCCAACGCAGCCCACGCGCATGAGCAACATGAACGCCAGAACACGCCAACGGCGCTCTATGATCCGCGCGACGCCCGGACACTGGCGCTGCTTGGCAGGCGTACCGCGACGGGCGGCTATGAGGTGGGCGACGCCGAACTGGTGCGCGTGATTCGCGCCTGGAACGAACGCGCCACGACACAGGGCGATCCACGGCTGCGGGCGGTCGTCCAGCAGTTGTGCGAATTGCTGGTGGATCGCTGCATGCCGGAGTTCCAGCGCCGGGCGGCGGGCCTGCGCCACCGACCCGACCTGATGCAAGATGCCATCCAGGGAATGATTGAGCAACTGCTCCGCGAGGCGCTTGACCCGCGCGAAGAGTTTATGACGCTCAACTTCATCCACTACCTGCGCTGCCTCTGCGCCGATAACTTCGGGCGCGTGCTGCGGCAGGAGGGGTTGAGCTACAGGCGCGACGCGCAAGGGCGACCGGTGGGGCGGCCACAGCATGTGCCACGGGCATTGATCGAGCAGATTGACGTGAGCGCAGAGGACAAAGAAGACCCTGCCGCACAGGGGCGTACCATCGCCGACCCGCGCGACACCATCAACGAGCGCATGGCCTCGCTGGAGGCCCAGCGCATCCTGAGCGCGCTGCCCGATCCGCTCGACCAGCGCATTATGATCCTGCGCGTCTTCGAGCAGATGCGCTGGGACGACATTGCCGCCGTGTGCGGCAAGACCGAGCGCACGATGCGGCTACGCTTCGAGAAGGCGCGCGTCAGGCTTCGCGAGTTCCTCGAGGCCGAACAAACACAGGAGAGTTCACTGGCGTAGGGCCAGCAAAAGAAGAAATAGATAGAGGCGGAATCAACGATTTCCAGGAGACCAGGAGCATATACACCATGAAGAAGACATCCACAACACAACAACATGGCCCAAATGAGCTGATGCGCGCGAAGCTCGAATTGGTGGCGGCGCGCGAACAGGGCCAACCCGACGCCTTTCGGCAGGCGCTCACCAACCATCCCGCCCTTGCCGACGAACTGACGGCCTTTGGCGCCGCGCTGATCGCCACCGAGGCCGACCCCTGGGGCGCCTCAGACGAGACCATTCTCACGGAGACACAGGCCATCGCAGCCACGGCGCGAGCGCAGGCGCTCGCCGCCATCTTTGGCGCGCCAGCCACAGCTACGGCTACGGCTCCCGTCACGGCGCCAGCAGCCAGCGTTGCGGCGGCTCGTTCGCTCAAGCAACTCTGGCAGGCGCGTGGGCTGACGATGCAGGGCGTGGCGCAGCGCCTGGGGCTTGGCCTGGATGTACTGAGCGCGCTCGAAGCGGGGCGCATCCGCCTATCCAGCATCCCAACGCGGCTGCTCACTGCGCTAAGCGATCTGCTCGACGCGACAGCCGACCAGGTGAACGGCGCGCTGAGCCTGCAATTGGCGCCCGCGAATCTGCGCAGCCGTCAGGGCGCGACGGTTGGCGACCAGGCCAA
>JAJPIU010000019.1 GCA_021324535.1 Pseudomonadota bacterium
CAGGCAGGGCGACATCGGCGAACCACTTGACATGTTGCCCATAGAGCCGATTCTGGTCAATCGCCTGGGGCGCGCCCACCTCGCGCAGCTCGGGGGGGCGGTCGGCGGTGAGGACGAGCAAGGGAACATGGGTCAGCCGCGCCTCGATGATCGCGGGATAGAAGTTGGCCGCCGCCGTGCCTGACGTGCAAACTAGCGCCACCGGCTCGCCCAACCGTTTAGCCAGTCCCAGGGCGAAGAACGCCGCCGAGCGTTCGTCAACGTGCATCCACACGCGCAGGCCGGGCTGGCTAGCGCAGGCCAGCGCCAGCGGCGTGGAGCGCGAGCCAGGGCAGATCACCACATGATGCGCTCCCGCGCGTACAAGCTCATCTACGAATGCGCCTACATAGGCATACAGGGCATTTGGAAAGGCTGGCATATGTTTAGGCTTTATCGGTGGCGTCGAAGAGGGCGCCGTTGCCCTTGTTCGCCTCAGGGGGTGGCGTGTCTTCTTCGGCGGCCAGCGCGGCCCGGTTCGCGCGCACGTACTCCTGGTAGCGGTCGAACTGCTCTTCGCTGATCAGCCCGTTCGCATGATAGAGGTTCATCATCACATCCAGCTTGATGATACTGATCAGGTTGATGCCGTTTTGCTTCAACCGCTGGCGCGCCCCCATCTCCCGATCCACCAGCACCACAGCGTCGTGCACGACCACATCATGCTCTGCCAGGAAGCGCGCCGTCTCGGTCACGCTACGCCCACCTGCGATGATGTCATCCACCAGCAGCGCACGCGCGCCTGGCTGGTAGCGTCCCTCCACACCGCGAGCGCCCGTGCCTTCGGGCTGCTGGCGCGAATAGATCAGCGGCACGCCCGATTCGAGGGAATACGCCGTCGCCAGCAGCAAGCCGCCCACTGGCACACCAGCCACCACCTCGTAGGGCTGCGCCTTTGTACGGCGCAATGACTGAGCCAGCGTCACCTCCTGATACATCAAGCGGGCAGCCACCGCCAGCGCCGTGGGGTTGCCAATGATCGCCCTGGGGTTGATAAAGACCGGCGAGTTGACCGTGCTGCCGCCCAGTGTAAAATCGCCGAAGGTGACGGCGCCCAGGTCATACATCGCCCGCGCCAGCCAGAGATTATCCAACGCTTGATCTTTCATCGAGTCGCTCTCCTCAAACGTTCCACACCGCATGATCAACTGCATCGGAACCCTGTGTCGGTGTTGCGCGTTTCTGTGTGAGATGGGAATACGGCATATACGCCGCCGAAAAGTATACCACACTACCACCATTGCATAGGCCGTTGGGTGGCCAGAACGGCGAAAGCCAAGAGGCGTTGCTTCTGCTATAATATCATAGAAATCAGGGCGCACGTTGCATGTTGCGTGAGATTGCGCGAGAGGAGGCAGCACATGGCATACACGCAGCAGGAACAGGTGACGCGCACGCCAGATACATCAGATGCAAAGGAAGCGCCAGCCGAGAACGCGCGAGCCGATGATCCCTCGCCCGATACATACGTCTCCGACTACCTGCGGATCGAACAGGCAGCCGCGCGCACTGGCCTGACCAAGCGTACCCTGCGCTACTATGAGGAGATTGGCCTGCTCGATCCGCCGACGCGCACCGAGGGTAACTATCGCCTGTATAGCCCACGAGACATCACACGGATCGAATTGATCAAGCGCATGCGAAACTTGCTGGGGTTTACGCTGGCCGAGATCAAAGAGATCGCGCTGCTCGAAGAGGGCCGTGCGCACTATCGCGCCGCCTGGGAACACGCCACCAGTCCGGCTGAGCGTTTGGAGTTACTCACACGCTCAGATGGCTTGACGCAGCAACACCTGGCGCTGGTGAGCGAGAAGATCGCCGACCTCGAAGCGTTGCGCGCGGAACTGGAGGAGCGGCTCGAACGCCATGAGCGGCTTCGCCATGATCTGGAAGCGCAGGTACAGGCAGGCGAAGGGAGCCACGCATGAGGGATAATGCGCCAGACAGTGGCGATAGGCTCTCGCATGAGGATCGCGTTGCCCTGGCACGGCGGTTTCGCAACCACGGTGAACACATCTATGGCGTGAACAATCACAACTCATCGCCACTCTATGCGTTTCTGAGCATGCAGGTAGCAGGCGATCCCGACGTACTGGCGCTTGCCGTTCAGGCCGACCGCGCAACACAGATTCCCAATCTACTCTTTGCCGCCGTCCACTATCTGCTGATGGGCGATCTTGCCGCGCCCCTCGCCGCCTATTATCCTGATTGTACGGATTCCCCATGCCCGATCACCGAGGTGTATCCTGCGTTTCGCGCGTATTGTCTGGCGCACGCTGATACGATACGCCAGCTTGTGACGACGCGGCGTGTGCAGACAAACGAGGTACGCCGGTGCGCGCCGCTGCTCCTGGCGGCTGAGACGCTTTCCCAACAACTGAACGGCCAGCCGCTGGCCTGGGTGGAGATCGGCGCAAGCGCGGGATTGCTGATGCAATGGGATCGCTATGGCTACGCCTTTCGCGACGAAGCGGGAAACAACTTGCAGGCGGGCGACGCGGCCTCGCCAGTGCAGATCACCTCAGAGCTACGCGGCGCGCTCTATCCGCCTATCCCAACACGCATGCCCACGATCGCCTGGCGTGTCGGGCTTGACATCAACCCAATCGATCCACGTGATGAGGATGCGACTCGCTGGCTGCGCGCGTTGATCTGGCCGGAGCACTGCGACCGCCGCGAACTGCTCGACGCGGCGCTGGCAGTCGCCCGTGAACACCCGCCGCGCATCATCGCGGGCAACGCTATGGATACTTTGCCAGCCGCGCTCGATGAAGCGCCAGCCGAGGCCGCGCTCTGTGTCTACCACAGCTACGCGCTCAACCAGATGCCAGCCACCGTACGCGAAAGCATCCTCAAGCAGTTCGTCGCCTACGCGCGCCAACATCCCCAGCGCCCGCTCTATCGCATCTCGCAGGAGTGGTACGGCGACCAGGAAACGCCGCAATTGGAGCTATTCACCTATCGCGCCGACGAGGGCGAACGCGAACTGCTGGCTACCTGTGAAAGCCACGGCCGCTGGATCGAGTGGCGAAGGACGCAAAACTAGCAAGCGCGAAACGCCCTCACCAGCCAGGGCTAGAGGATATAGCCGCTGGCGTCAAAAAGCACATTGCTAAGCTCGTTGTATGCTCAGCCGTATTACTAGACCCAAGTAGTAGAGAACCTCCATCGGAGGCATGTGCGGTCGTCTGGCTGAGAGTCGCGGCTCCGGCTGCCAGCGTCGCCGCAGCGCCCACTCCGCCCCACTTTAGCAATGCTCGGCGGCTTGGATTACTGGAACGTTTGATTGCGTGGCTGGTATCACCCTCTTCGGATTCCGCGCTCGATAAAGCGGAGGTAGGAGCTTCAACGCCATCGTCAATAATGAGGGATGGAGCGGTTTCCGATGCTGCTATCTGCTGAAGGCGCTGCGCTTGCAAATGTTGCTCTGCTTGCAAGGCTTCCACCTGACGCTGCAAATCAGCAATAATGGCTTGTTGATCTGCAATGAGGCGCTGAAGTGACGCGACACTTGGTTTTGCCGAGGTTCGTGGTTGGCTGTGCATTGTCGATCTCCTTTGCTCGAAAGCTGGCACGGTAGACACTCTAGGACGCTTCGTGTTGACGCCTAGAGTACGGGTAATACTTGGTCGTCGAACACAACCTGCTGAGGATTTCCTGAGCCATCCGCGTTTGTCACGAAGATGGTAAACGAGTATGTTTGCTGAGAGAGAAGCGAGCAATCCTGCGACGTGGGTGTGATGGTCAGCGTTACCCGGCTTCCCTCCGTCAGGCTGGAGCCGCTCGACGGCGAGACGCTTGCCCAGGGTGTGCTTGTGTTAGGAGCATTTTGATTGATCACAATCACCCAGTTCACTGTGGTGTGACCACTATTTGTGATCACGACGCTAAACGACGACACACCACTCAAAGTACACCGCTGCGATGTCCCTGATGGATTCGCGCTCACGTTGGGATCGCCGGGCGCTGGCGTGGGTGGGGGCGTGCCGGGCTGCGGCGTCGGCGTGGGCGTTGAGCCAGGGGGCGGTGTGTCGGTGGGTGTGGGCAATGGCCCTGGCGTCACCGTGCCGGTAGGTGTGCCGGTGGGGACACCGGTTGGCGTGTGCGTCGCTTTGGGGTTGGGCGTGGTGGTTGTGCCTGGCGCAGGCGTGTTCCCTGGCCCACCAGTCGCTGTCGCGCCGATCCCTGGCGTGTTGGTTGCGCCGCCAAAGATACCGTGCACAATGCCTGCCCCGGCAGAGATGGGATTGTTTCCTCCATCGGCATGGTTGAGCAGCAGAAAGGCTCCCACGCCGCCTATCAACAGCGCCAACAGCAGCAACAACGCCAGCGCGCTCGTCATCCTGCGTTGCCGTTTGCGCTGGCTCGGCAGCACGATTACCTCGCGCTGCTGGGAGTCCAGCGAGATGACGGGATGCGCGTCGGTGTCGTCCTCGCCGTAGCCAATTGCGCCCGAATAGACGCTGGGCGTAAACGCCTGGTATTCGGCGTCGTCAGCGAAGCCGGAGGGAACTAACGAGAGGGGGGGGGGCGTTGTATATTCGCCCGCGTCGGTTGCTGGCGCCAGCGGCATGCTGATCGGCAGGGGCGTGGGCGACGCTATTGGCCCCGGCGTGACGCCAGCCAGGCCAGGTGTCGCCAGCCGCAGGGGAACAGCCTCGCGCGCCACCTGGCCGAAGCCGTCAATCACTGCTACCCGCGCCTGCATGGGCGCCGTCTGTGCGCCGCGTGGGCCGGTAGCGCGTGGCGCAGGGATGGTGATCGCCGCCGTATGTTCACCGAGCGGCTGGCCGATCTCGGTCGTCCAGAAAAAGTCATATGGCTCGTAGGATTGCGCGACGAGCGTCGCTTCGAACGTGGCGCCCTGCGCCAGTGGGATCGTCGTGCGGGCATGCGTGGGACGGCGACGAATGGCGACCCTGGGTTGGCGCGCAGGCGGCGTGGGTGCAAAACGGGCGTCCGCGAGCGAAACATTGCACAGAATGGTCAGCGCCTCTTTGGTGATCACCACGCGGGTAGGGTGAAGCTCGCGTTGCAACGATGTGGATGGGAGCGTCGCGCGCTGGGGCAGTTGTGGGTGATCGAGTGGGCCAGTTGGTTTGGGCTGCCCAAACACGCCCGGCAGCGCCAGCCCAAACTCCGTGGCAAGGATGCGTCCGGCAGCTGACAACGCCTGTTCCGCCGCCTGATAGCGCATATTCATGCCCGGCGCATTGATCTGCGTGCGGAAGCTGATGCGCTGGCCTATTGGCGTGATGAGCAGCGCGCTGCGATTGTCAATCTCAAACGAAAGATCGGTAGCGACGGAGGCTTCGAGATCGCCCTGGGCGTCGGTATGGTTCATCTGGGCGGTGAGCGTGGCTACGGCGTCGCGGAAGGTGAAGCCAATCGCCTCGACCTGCGCCAGATCGTCGCCGCGTTCCCCACGCAGCCGCCGTGGCAACGCGCCGTTATCGAGCAGGCGCGCCGCGATCTGCGTCAGCCCATCGGCGGAAAGCGTCAGCGCCATATCGCTACGGTCGTCGAGAAACGGTTGGCCGCCCAATGGGGGCGCATGCTGGCCCTGTGGCGTGCGCGCCGAGGCCAGTCTAAACGCTGCTACCTCGCCATCGAGCGCGCCAGCGGCGGCGTCGCCAAGGCGCAGCCCCTGCGCTTTCCAGTCGGTGAGAATGCCCCAGGCGGGCGAGAGCGGCAGGCGAGTGAGCGGCGTGATCAGCGATTCGTTGACGAGGCGCCAGAGCGGCCCATTCTCGCGCCGTACGTCGGCTGGCGTGGGGCCGCTGAGATCGCCGGACGATTGAGCATCTAGCGGCTCACTGGCATAGGTCAGCGTGAGTTTGGTGAGGTCGAGCGAGACGAAGCTCATTCCCAGGTGCGGCGTGCGGTCGGCGTCGCTCATTACCTGCAAGCGCAGCCGCGCATGGGCCGCGCCGTTCACCGTCAGGATGCGCTCGGTTTCGGGCTGGCGCACGCCACCCTGAAGTTGCACCGTGAACAGCGCATCGGTGGGATCGTCAAAGGTGAGGGTTGGTTTATCCCACCAGAGCGCCACCTCGGCGTTGGGTGTCGGCTGAATCAACTGGCGAGGAATATAGCGAGGCGACCGCCGATCCGTTGTGATAGGATCGGCCAACAACGAGAGCAAAATATCGGCGACGAGACGACGCTGAACCTCCACCTGGAGCGCAAATGCAACAACATCGAGCATATTTTCCCTCGCCGCCCTTCTCCCACAACACACCCAAGATGCGCAGTCTATGATAGGGCTTTGTTGACCACTACGTACAGGCAAGTAGGAGAAGTATACTATACTCTGCCACACCCGATTGCGAGGGACATAAAAGAACCACCCTGCTACGTCATTGGAGCAAGGTGGCCTTTTGGCTTTCCGTATAGGGATCGCGCCTGAATCAGGCTCGAATCAGGCCCAAAGAATATACCCCACACCCTCGGCCTTGTGGGGGAGGCAGCGGCTACCGGCGCGCTCGAGCGCGCTTCGCAACGCCGCAATCCGCGCCTCAATCGTGCGCTCGGTCGCCTGCATGTCATCGAGCAACGCGGCAAGCTGCTTCACACTGATAATTCGACCAGCGTGCGCCAGCAACACCTTGAGCAGCGCTCGTTCGCTTGCGCCCAGCGAGATAGACTCGCCATGCCAGCGCACAGCTCCGGTGGTTAGGTTCATCGAGAGTCCGCGATAGCGAAGTTCGCGGTGGAGTGAGTGAAGGCGCGGGGCCAACAATGAGATAGCTCCGTTCGCGCCGTCCAGGCTGACATCCTCGTCATCCAGGGGAAGCGCATGTGGTAAGGGGGCGTGATCAAGCGCAATCGCAGCGTCCATAGTGTATCCTCAATCAGTCTGGCGATCACAGTCGGCCAGGAACTCTGTTCTTTCATTAAAGGACTATACGCCCCAGGGCTAAGCCATAACTGAACACAATCTGAGATGAAGATAAGAACACGAACGGCCTGCATAGGCGCACTATATACCTATATACCATGTACAGGGCTAGATGCAGGACTAGACGTGCGCCAGGGGTAGGCGAGAGTGCGGAGGTGTGCTACACTATGTAATATATAAAGAGAAACAAAACATGGATGAACACCGATCAACCCTCTTGGAGAGGCGGCGCGGAGATGGAAACATGGCAAAGCGATGGCACATCGGCGTCCCAAAGCAAGTCCGCGCCAATGAACGAAGAACTGGTGGTAAGCGAGCCTGCTGTCGCGCCACGCCGTTGCTCTATCTGCCAGCGGCGGCTTGGCAAAACAATCCATTTCCTCGAAGAGACTGGCAATGTGCCAGAGCCACGGCAGTCATGGGCGCTCTGCGGCGCCTGTAACGCCGCCGTGCGCGCGCAGATGAGCGCGACAACCTTGCGCTCGCCGGTAAAGCTACGGGTGACGGTGGGGTTGGTGGCAGCCGAGCGCACACCTGCTGCGCAGCGCATGAACTACGGTCGGAAGAGCGATCTTCATTGGGAGCGCATCCTCTTCTGGTCTTTCTTGTTGTTTGTGATGGCTCACCTCGCGCTGATCGTGTTTGTCGCCAGCATCTCCCGTTGATCCTGTGATCCTGCTGACCATTTTGTTTTGTTGATGTACGAGAAAGCGCACGTCACACATGGAAACGCCTACCCTTCCCGAAAGCGCCGTTGATAGCCTGCCTGTCCACTCCGGCTCCATCAAACGGAGCCGCTGGTGGAGCATTGCGTTGGTCGCGGGGGATACGCTGTCGTTTCTAGTGTTCGCGGGGGTAGGCCGTCAGGAACATGGCCACACGTCGGGCCTGGACGCGCTTGGCGATGTCGCCCTGACGGCGGTTCCCTTTGCGCTTGGGTGGTTTCTCGTCGCGCCCTGGCTTGGCGCCTTCAGACGAAAACTTTTCGATAGCCCGCTACGCATGCTGGGGCGCACGGAGCTTGCCTGGCTCTGCGCCTGGCCTGTCGCTGTCATCCTGCGCCGCATAGTTGCGCCTGACCCGTTGACTCCCGCGCAACTCTTCTCGTTTGCCGCCGTCATTTTGATCGCCAATGCAGTATTTCTTGGCTTCTGGCGTACCGCTTTCGCCCTGATTGCCCGCTTCCTTCCAGCACAAAAGCGCAGCAAATGAGCGCCGATCGGTAAAAGATCGTACACACGAGAGTTGTCAATCGCCACACGCTCTCAACCATCTCACCTATTGCATTTCCACCAGGATGCTGTAGACTAGACTGAGATACAGTATTTACGCGATGTGCGTGAGTACCCCCAATATCCATATGGTGAGGTTGAGAGAAAGCCAATGGCAAGAAAGTCATCTACGTCCAAGCGCGCAGGAGCAAGCACAGAGAATAACAAGGCGCAGCGTACTGGCTCCTCCACATCCAAGACGATTCCAGAGCAGGTGCGGATGGTGCGCAACCACAAGCTCTCGCGGCGCAAACTGCTCATTGGGCTGGGCGCGCTTGGCGTAACAGCAGGGGCAGCCGCCACCATTGCCGCTGCCACGAAGCGCCCTGCTGCCTCGCAGCCCACGCAGAGCCAGGGGCAGCACTTTCAGCGGCACGATCAGCACATCACTACTCAAATACGTGGCGACATCTCAGGCCATATGGCCGACTATGCCTCACACGCCATCGTCGAAGACCCTCTCTTCGCCGCGCCGTTCGTTGGCATTGGCGCAATTACCCAGCGTTTCACCGCCGAGGTAGCTGCTGTTCCCAATCGCACGTTGCGCATCACCAACCGAGTGCTGCACGACAATCAGTTGATCGTCGAATGGGTAGCCGCTGGCACACATGCTCAGGACTTCCTGGGAGTTGGTCTGCCGGGGCGCTCGTATGAATTGACCGGCGTGACGGTGGTGGTGCGTGGTGATGATGGGAAGATAGTACGCGAGTCGCATTACTTCGACGCCGACGCGCTCCGCAGCCAGATCGAAGGATAAATTACCCGCCAGCGTGCGATAGCCACCTGAGCTACCTGTCCTGGGCGCCAAAGTAGGCTATCGGCGATCCAATCTATCTGTAATCGAAACACAAGCCCATTTTCTCTTGGGAAGCCATCTTATAACCCAAATGGGCCAAGATGTCTTACACCCATTTCACCTCACTGGACAGGTCAGGTTATGAACATAACCACATCTTGGCGCGCGGGCACGAAAACGCTCCCGCGCCACTGGCGCGATACGGCGCGCCTACGAAAAACGCTCAAAGCCTCACTCTTGCTGGCGCTTGTCGCGTTGCTGGTCTTCGCGGGCGGCTTCGTGAATAGTCCCCGCGCGGAGCGCGCCCTCGCTGGTGGCGGAACGCTTGTCCTCTCGCAGGTGAGCGGAGCGCCGGGCACGCACCTCTTTCTGTCGGGCGGCGGATTCACCGCTGGCGAACTCGTTGACGCCTACTGGAACTACACTGGCCCTGGCACAGGCGTTCTCCAAAAGAGCTTCTACGAGTACAACCCTACCGTCCCCGCCGACGCCAGCGGGAACGCCAGTACGAGCTTCTGGCTCTCGGCCACCCATGCGGGCGCCTATACCGTCGCGTTGGTGGGCAGAAGCAGTGGCGTGGTGGATACTGCGTCATTCCAACTGACACCGCAACTCGATCTTGGCGTCTATGTCGGTTCTGTGGGCACGATCCTTCGTTTCCGGGGATGGGGCTTTGGCGTGAAAGAGCCGGTCACAGTCTACTGGCAGTACCAGCAGTCCGATCAGGCAACTGCCGCAAAAGCCTCAACTGATTCGAAGG
Organism: Pseudomonadota bacterium; assembly: GCA_021324535.1. Classification (GTDB taxonomy): domain Bacteria; phylum Chloroflexota; class Ktedonobacteria; order Ktedonobacterales; family JADMIN01; genus JAJPIU01. The sequence goes on from JAJPIU010000019.1 coordinate 9,768, forward strand.
GCGACTGGGGCGGCAAAGCCTTTGCCGTTCCTTCCGAACCAAACGGGGTGTATACCCTCACCGCCATTGGACAAACGAGTGGTGTGATTGCCACCTCGCAGTTCACCATAGGGCCGGTTCCCACAGGTGTTGGGCCACAGCCCGGCGATTGGGCCAACTTTGGTTACGACCTGCAAGATACGCGCGTCAATCCTGTCGAGACCACCATTACCCCTGGCAACGCGACCGACCTCAGGCAAAAGTGGGCGGCTTCGACGCTGGTGACGCCGTACAAAATCCTGGGATCGCCCGTGGTCGCCAACGGGGTGGTCTATGTCGGCACGATTCAGGGCTATG
>JAJPIU010000030.1 GCA_021324535.1 Pseudomonadota bacterium
AGCGTATCGGTCGTCGCCACACTCGCGTCCGACGGGATGCGCCCAAGCAAAGCATCCACCTGGGTAATGTGCTGCGCCTGCTGCGGCGTCGGTGGCGCGCCAGCCGCCCAGAACGGCGCGATGCGTCCAACGGTCGTCACGTTCCAGATACTCAGCGCGATCACCCAGACGATCACCACCGGGCCGATCCAGCGCGAGGGCAGCGGAATCCGCCCAACCAACCGTACCCACCATGCCCCAATCGCGCGCTCGTAATGTTCGACGCGCCGCCACAAAACCGCCAGCCTCCCTGATACTGATAGCGAAACAGCAGCAGCGCCTACCGCGTCATCCCCTTTCCGTTCGGCGAAGGGGGCCGGGGGGATAGGTCTCTCCACCCCCCGGCGGCTACTATACCATACCTCTACCCCATAGACGGCGGCGACGCAGAGATACGGCAGAATCACCGCGTTGTACTGGAAGAAGCCGCTATATTGCTCAGCATGGTTGCTCAGCATATTGACGGCAAAATCGGGCAACGCAAACGCCCACACGACCGGCGCAAAGATACCCAGCCCGCCCGCCGTGCGGAATAGGATGGCGAGATAGAGCCGCCGCCCCGCGTTCAACAACGATGCAAGTGTCCCAAATGGATCGTGCTCGAAGCCTTTGAGCCAGGAATAGCGATAGAGATAGTTGTTGCTGGTATGCACGCTGAAGTGCGGCAGAATCACAAAAAAGCAGAGCGCCACATAGACAAGCGAAACGGCTGCGACAATCAATCCAAACGTGCGCTGGCGCGGCGTGCGCCCCGGCCACAACGCGAAGACGATGCCGATCAATGCGATGGACAGCCCCACATCCTCTTTGGTTGCGGCGGCCAGCGTGACGGCCACGAGAAACTGCCGGTAGCGGCGCGCATCCAATGCCCATAGCGCCCAGATGAGCAGCGGCGTCGCCAGCGCCACGGCATGGAAGTCCCACAGCGCGGCGCCCAGGAGCAATGGGCTGATCAGATACGAGAAGACAATCGCCACACCCATCAGCGGCAGCTTTGGCAGGCGGCGCAGGCTCAGCAGGAAGAGGGGGATAGAGCCCAACGCCTGCGCCACCGTCTGCGTTATCAGCAGCGTCGGTGGCCCTGCGTAGATCAAATAGAGCGGGGCAAGCAACAGCAGGATCGGCTCGACGTGAATGCTCAGGCGTGTGGGCGCATTAAAGTCGTCGTTCCCGCGATTGGTGAAGCGGAAGAGATGGCCGTGCAGCGTGTTCCAGACCGCCTGATCCATGTTGCCCAGGTCAAAGGCGTCGGCATGGTAGTTGGTGAAGCGCGTGACCACCCGCACGCCAACGATCGCCGCATAGGCAAGCGCCAGGGCCAGAACCAGTCCCCAGGCAATACGTCTGCGCCAGAGCAAACTTTCATCGGAGCGCAGCCAAAGCTCCCAGGCAAATGCCCTGCGGCGTGCGAGGAGTGATGTGAGTTTTCCCCCAGGCGATGAAGCCTTTTCCGAGCTGCTCTGCTTGTCTTCGGCAGGCGCAGGATGTGAGATGAGTGGCAAGGAAGGCGTTGAACTAGATGGGCTTGACACGAATGAGCGCTTCGCCTTTCTGCACAAGCTGGCCGTTTTCCGCGACAATCGCCGCCACCGTTCCGCTGATCTCGGCTTTGACCTCGTTGAAGACCTTCATCGCCTCGACCATACACACCACCTGCCCCGCCTGCACCGCCTCACCCACCTGCACAAACGGCGGCGAGGAAGGTGAGGGCGTCAGATAAAAGACACCAGTCAGCGGAGAAGCAATTGCGATGCCCTGGCTTTCCACAGGGGCGCTTGCCGCGCTACGGGAACCTGCGCCCTGCTCACGTTTGGCGGCGCGGCCCGGTTTGCGGCTGGTAGTGGTAGAATGAATAGCGACAGGAACCGGAGCAGGGGCAAGTTGAGCGGGCAGCAATGGCTCTTCTAGCTGTCGCTTGATCGCGATGCGCACGCCGCCCTCTGTCAGGTCAAGCTCGTTCACCTCGCTGCCTTCGAGCGCCTCGGCCAACGCCCGTACCCGCTGCACTAACGATTGTCGCTCCATCACGGGAGTACCCCTTTTCCCTGCTATTTTCTTTTTTATGATCGCCTACCCGACATAGCGTTTGACTGCCACCACCGCGTTATGCCCGCCGAAGCCCATTGAGTTCGAGAGCGCCACATTCACCTTCGCCTCGCGCGCCGTCAGCGGGACGTAATCCAGATCGCACTCCGGGTCGGGATGCGCCAGGTTGATTGTGGGGGTAATCACGCCGTAGTACACCGTAAGCGCCGCCACAGCGGTCTCGATGCCACCTGCCGCGCCAAGCGTATGCCCAATCATGGATTTTGTCGAACTGATGGGAATCTTGTAGGCGTAGTCGCCAAACACCGACTTGATTGCCTGCGTCTCATGACTATCGTTGTAGGCGGTCGCCGTGCCGTGCGCGTTGATATACTGCACATCTTCGAGATTCAGGCCACCCTTCGCCAGTGTCCGTTTAATGGCGCGGGCAAGCCCTTCGCCATGTGGCGCCGGCTCGGTAATGTGATAGGCGTCAGACGTGCTGGCATAGCTCACCAGTTCGCCATAGATGCGCGCGCCCCGCTTGCGGGCGTACTCCTCGTCTTCGAGCATCAACACGCCTGCACCCTCCCCCAGCACAAAACCATCGCGCTCGGCGTCGAAGGGACGGCTTGCGCCTTCGGGATCATCGTTGCGGCGTGAAAGGGCGCGGAGCGCGCCAAATGCGCCAAGCCCCATCGGGGTAACGCCCGCCTCGGCGCCGCCCGCCAGCATCGCAATGGCGTCGCCGCGTTTGATCATCTCGCCCGCCTCGCCAATGGCGTTGGCGCCTGTCGCGCAGGCCGAGACCGTCGCAAAGTTCGGTCCTCGCGCGCCAAGCGTCAGCGAGATCACCCCTGAGGCGATGTCGGTGATGAACATGGTAATGAAGAACGGGCTGATGCGATCCGGCCCCTTCTCAAACAACACACGAAACTGCTCATGGCAGGTTTGCAGACCGCCAATGCCGGAACCGATGATTACCCCCACATCGTCGCCGTTCTCGTCGGTAATCTCAAAACCGGAGTCGGCAAGCGCCTGCTTGGAGGCCGCCATCGCATAGTGAACGAAACGGTCGTTGCGGCGTATCTCCTTGCGATCCATATACAGGCTGGGATCAAAGTCTTTGATCTCGGCGGCGATGCGCGTAGTATAGCCGCTGGCGTCAAACGAGGCGACGGGGCCAGCCCCGGAGCGCCCCTCGCAGAGCGCCTGCCAGGCGCTTGCCGTATCGTTACCAACCGCTGTCACCATGCCGATGCCGGTAATGACGACTCGCTTGCTCATATGCTCCTCCTCTTCGGAAATGTGTTATGCCCGCACGCTTGCCTTCTTTGCGGCAGGCGCCTTGCCATTGAACTCCGCGCTATGCTCCGCCAGGAAGTTGGTATACGCCTGCCCCTGCTGGAAGACCTCATTGTCGAGCAATTGCAGATGGAAGGGGATGGTGGTTGGCAGACCGGTCAGCTCAAACTCGCTCAGCGCGCGTCGCCCACGGGCAATTGCCTCGTCGCGGGTAGGCGCCCAGACGATCAGCTTGGCTAGCAGCGAATCATAGTGAGGCGGCGTCTCGTAGCCGGTGTAGAGATGCGAATCAACGCGCACGCCCGGCCCACCCGACGGCAGATAGTTTTCCACCACGCCGGTCTGCGGACGGAAGTCGAGCGTGGGGTCTTCGGCGGTGATGCGGAACTCGATGGCGTGGCCGCGCTGGCGCACGTCCTTCTGGGTGATGGTGAGTGGTTCGCCCGACGCCACGCGCAACTGCGCATGCACCAGATCGATATTCGTCACCATCTCCGTGACGGGATGCTCCACTTGCAAGCGGGTATTCATCTCCATGAAGTAGTAATTGTTGTTCTCATCCACCAAGAACTCCAGGGTACCTACGCCGCGATAGCCAATCGCCAGCGTCGCCTGGATAGCGCGTCGCCCCATCTCTTCGCGCAGCGCATCCGGTATGCCGGGGCTGGGCGACTCTTCCACGAGCTTCTGATGGCGCCGCTGCACCGAACAGTTGCGCTCGCCCAGGTGAACCCCATTGCCATAGTTATCGCAGAGCACCTGAATCTCGATATGGCGCGCATGCCCCAGGTATTTTTCGATGTAGAGGCCATCATCATGAAACGCCTCACGTACCTCAGCCTGCGCCGTGGTGAAGACATGCGCGAACTCTTCGGGCCGATGCACCAGCCTGATGCCGCGTCCGCCACCGCCAGCCGCCGCCTTCAGCATCAGCGGGAAGCCGATGCGCGCGGCAGCCGCCTCGCCCTCGCCTAGCGACCGCAACACATCGGTGCCCGGGAGCAACGGCAAACCAGCGCGCGACATCGCGCTACGCGCCTCGGCTTTGTCGCCCATCTTGGTCATCGCCGCCGCAGGTGGACCAATGAATACCAGACCACAGTCGGCACAGACCTCTGCGAAGCTCGCATTTTCAGAGAGGAACCCATAGCCGGGGTGAATCGCCTCGACGCCTTTGAGCACCGCCGCGCTAATGATGTTGGGGATATTCAGATAACTTTTGCCGCTGGGGCCAGGGCCGATACAGATGCTATCATCGGCCATCCGCACAGGCAACGAATCACGATCCGCCTCAGAATAGGCGATCACCGATTCGACGCCAAGCTCACGACAGGCGCGAATCACCCGCAGGGCGATCTCGCCACGGTTGGCTATCAGGATTTTCTTGAACATGCCAGCGGCCCTCACACACTCACTACACTTAGCGCAGCAGCTTTTGCGCGCTTCTGCTGAATGATGACATGGTGACACAATACGCCACGCTACCCAATTATAGCAATGTCTGGCAATTGGGCGCCCAAACCCAGGCAATTGTATCATGGAGTATCACACGCTGGCTACTCTGGCGTCGCCATCTCTGCATGCAACGCATCCTCAATTATGGAAGTTGTAGGAGCCGGTATCGCTATCTGCCTCGGCAAGCACCTCAGGCGGGACGCGCGTTGCCAGCAGTTGCAACGCTTCCTGGCGCGCCTCGTCGGTCGCCCGCTCGATACGTTGCGGCAGCGTCGCGGCGTCCTCATCCAGCGAGACCTCGCGTGTGGCGACTGCCTCGCCAACGGCCTCGCCGTTCACCGTCGCCACCTTGCGCACCACGATCCGCCGGATGCGCTGGCGCTGAGGCGTTGCGGGCGTTTCTGCAAGTGGTGGGCCATAGCGCACGGGCGGATGGCGTGTGGGCGCCATTGTATAGGAAAAGACAGGCTCCCTGGCGCGCTCGCTCTCTGCCTCCGCTGACGTAGGCGTAGCCGTCGTCCGATCAGCCGTATCATCTTCGGCAGCGGAAGCATAGTCTGGTGCGCTATGATGCGCCGAGGCCAACGCCGCCGCCTCGGCTGAGAGCATGACAATGGGGGCCAGCGCCACAGCGCCAATGGCTGCGCGCCCAAGTGATCCGCTGGACTGAGAGGTGGAGGCAGAGGAAGAAGCGGCAGGAGCCGCAGACGCAACGGCAACGGGCGCCACAAACGCACGAGCGACGGGAGCCGCAGCGGACGACTGCGCCGCGCCGCTTGCCACGCCATCCAGCCGCCGCACCTGGCCGCGTATCTCATACAGCATATCCACAATGCTCTGCGCCAATTCAGCGTTATACTGTCGGGCGTAGGCCGGAACGCGCGGCGCCTCCACCAGCGCGATCAGCCAGGGGACAAGTGTCCAGCAAAACAGCAGGCGCACGAGACCACTCAGCACACGCCCAAAATAAAACTCGTGCGCGCCAAAATTGCCGAGCAACAGGCAGAGCAGAAGCGCCACCGTGGGGCTGCGCCGGTGGCGACCATACTCTCCCTGAAAGAACTTTTGCTGCGAACAGTCAAGATCAACCGTCAGCATGGCAAGCTCGCGTTGCTCGTCATGCAGATCAGAAAACTCATTGTGAGTTGTGACGCTAAGTATACTCATAGGGCGATTATCCTGGATAATGGCGGGTAGCCGGGCATGAAGCTGATAGCGACCACCCAGAAGGAAAAATGTTTGTCATGGCGCGTATAGTATTGTGACGCATGGCGCGCTCTGTGCGTTGCGCACCCGTCAGTTTTTGACATGCGGTCGTTGCAATAGTACAATAATAATGTGTGTGAGCGATGTGAAAACAGAGGCCAACGACAGGCTACACACATCGTTCTCAGGCTGGCGCAGCCGCAAGCGCGCCCGCTTTTCCCCTGGCGAATGGTATGGCTATCCATGAATGATGAGAAAACCGGCATGGCGCGCGAACGAGCCGCCGAACGCGCGGATCGTCAACGCTTCGCGCAGATACAGCAGATATGGCGTCTCCAACAACAGCAACAAGAGGCAGGCGCCCCTAACGCCCAGGAAGCGCCCAGCGACACATGCGAGCACGCTTCGCCGTCGCCCATCCGTGTTTTGTTGGCCGACGACCATGCCATTTTACGCACGGGCCTCCGCATGATCCTGAGCACACATGATGACATCGAGGTGATTGGCGAGGCCGGAGATGGACGCCAGGCCATCGGCGAGGCCCAACGGCTGCATCCCGATGTGATCCTGATGGACATCTCGATGCCTGAATGCAACGGCATCGAGGCGACGCGCCAGGTGAAGCGCCTGCTGCCGGAGACGCGGGTGCTCGTGCTGACGATGCACGAGAACGAGGAGTATCTCTTCCAGATGTTGCGCGCGGGGGCCTCGGGCTATATCCTCAAAGAAGCGGTAGATACCGAACTGATCACGGCGATCCGCGTCGTCGCTACCGGGCGCTTCTACCTTTCCCCTTCGGCGCAATCCATGATGGTGGGTGACTACTTGCAGCGTGTGCGTTCCGGCGAGGAGCGCGACAGCTATAGCGCGTTGACCGAGCGTGAGCGCGAAATCCTCAAACTGGTGGCCGAGGGCCACACCAACAACCAGATCGCCGAACTGCTCTTCATCAGCCCCAAGACGGTAGACACCCACCGCACGCACATCATGGACAAGCTCAACCTGCACAGCCGCGCCGAACTGGTGAAATACGCCATGCGCCGTGGCCTGCTGGAAGATTAGTTTATGGAGAACAATTCTCACGATGGACTGACCGCTCTGGCAGTTCTACGTCAACTGCTTGATGACAAGGTATCACTGATGGTGACAAATGAAGGAGGTTATCGCGGTAGAGCGTATTGTGAGTTTGCCGATCCTGCTCCAGAGGGGCGCATCGTAGAGGTAGAGCAGCAACTTGGCTGCGCTTTACTGTTAGCCTATCGGCGCTTTCTCGAATTACCCGCGATAACCGGTTCCAGGCTTTCGGCGCTCAAACGCCGGGCAGCAATAGGTTTCCTGGATGAACTCTGTCATCGTATTCCAGATCGCGAACAGATCGCGTTTGCTTTGCACCTGAAGGTAGGAAGACTTATTGCCTCGGAAGCAAGCAAGACTACCGAACAATCCATGCCCCACAGGGGAGTAATCAGAAAACGCGCAGGTGAAGCAGATA
>JAJPIU010000278.1 GCA_021324535.1 Pseudomonadota bacterium
CCCCGAGTAGATGACTCGGTATTTCTAAAGAGGTCGGAGGTGTACGCGCGGTAACGCGCTCAGCTCACCGCCCCTCATGGTCGTACGGCTTGGCTCCTCCTCCTTCGCGAGGTCTTGCCACACAAACTTTTCTTTCAGTGTCAGCGTCGTGCGCAGAGACACACTGCATTACAGCATGTGATACAGATGTGTCGGCGCGACTCTACCTGACGCCCGCATCGCCGAACGTATACAGAGCTGGCATACGCAGTTTTCAGCCTTCTACGAGTATCATCTGACGCTCGCGTGAAAGCAACCGCAAGGAAAACTCGTTCGCCCGGCAAAATTGAAGCAGATCGCCGATGTACGATAGACAATGCTCTCAGCGCGTTTTGTGGGAGCAGGAAGCGTACAAAAGACTGGCCTGACCTTTGCGGATTCTCTCCGAGGTCAGGCCATATTTGTCGCTGTTTATACCCCTTGGCGTCTGTGCGTCGCCCTTTGCGCGCCTGAATCTGAGGGGAATAGATGGAGATATACCCACTTGTGTGCGTTTTCGGCAAGTTGCGCGAGAATGTGGTATGATGATGGTGTGATAGTGGCTGAAGGTACCCTGGCAGACTGCACCTCGTGGCATTGTGTAACCAGGGGTATCCGCGTTTCGTATAGTATGTGGAAGAAAAAATGAGCGCTTAGAACGGGTAAGCGGCCCTCTTGGGGTAAACTATCCGAGGGGTATCAAAACAATGACGACGAACGACACGAACAACCGCGACCTTGGCCACTTGATGGGCGAGGCGCGTCAACGCGGATATGAGCGACATTCTGAGGAGGAGGCCACCCGGTTGCCCTCTTCGCAGGACGTTCGTGGCACGCGCCCTCTCCCCGACAACGACGACGACTTCATGCTCGACATCGAAGAGCTTGATGACCTTGACGCGGCCATCGATCTCTTCTACGACGCCGACATTGACATCGTAGACGACGACGACGAGGCAAGCGTGCAGGAGGACGAGGACATCGAAAGCAGCATCCACACCATGGAGACTGATCACGCTCCACTCGTTGACCTGCCCGACGAAACAGAAATCGGTCGCCCACGCGGGCGCCGATCAGCGCAGGAGGCCGCGAAGGCCGCTGAGCGTGGCGAAGCCGCCGAGGTAGATACCATCACGGCCTACCTCCGCGAGATTGGCCGTGTGCCAATGCTGAGCCATGCCCAGGAGATTGACCTTGCCAAGCGCATCGAGGCGGGCGACAAAGACGCCGTACAGCAGTTTGTGCTGGCGAACTTGCGCCTTGTCGTCAGCATCGCCAAGCGGTATGTTGGCCGGGGATTGTCCTTGCTTGACCTCATCCAGGAGGGGAACATCGGGCTGATGCGCGCCGTGCAGCGCTACGATTGGCGGCGCGGCCACCGCTTCAGCACGCATGCCACCTGGTGGATTCGTCAGGCGATCAGCCGCGCGGTGGCTGACAAGGGACGCGCCATTCGCTTGCCTGTCTATGTCAACACCGCGCTCAACCGCGTGCGCCGCGAGCGCCAGCGCCTTGTGCAAGAGTTGGGGCGTGACCCCACCGAGCAAGAGCTGGCCGACGTGCTGGGGATGGATGTCGAGCGTCTGCAAGAGCTTGAGGCTGCCCCTGGCGCGCCGATCTCGCTCGAGCTGCCCGTCGGTGAAGACGAAGAGCAAGAGCTTGGCGACGTGCTGGCGGACGACACCGGCCCCTCGCCTGAGGAGCTTGCCACCACCTTCACCATGAAGAAAGAAGTACAGGACGTTCTCGATGACGTGCTGACTCCGCGCGAGCGGATGGTCTTGCAGTTGCGCTTCGGGTTGTTCAATGGGCAAACCTTCCCGCTTGAGCAGGTAGGTCGTCGGTTGGGCATCACCCGCGAGCGTGTGCGGCAGATCGAGGCGGGCGCGCTCGCCAAGCTGCGCCACCCAAAGGTGCTCGAGCGCCTGCGTAGCTAATCGAAGGCGTCCCAGGCTGCTCTAGCGTAGCCAGCGTTATTGGCCCCGATCCCACATGGGATCGGGGCTTTTCTGCTACTCAAAGAGTCTTTAGTTACCCATTCCTGAGTTAAATGCCGTCAACTTTGCCCAATTGATTGTCCCATCTTCATCGCAAAACCGTTCAATGAATTGTTTGACGAAGCGGTTGAGCGCCGCCTCGTATGCGATCTTGTATTGTATCTGATGCTCTTGCGGCTTCTCACGCATCATTTCGATGATCCTGAGGTAGAAGTCTAGATCGCCGGTTGGTTCCTGCCAGAACGCCTGCCCAGCCAGTTCTCGAAATGCGCTTGCTGTGTCAGCTCGTTGACGCTTCCTTCCGTAGCAGTAGCCTACGATGGGATCGAACTGCTTGTGGAGCTTTTGTAATCTTCGCTCCAAAGCCCGAAAGTTTTGCTCCTGACGTTTTCGGCTATCGGCGTTGAACACGCTTATCCCACTTTTTACTGCGATGGCGCGATAGACCGTATCTGACTCGATGGCGACATCAACACCTTCAGATGGCGCGACCGTTCCCTCGGACACAAACTTGGCGAGCGGCTCGAAAAACACATTGCCAAAGAGCGTTTCGTCGCTGCTGGAGATATACGCCGAGAGGAGTCCATTCACAATTTCAGTCGCGGTTCCCACGCCCAACGCGCGATACAGGTAGGGGTTCTTTCTTCGCAGCACGTTGAGCAAGTCGAGTTTAGCCACCATTTGCGTGCGCCGAGCATAAAAGTCGTCGAGCAGTTCGCCGATCTTTGCTTCGAGCGTTTGCGGATCGAGCACTGCGCTTACTCCTTCGGTATAGTTTGTGGCTTAGTTTGCGGCGCCACTCGCTTCCATTGCCGTCGCAGCCAGCAATCGCGAGTGCACCGATGTACCACGCAGGCGCTTCGTCTTGACCTCCGCGCGCCGCTCAGCCACGGAGATCAACATTTGCCCAATAGCCTTGCCTAACCCAAGAGGAACCGCGTTGCCAATCTGGCGGTAGCAATCGCTGAGTCTTCCAGCAATCTGCCAGCTTTCCGGGAACTGTTGCAGGCGCATATATTCACGAACCGAGAGCGGTCGATCCTAGGTGGGGTGGCACAACATGGTTGCCTTTTGCACAGGGCTGCTAAAAAGCGAGATGACCGGATAGGACATTGCTTGCCTTTGCCTCGTATCACTCGTATCACTCGTATCATAAGCAGATGGATGCGTTTCGTTTGTGGTTTCGTTTGCGAGCCGATAACGTCTACTTCCATTATCGGCGATGCTACTCGGAAAAGCAATCTCTTTGCTACACTCTTCCCATAGGCTGGCTCATCCCCCCGCTTTCACGCGCTGCGCCACATGATAGGCCAGGCCCATCGTCGAGATCATCGGGTTCACGCCCGACGCAGTGGGGAAGCCGCTTGCGTCGGCGATGAACAGCCCCTGCACGCCGTGAACCTGCCCGGAAGGATCGGCCACACTGGTCTTAGGGTCACCCCCCAGGCGACAGGTTCCCATCTGATGCGCCGAAAACAGGGGCAGGCGATTTGGCGCGATGCCTCGCCGCTCGATCTCTCCGATGAACCCCTGCAAGCGCGCCTCAGTGATCGCCCCTGGTTTGCCGTTCTCACTTTCCAGCAAAAGCCGCTGACTGTGCAGCGTCGCTATGCGTGTCGCGCCGCCGGCTACGGCGATGCGCGCCATCTCGGCCATCCCCCAGATAAGATGCTGGCGATCCGTCTCGTTGGGGAAGTAGCGTAGGATAGGATCGCCCTGGCGATCAAGCGTCACTCGGCCCTCGCCAGTGTCACGGGTCAGTGCGATGAATGTGGCCACGTAGGGGATGTTGCGCATCTCGCGTTTGTGCGCCTGGCCACCCTCCCACGGCGTCACCATCCCCAACATGCCCGGATGCGCCGGAGCCACCTCGAAGCGCAGCCCATAGTTGCCTTTCAGCGCCTTGAACTGATCGCAGACGACCGTTTGCAGCGATCCCCTCCAGGTCTCGATGGGCTGCTCGTAGTACGCCGCGAAGGCCGCCACTGGATGCAGTCGCAGGTGTCGCCCGATGTTGGGATTATTCACGCCGGAGCGCATCAGCAGCGCAGGCGATTCTACAGCGCCCGCCGCCACAACGACAATCGGCGCGCGAATCGTTACCGTGCGGCGCGCGCCCGTCACGCTATCCGCCGCCCACCCCTCTACGCCAACCGCGCGTCCGCCTTCGATCAGCACGCGATTGACCACGCAGCGCACGATCACCCGCGCACCCTGATCATGCGCATCCTGCAAGAAGGTCAGCATGGTGGATTGCTTGCGCCCATAGGGACAGCCATAGCCACAGGCGCCGCAGCGTTGCTGACAATCCGAGGCATTGCGCGGAATCACATTCCAGCGATAGCCAAGCGCCTCACAGCCATCCCGTAGCGCGGCGTTGTTGCGGTTGGACGCGCTGTCGTCGGTGTTCACACCAATGCGCCGCTCCACCACATCGAAGCCGTGTTGATACTCGGCGCCTGTCACACCTGTCAGACCGTGTTCGCGTTCCCACTCTTCCAACACGTCGGGCGGCGTGCGTAGCGAGGTACTCCAATTGACGATGGTGCCGCCACCCAGGCACGAACCGGCCAGCACAATCACCCCCAGATCATGTGTCGCCAGCATGCCGCGTCGCAGATACAGTTGCGGCGTCATCAGCGCCTCTGAGCCGTTGAAATCCGCCTCGTTGAAATAGCCGCCTCTTTCGAGGATGATCACATCTTTGCCAGCCGCCGCAAGCTCCGCCGCCATCACCCCGCCGCCCGCTCCCGACCCCACAATTACCGCGTCGGCAGTCAACGTAAGATGCGTGGTGACGGGCAAAGGGCTGATGCGCTTGGGTATGGCAGCGGCTGAGGCTGGCGGAGTCGCGGGGGTATAGCCAAGCGCGGGCCAGTTGGGGTTGGCGCCATCCACGACAGGCGCAGAGTAGAAGATGAAATGCGCCAGCCGCTTGATCGCCTGGTAGCCCTGGCGCAATAAGCCGATAGAGCTTTGGCTCATTCTGCGCAAGACGGCCTCGCGCGCGGAAAGGGACATCCGCGTGAAGCTCTGTGGGCGACCAGCCAGCGCCAATCCGGCGAGCGGCGACTGCAAAAGCCCTAGCAGTTGCTTGAACTGTGTCTTTGTTTCCGGCGACTCGTCGGCGAGCGTCTCGACGATGGCCTGCGCCACACCAAGATCGCTTGCCGAGCGGGCATAATACCCATACGGATCATTTTCGCCGTCGGGCGGGGCGCTGGATGGGATCAGCGCCTCGCAGAAAGCTTCAAGCGTGCGCATCTCACCAGGCGTAAGCCATGTCGCGCCTGACGTTACGGGCGAACTCGACGTATCCGCATCGTTTTCAGTGGATGCGCCAGGATTGTGTGTGGTCGCCATATCAGCCAGCCTTTCAGACCTCAAACCAAAGAGGCGTATGGACGTTATGGAGAGAGAAGGCGAGACGACAACAATTGGTTGGCTGTATTATATGCGCTCACAGCGTTTTGGCAAGTCCTGTCTGTTTGACAGGCGGCGGCGAAGTCGTCATAATGAGCCACAGCAAAAGCCAATACCTGGCAAACGTCTTGAATGGGTGGAGGGCTGAGAGATGACCAACTGGACGCCACGCCGTGGAGCGGGTAGCTCCATTGAGGCGGAACACGAGATAGAACGCCGCACGCGACAGATCAAAGAGATGGTGCGCTTGGGCGCGGCGCTACGGGCGGAAATGGGGCTTGAAAGCATCTTCACCCAACTGGTCGAAGCAATCAATACGACGCTTGGCTTCAATGTTGCCGCGCTCAACATCGTGCGTGAGCAAAGCGACTACGTTGAGGTGGTGGCGACCGCCGGGCTTACGCCCAGGGAACGCGATCAGCTCACACAGCGGCCACCCCGGCTTGAGAGCTTGCTTGGCGCGCTGCGGCCAGAGTTTTGCATCAGCCATTCGTATTTCATTAGCCATCACAACAAGGCGCTGCTCTATAGCATTGATGGCATCACCTTGCCCGCGCCCACGCCTCCCCCAAACGCCGCCGACGCCTGGCATCCCGACGACGCGCTGCTCGTTCCGCTGATCAGTCCGCGCGACGAACGGCTGCTTGGCATTCTCTCGCTCGATCAGCCGGTTGACGGCAAAGTTCCCACGCTGGACACCGTCGAGATGATCGAATTGTTTGCCAGTGTGGCGGCGCTGGCAATTGACACCAGTCGCATCTTTCAGGAACGCGAAGAGGAGCGCCAGAGTTTGCGCGAGGGCCTCTTCGAGTTGCTCTTCCAGATGGAGCAGGTACGTCAGGGGAATCTGACTGTGCGTCCGCAGTTCAGCGGAAACACCCTGCTCGATCCCATTACGGAGTCGCTCAACGCGACGCTTGTCACGCTGAACAGTGTGCTGGCCGAGGTGCGCGGCGCCAGCGAGATGGTGAACCTGAGCGCGGCGGAGATGCGCACGGCGGCGGCGGAACTGGCCGACGGCGCCCAGCAGCAATCTGAGCAGATGCTTGGTGTCTCGCAGACAATTGAGACCATGGCGCGTGATGTGCGGCGCATCGCCGAGATGGCCGATACCTCCGACGCCGAGGCGCAAGGAGCCAGCGAAATCTCACATGAGGGCCGGGACGCCGCCATTCGCGCCGCCGAGGGCATGAGCCGCGTGCGCGAGATGACCTTGCAGGCGGCCAAAAAGGTCAAACGGCTTGGCGAGAGCAGCCAGGAAATCGGCGCCATCGTACAGATGGTGGCCGACTTTACCAACCAGACGAATCTGCTGGCGCTGAATGCCGCCATCGAGGCGGCGCGCGCGGGTGAGCATGGGCGCGGCTTTGCCATCGTCGCGCAAGAGATTCGCAACCTCGCCACCAGCAGCGCAGAGGCCACCCGTCAGATTCACGCGCGCATCCAGAGTGTGCAGAACGAGACAAGTCAGGTGGTGGCGCAGATCGAACATACCACCCAACAGGTGGTCTTACAGTCGGAATACGCGGCGGCGGCTGGCGCTGCGCTCGAGGCGGTGGATACCTCAACACAAAGCATCGCGCGAGAGATCGAGCGCATGCGCGCGCTGGCCAACGAACAATCGAACGCGGCGACACAGCTTGCCCAGGCGATTACCAGGCTGGCAAGCAATGTCACACAGACACGCGACAGCATGGATCAGACGCGCGCCTCGATGGATTATCTTGTCGAACTGGCGGTGGCGCTCTTGCGCAAGATCGATATGTTCCACCTTGATATTGACGAGTCCGCTCCCGCGTCGCCCTATCCGGCTGACGATCCGCTGGCCGATCTGTTGGGTACGCCAACAGGAACGTTGGGGCCATTAGGGCAGGCTGTCCCGTCACCGGTTCCTCCTCTCGGCGCGCAGCCCGCTGCCCGGCGTTCTGCGCCGTCGCTGCCATCGTTTCCTCCACCTGCGGCGCCCACCCATCTGGCGTACCCAGGGATGACTACCGAAGCGCCTCCTTCGCCGCCATCTACCAGCGCGACTCGCAACCCTGGCGGGAGGGGGATGGCAGGGGCGGCGCCTGGGCAAAGCGCCTTACGAGGGACGGAACGATCCGCGCCAGCTATGCGAACGCCACATCCTGCACAGGCGCCCTATCACTATAATCCGCCAGTGGGCTGGCTGACCCCGCTCGATGATGCGGAGGAGACGGCCAAACAACAGGCGGCTCCGCCAGCATCTTCAGACTTCCGCGCCCCAAAGGCCTATCCCACCCCCACGCCCTATGCTGCGCCCGTAACAGCGCCTATCCCAGCCCTTGATCCCTTCGCCCCCCTGTCTGAGCTATCAACCATAGCCGCCGTTGCTGCTCCGATGGCCGCCGAGCAGGGTGAGCCACCTGACGAAGAGACGCCAGTGGCGCTGGAGGCGCCAGAGTCGCCGGTCGCCGGAAAAACGACGACCCCTCTGACCGATCCCACTGAGGCGGCGCAGCCTCAGGAGGATGTAGCGGCGTCAGTCGGCGAACATAGCGCCAAAACGGTGGCCGAAGTCACCGTAAGCGCCAGCCCTGAGCCAGCCGTGCCGTCTGCGGCTCCTCTAGCTACTGAGCCTGTTGAGACATCTGAGGTGATCGAGGCGATTGAAACGCAGGAGACGCAGCCGATGCCAGCGATTGCGCTCTCTGAGATGGCGGGTCTTCCAGGAGAGGCGCGCAACGCTCCTCCATTGCGCCGCATGACAGCGCCATTGCCGCTTTCCGCGCTGATTCCTCCCAATGTGAACACCAACGCGAGCGCCGACGAATCGGCGACTGCGGCGGGAGAGGCAGGCGCAGCCATTGCTTCGCCGGAGAAGCATGAGGAAGCATCGGAAAGCGGCGCAGACGTCAGCGGGTGATCGCGGGTGATCGCGGGTGATCATTTGATGGCGTTTGAGGGAGGCGCGCAATGGCAGTCACCATCCGTACAATCACGCTGGGCGTCGCCGATCCGCATCCTCTGACGTCGGCGGCCATCGTTCGCGCGGCGAATTTCCTGCGTCAGGCACAGACGGCGGCAGAGGAGCAGGGCTACATTGTGCAGACGACACGTATCGCCACGCGCCCGCTGCTTGAAGATACCGCCGACTGGCCCCCCGCGAAGGTGATCGCCTATGCGCGCAACCTTCAGGCGATATGTGAGGACGCGGGAATTGGCTTGCTCTCGCTCGGCCCTGCGCCCGCCGATGATCCCGCGTTTCCGTTGGATCGCCTGCGCATCCTGCTGGCTGTGCTTGCGGCCAATCCCGCGCTCAACGCCAGCGTGCAGCTTGCTACCGAGGCGCGCGGTGTCAACTACGGCGCGGCGCTCACTGTTGCCCAGATCATGCGGCGGCTGGCTGAGGTAAGCAAAGAGACAGGTGGCGACGCCAACTTTCGCTTCGCCGCGCTTGCCATGTGTGAGCCGGGCGGCCCATTCTTTCCCCAGGCGTATCACCGCGCGCCTGAGTGGAGCGCGAGCGTGGGTCTGCAATCCGCCGGACTGGTGGGCCAGGCCATAACCAGCGCCGTGAACTCACGGGGCGACCCCGCGCAACGGCTGGCGGCATTGCCACAGATTGGCTCTGCGGTGAGCCAGGCGCTTGCACATGCGGCGGAGCCGGTGGTTACGCTGATACGGGCGCAGGCTACGTCGGCAGGCTTCGCTTTTGGTGGGATCGATCTGTCTCCGGCGCCGATGGGCAATGAAAGCATCACAAGCGCGTTCGAGGCGACGGGCATAGGCGACTTTGGCTCGGCGGGAACACTGGCGCTGGCCGCCACGCTGACGGGCGCGATCAAAGCCGCCGCCTTTGCGACGCCCACAGGCGAACCGCTGCCGACGTGCGGCTACTGTGGACTGATGTTGCCTGTGCTGGAGGATGCGCCGCTGGGCCAACGCTGCGCTGAGGGGCGTGTGACCATTCACGATCTCCTCACCTATTCCGCCGTCTGTGGAACCGGCCTCGATACGATTCCCCTTCCTGGCGAGGCCGAGCCTGAGCGCGTGGCCACTTTGCTGGCGGATGTGGCTACATTGGCCCATCGCTTGCGCAAACCCCTCTCGGCGCGGCTCTTTCTCATACCGGGCGGCCAGGCTGGCGAGATGACACGGTTCGACTCGCCCTATCTGACCAATACGCGCATTCTGGGGCTGTAGCCGCACGCCGCTCGTTTATACATATGACTATACATGCGACACGCCTCAAACCAACGCGCCATCTGCGCGTAAAATGATATGAGGAACATTGGTTCGCGAAGAACAGCGAGAGCATGGCGACCAGGGAGCGAGCATATGGCATCCAAGAGAAACACCAGCCGGAAAACCGGCAGGAACGATACACAGAACAAGAAAAGCAAGGGGATTGGATCGCGCGCCAGGGGACTGTTTACCCTCTCGAACCTGCTGGCCATTCCCTCGAATCTGGCAACCATGCGCAAGTTTATGTCGGCGGTGAACTGGCGCGAGGCCCAGGCCGAGATCAGCGCGGAACTCGAACGCAAGGTCGCTATCGTCGGGCTTGCCAACTCCGGCAAATCCACCCTCTTCAACACACTCAAAGGCAAATACGCCTCGCCGGTCTCAGAGCAGGAAGGCACGACCACAACACTTGTGCGCGGCGCGTTTGGCCCATTCCAGTTGATAGACACTCCAGGCCACCTGCCGGATATGCAGGATGAGGCAATCCACGAGGCCGCCGTGGTGATGTGTCTGCTCGACGCCGCGCAAGGCGTGCGTCCGCGCGATATGGAGGTCATCCAAAACATGCGTGACGCAGAGAAGCCGTTTGTGGTGGCGCTGAACAAGGCGGATTTGTTGGTGGAAAGCGCAGACGACGCGGCGGCGCGCGCCTCGCTACGCCTGCATGTGCGCGACGTGATCCCCATCTCGGCGCTGACTGGCGAGAATGTGGCTGAAGAACTGATCCCCGCGCTGATAGACGCCAGCCCCGAAGCCGCGCTGGCTATCGGACGCCAGTTGCCGGAGTATCGCCGCAACGCCGCCAATAAGATCGTGCGATCATCGGCGCTGGTGAGCCTTGTCGCAGGGATGGAACCGATCCCGCTGATTGACATTCCCATCCTGCTGGGCAACCAGGTGCGCCTGTTGTTACGGATCGCGGCGGTCTACGGCGAGCCACTGAGCGCGCAGCACATCCGCGAGTTGCTGCTGACGATTGCGGGCGGCCTGGCGCTGCGCTACCTTGCTGAGGAGCTTGCCAAAGCCGTGCCGTTCGGCGGCGATTTCGTATCCGGCGCGATTGCGGCAGCTGGAACCTGGGCGATTGGGCAGGTGGCCATCGAATACTTCGAACACAACAAGAGGCTCAGTGGCGCAGAGATCAACGAACTCTTTGGGCGCTACTATCGCCGCTATCGTGAGGAGCACCCTGCGTCCGAGGTCGCCCGCCAGCGTGCGCTGCCACCCGCCTCGCTCTCCTCATCTACCTTCGAGATTACGCCTGATACGTCCGCCGAGGGGGCTATCGGCTGAATTAACAGGGCAGTGAGGTGGGTGTCGTGTTCATACTCCACTCTCTGAGCGCAGATTGGTAGCAGACCCTACCGACTGGTTGAAGCGCAGCACACGGAGCGCCAGAATCGTGAGCCAGGCGAGGATGACACCGATAACGATGCGTTCCATCAGGCCCAACTTGTCTCCGCTCAGAAAGGTGGCGATGAAAAGACAGGGCGTGGCAAGGCCCGTCAGGGCCGAGTAGATGGCGAAGGCGCGCTCAGCGCGATACCGCCAAGCTAGCGCAAACCCGCCAATCGGCACAGTGATGAAGAAGAGTGTGACCGCAGCTGCAAAGTGGAAGGCTCCGTGAACTGTGGCCAGTTTCCCATACGGATCGGTCACAAAAACACCTGCATCGAGGAAGGCCAGCCCAATGATAAAGATCACTGCGGCGCCGAGACGGCCTGATCTCCTGGCTCCGACCACCGACCAGAACACGAGACCGAAGGCGGCCTCGACCAGCCCCAACACGATAAAGTTGGCGATCATAATTCCGCCCAACGGCCCGAGACTCAGATCGCTGGCAAATCGGCTAATTGCATCATAGCCAGGCGTGACCGCACCCAGCACGAGGATGACCGCGAAGAACACTGGTGGAACCACGATGGCCGCCCAGGGTACCCAGGGTACAAGAAGTTGGAGGAAGCGCGACCGAAACGGTGCGTTCGCCTGGGGGATGGAATCCGAACCTGATGTCGTGCGATTCATCGTCTTACGCGCTCCTCTCGACCTTTCTACGGGTTCATCTTATCACATTGCGAGGTATTTGCAAATCGATCATGCGAGCCGCATACGATACGGCATTGCCGATCTCAACTCACGCTCTCCGCCTGAGTGAGCGTGAGACCTGTTGGATGCGCATGGGCACAGTGAGATAGCGCGTGACCCATGCGCGCTGCGTCTGAAGCGTTCGCGCCTCCGCTGGCGATTCCACATGGGCCAGCGCCTCGCATAGGGCGTCATTTGCGGTGGCATAGTCATGCCGGGCAAGGGCGACGAGCGCGCGGGTCGCCGCCAGCCGTGGATGCGTCGGCGCCATCCGCGTGAGCGTCTGGTACGCCTGCTCGGCCTGCGTGGCGCGCTCGGTATCACCACCTATGCCCAGGGCGGCCAATGCCTGGACATAGGCGATGCGCGCGTCGGGAAGGGCGGCGTCTTCGCTCAAAGCGCGCGCGGCGTAGGCAAGCGCCATGCGCGCTCCGGCGGCCGCCCAGGCGAGGGGAGCATACTTCGCCAGTTGCAGCGCCGCCGCAGACGCGCCAGTGTAGGCCAGGGCGGGCGGCAGGCCAATCACCGCGTTCACGCCTTCCATCAGCCGTGCCTCGTCGTTTCCCCACCCGTAGATCAGCGCCAATCCTTGCGCCAACCGTTCGCCCTGCTGCTCATCAGGCAATGATACTGTAGCCAGCCTTGCCGCCACATCGCCGCCCGCCGCCGCGTTTGCCGAACCGACCGCTTTGCCCCAGGGCAGGGTACTCAGCCAACCCACGCCTTCCGCAATCTGCTCTCGCACGATATCCGGCAGCGCAGTTGGCAGATCGTCGGCAAGCCGTTCGCCACGCCTGACGCCCAGGGCTAACCGTATGCGTTCCCACCAGACGCCCACAATCAGCAACAAAATACTCAACAGCGCCATTCCGCCGCCACGCAGCCAGAGCGCGTTATTGCGCGCCGCAGTGAAATCACGTCCCGTCGCATTTGCGTAGACGACGGGTTGGCCTGCCCGGCGCGCCGCAATCTCCACGCGAGTGATCGCATAGGGCGCACCAAGCGAGGTTTGCGTATAGACGACGGAAACCACTCGTAACCAGCACACATCAGCGGGCAACGCAGGCGAATAGCCCACCGGATCAAGCGTGAGGAATACCGCAGGTTGCTGGCGCATCGTCATGGTGTAGATCACGCCGCCCGATTCAGGGTCACGTTGCGCCTGGCAGGACGCCATTCCCCCTCCAAGCGTCACTTGGCGCTGCCCCAATGTGAACAGCACGATCACCAGCGTCAGGTAGAGACCAAGCGCGGCGCAGAAAAACCACGCCAGCCGGAAGCGCAGCAGCGGGCGCATAATAAACCGCTCGGCGATGATACGCAGGATGAGCATGGTGGCTATCCTTCTTGGCTCCTTACGCCAGAGTGCGAATTGAATGAGCAATTGTGTCAGGTTGGGTGGCCATGCCATACGGTCAGCCAGACACATCGCCAGCGACGGCGAAGGTACCCCTCTTTGCTACCCATTCAGACGCCCGTTTTCCCCGAAAAGTATCACGGTATACTGATATGTCTTTTGGTACACCATGCGTGCGTTGCGCGTTTGCGCTATACTGAGGGCGAGGCCGGTTGGCGCAGATCGGTTACTGGCGCGCTTCGGCAGGTCAGATCACCTCGCTGATCTGAGAAAATAGCGTAAGTATGAGGAGCAGGCAGTGGCAAACGAAGAACAGCAATTCGACGTCGTGGTGATTGGCGCGGGGCCGGGCGGCTATGTCGCGGCGATCCGCGCGGCGCAGTTAGGCGCGAAGGTGGCCATCGTCGAGAAGCAATATATTGGCGGAACATGTCTGAACGTTGGGTGCATCCCCTCCAAGGCGCTGCTACACATCGCGCAATTGTACTCAGAACTGCGCGATATAGATAAGCTGGGCATCAAGCTGGCGCAGCCGCCAACTTTTGATATGCAGGTAGCCGTCGCCTTCAAGGATAAGGTCGTCAAGCAGTTGACCGGCGGCGTGGGGCAGTTACTCAAAGCGAACAAGGTCGCTATCTTCGAGGGGACGGCTGAGGCGCTGGCTCCCGATCAGGTGCGCGTGACGCTGAAAGATGGTTCCACGCACATGCTTCGTCCAGGCAAGCTGATCCTCGCCAATGGCTCGGTTCCCATTCGCCCCCCGTTCAGTGGACTCGATGGGCGCAATGTGCTGTTCAGCGACGACGCGATGAACATGCCAGGAGCCGCGAAGAGCCTGGTGTGCATCGGCGGCGGCGTGATCGCCGTCGAGCTGGCGTGCATGTACAACGCGCTTGGCACGAAAGTGACGATTGTCGAGATGCTGCCGTCCATCATTGCCAACGAGGATGATGAGGTCTCGGCGGCGCTGACAAAATCGCTCACCAAGCGCGGCGTGGAGATCGCCACAGGCGCGACTGTGCAATCCATCAGCGATGCAGGCGACATGAAGCGTGTGACGGCGCAGACCGAGAGTGGCCCCAAGACCTTCGACGCCGAGGCCGTGCTGGTGGCCGTGGGCCGCAAAGCCAACCCCGCCGGGCTGGATGGCCTGCTGAAGGCGGGATTGGCGATGGAGCGCGGGCGCGTGGTGGCGAACGACCACATGGAGACGAACCTGCCGGGCGTCTACGCGATTGGCGATCTGGTTGGGCGCACCTGGCTGGCGCATGTGGCGATGACGGAGGGCGAGGTGGCCGCTGAGCGCGCGATGGGCCACGATTCTGTGATGGATTACAACGTCGTACCACGCCCTATCTTCACCTTCCCGGAGATCGCCTCGGTCGGACTGACCGAGCGGCAGGCGCGCGAACGCGGCGGCGAGGTGCGCGCTGAGAAGTTCCCCTGGGTGGCGAACGGCAAGGCGCTGGCCTCCAATGAGACCGAGGGCTTCACGAAGGTGATCATCGGCGACTACGGCGAGATTCTTGGCGCGGCGATCTTCGGGCCTGACGCGACCAATCTGATCACCGAGTTCTCGCTTGCCATGCGTGGCGAGCTGACTGCCGACGAGATCATCGCGACCATCCATCCGCATCCCACCTACAGCGAGGCGATGCGCGAGGCGACGCTGGCCGCCGAGGGGCGCGCGGTGCATATTTTCCAGCGTCAGGCGGCTGCTGCCAAGCGGTAGCCCCCACCCCTTGATCCCCTCTCCCGCTGCGGCGGAGGAGGGGAAGTGGCTCACCATATTCGTGAATTCGTCGCCCTTGAAGGAAAGAAGCGCCGAATCGCACGCCAGGGAACGGCGCCAAAATTGCGCTGCGAGGCTTTAAGGAAGGGCACAATGACAGCGTACCTCACAGCGCATGTGAGCATTTGCGCATCTAAAGGACAAAACCTTAGTGACACATCCAGGCATAATGAGATAAAGACCCCATCCTCTCCACAGCAGCGGAAGCGCCCCCAATCCCACCCTCGGTGTCCAGGCGCCAGCAGCAATGGCAGCAATGGCAAGAAAAGACAGCAGAAGCAGACGACCCAGGCGCAGCTCAAAAAGGTGCAGCCGGGGATGATTGTCGAGGGACAAAACGATGCGCTGGGGAAAGACGACCTCTCGAAGCCAAAGGTTTCGTCGGTGAAGCGCGACGCGCAGGGACGTGTCTCGCAGATCGAGGTGAAGAAAGGCGTCGTCTTTCGTAAGACGATTGAGATTGCGCCTGAGCGTGTGCAAGCGGTGCAGAAGCCAGACAAGGCGGCGCCGGAGGGCAAGGTAAAGGTGGAGGCGACCGACCGCGAGGTGGCTGCTCTTTCCGCCACAGGAACCGAGGCGCTGGCGCCTGAGAAAACGCACGTTCCCCATGAGAAACTGAAAGAACTGCATAAGCGCCAGCACAGCGCCGCCATCACGCAGCCCGCCGAGATTACCGCACAGAAAGATGAGGAGGAAGCGCGCGAGGAGGCGGAGGAAACGAAGCGGAGCCGTTCAGCCAGGCAGGTTTCACCGACCACAAGCGGCAAACGCGCCAATGGCTTTATCACCATGTTACGCATGCTAGGGCCGGGATTTCTCTCCGGCATGGCAGGCAACGATTCATCGGCGGTGGCGTCGTATGCGATTGATGGCGCCACCGCAGGCTATGGCCATCTCTGGCTGATCGTGCTCTCAACGCCGCTGCTTCAGGCGGTGCAGGTGGCCTGTGGGCAGATTGGACGAGTCACGAAGCAAGGCTTGAATACCTTGCTGCGCGAACACTACGGACGCAAGGTCTCTATCCCCGCGACGATGATCCTGCTGGTAGCCAACACAGGATTGATCGCCGCGAACCTCGTCGCCATTGGCGAAGGCTTCCAACTGTTGACCGGTATCAAGTGGGTATGGTTCGTCGCGCCCGTGGCGTTGATCCTCTGGTATATCACCACTTATCAAAACTTCAGCGCCATCAAGAATATCTTCCTGGTGATGAGCCTGGCGTTCGCCGCGTATATCATTACCGGCTTTTTCTCCGGCGCGCACTGGGGGCAGGTTCTGCTGAACACTGTCACGCCTCAGGTGACATTCTCGTTCGCCAGCGTCAGCAGCGCGGTCGCCCTGCTTGGCGCAACGATCTCGCCCTACACCATGTTCTGGCAGGCCGAAGGCGAGAAGGAGGCGCATCGCCCAGGCCCGCTCACACGCCAGTTGAAGTTGTCGCGCAGGGACATCGGCGCTGGTGTGTTTAGCGGCAACCTGGTCGCCTATTTCATCATTGTCTGCGCCGCCGCCACATTGCATACCCACCACCAGCAAATCGCTACCGCAGCCGACGCCGCCCGCGCGCTGCAACCATTGCTCGGCCCCTACGCCACCTATCTTTTCGCTATTGGCTTTATTGGCGCGGGACTGGTCGCCATTCCGGTGCTGCTTGCCGGTTCATCGTATGCCGTGGCGAATGTGTTTGGCTGGCCCGCAAGCCTCTGGCGCAAGCCCTGGCAAAGCGAAGGCTTCTACCTGATTTTGGGCGTCGCGCTGGTGATAGGGCTGATTATTGCGCTTATAGGGATTGACCCCATCTCGCTCATCTTCTATGCCAATGTGTTGCAGGGCGCGCTGGCGCCGGTACTTGTGACGCTGTTGATCTTCCTGGGAACCAATCGCAAGGTGATGGGGGAGCATCGTTTGAGCCACCTGATTATCATCGGCCTGGTACTTGCGGCAGTATTGATGTTCGCCGCAACCATTCTGCTCTTCTATGGCATGTTCACCGGCCAGGGCGGGTAGTTGAACAAGGATCGGCGACAAACCCATGAGAGGATGTGGCCAGCGCAGGGCATGCAGCGCCGCACGGAAGGCTACGTATGAGCAACCGGCGCAAGAAACACACAAGAGGGAACAACAGGCAACCGTCAAACGCGACGCGCGGGGCAATGTGGCGCAGGTGGAGGTGAAGAAAGGCATCATCTTTCGCAAGACGATTGCCGTGCCGCCGGATCGCATCGCCGCCGTCGAGTCGGCCAACGAGCCATCCAATAACACACAGGCAACAGGCAAGGTGATAGTGGCCGCCTCAGAACCAGAGATTGACAACCTCTCAGCGACCGGCGGAACACAAAAACTCTTCGCCCGCCCATCTGATACGGTACGACCCCAACAACCCCTCTAAAATCGCTATTGCGCTGTAGTGGGGCAAAGCGGGTGGTATAATTGCGTCGTGTTTCGTTGGCGTCAGAGAAAGATGACCTCGCGTTTTCTTTCTCTGGCGCACCTGCGAAGGAGCCCATCTCGGCTACCGAAAGAGGGAGCGACGCATGAAGACGCTGTCCAATTTCTTCCTCGTAGTGATCGCGTTTCTTCTCATCATGTTCTCCATCATCGAGCTCTATTTTGCTTCCCAGGCATTGTATTACGAAGTAGAACCTCCGCTGGGGCTTGTGCTGCTGGTTCAGGGGTTGGCGATGTTGGTAGCAGGAGCGTGTTTCGCCGGTTTGTATTATTGGAATCGAGCTTGATCGCACAGAACAACGCAAAAACACCGGGCTACGGCTGTGATCTGCGTCACAGCCATAGTCCTGGGCGGTGTGAGATACTTTGCACGTGACGAGAGAGCGTGTATACTTGATGGGTCATACATGGTGTGAGGTAGGAATGAAGGCAGCGTCGCCGGATCGCAAACTCACCGCAAACTCGTCAATCTCGGTGTGGACAAAGCAACAGCAAAGGCAGAACGCATATTGGGCAGATAACGCATAAGGCAGAACGCATATTGGGCAGATAAGGAGAGAGCTATGTCCAGCGGAAAACAATCATCCGAGAAGAACCCTCAATCGCCTCTAACCGGGCAGGATATCGAGAATGAACCTACTGTTGTTCCGCCCAAGACCCGGCCATCTAGTGTGACCGACGAGCCAACACATTTGCTTGGTCCGCTTCAACCGACGGCGGCGCAGCCAACACCGTCTGGGGCTGACGCGCCACAGCAGGCTACGCCACCTACACCGCCTGCTCCATCTTCTCCTGCGCCAGCGCAACATCAGGCGCCCACCCGACTGACAACCATCCGCTCCGCCGGGCCACAACAGGCTACGCCGCCGCCGCAAGCGCAGCCCCCCATACAAA
>JAJPIU010000060.1 GCA_021324535.1 Pseudomonadota bacterium
CATGTAGAAGTGCAGGAGCGGCTGTTTGACGAGCTTCGGCTGGAGTTCGCGCGCTGGCTGGTGGAGCATGGCAAGCTCAACGAGGAGTAGCCACTATCGGCGTGTCGGCGCTATCGGGCAGCAGACGCACGAATACCTCATTGCCAAGCAGCCGCCCGCGTTCGCTCAGGCGAAACATATCGCCGACGCGCTCCACCAGTCCCAGCGCGCTGACGTCGGCCAACTGCGCGCCAAATACCTCAAAGAAGTCATATTGAAAGCGTGTCGCAAAGGCGACAAGATCAAGCCCTTCCACCAGCCGCAAGCCCACCATCGCCGTCTCCACCATCTCGCCCTCGCGAGTGATCCGTTCGTTTTGCGTAATGGCGCCCGCGGGAAGCTGTAGCTCCGTCTCCGGTGATTCGTGTTCCGCGCAGGAAGTGCGCACACGGGCGATATAGCGGCGGATGGCGCGTTCTTCGGCGAAGCGATGGCCTGCGAACCAGGAATGCGCCCCCGCGCCAAGCCCAATATAAGGCAGATTGCGCCAGTATGTCAGGTTGTGCTGACATTCGTAGCCCGGCTTTGCCCAGTTGGAAATCTCGTATTGGCGGTAGCCCGCCTGCGCCAGTCGCGCCTCGGCGTATTCGTACATATCCGCAGCGATGTCTTCGTCGGCTGGCGCCACTTTGCCCTGGCGCACCCAAGTGAAGAGCGGTGTGCCCTCTTCGACGATCAGCGAGTAGAGCGAGAGATGCTCAGGCCCAAGCGCAATGGCGCGTTCGAGCGTCGCCTGCCAGGTCGCCAGCGATTGGCCTGGCAAGGCAAAGATAAAATCGAGATTGACGCTTGTAAAGCCGCCGTCGCGCGCCGCCCGAAACGCCTGCTCGGTCTCCTCTGGCGTGTGGATGCGCCCCATCCACTTGAGCAGCGCCGGATCGAAGCTTTGTGCGCCCATGCTCAAGCGGTTGACGCCGGTCGCGCGCAAGCTATCGAGCCGGTCGTATTCCAGCGCGCCGGGGTTGGCTTCAAGGGTGATCTCGGCGTCGGCATCGAGCGCGAAGGCCGAACGCGCCGCCGCCAGAATGGCCGCGACCTGCTCATTGGTCAAAAGACTTGGTGTTCCCCCTCCGAAGAAAATGGTGCGGCAACGGCGTGGGGAACCATCCGCCAGCGCAGTGCGTCTACCTGCCAGGGCAATCTCGTCGAGCAACGCCGCAACATACTCCTCGCGCAAGCCAAGCATGCCCGCGTAGGAATTGAAATCGCAGTAGTGGCACTTTGCATGGCAGAATGGGATATGCAGATACAACGAGATGGTATCAAGCAGTTCGCTCACCCGCGCGCCGATGGGCGCACCCTGAGGAAATTCGGTTGGCGTCTGTTGGAGATGGGATGGAAGGGTAGTCATGGGCGCTTTCAGCTTACCTTTGCGTTGTCGCTACTCTCTATAGCATAGCGCATGGCAACCATGTGTGGCCCAAGACTCCACATCCCATCAGGCGGCGTTGCCGGGGGTACGGATGAAGGCGCCAAGTGTCCAGCCAAGGGCGACAATGAGCAGGCCAATGACAATGAGCACGATATTGTGATACCACGCGCCAAAGACCACCGGCAGCGTCCCAAACAGGCGTACCATCTCCATCGAACGTGGCATTGCGCGGCGCAGATACGCCCCCACAGCGGAGTCTTTGATGCGTGTGAGATCAACCGAGTTCATCAGGATGAGCGAGGCGATCATCGGCGGAATCAGCATGATCGCCAGGCCAAGGATCAGGTTGTGCTGCCAGAAAAAGAACAACGAGACGATCTGCGCGATGGTGTCGGTCGCCAGTTTGATCGGATGAACCTGGTGATACAATGCCTTCTCTTGAAACGTCATGCTGATTCTCCTGTCTTTCTGGCGACTCATCGAGATGTCTCAGTCAGTATATCTTAGCCAACTGAGGTTAGCCACGCTG
Organism: Pseudomonadota bacterium; assembly: GCA_021324535.1. GTDB lineage: Bacteria > Chloroflexota > Ktedonobacteria > Ktedonobacterales > JADMIN01 > JAJPIU01. The sequence continues at coordinate 1,941 of JAJPIU010000060.1, forward strand.
TCCCCGAATGGCCGCAGAACTTCCAGATGGCTGCTCCGCTCTTCGCCTGCACGGCCACAATTTCATAAGCGCAGGCAGACGCCGTGGTTGTCCCACCGGGAATCTGGGGCGCATTGGCGCTAAGATACACCACGCCATTCACGACCACTGGCGTCAGTGGGATCAAATTGTCAAACGTGTCCTCCCAGAGATTGCTCCCATTCTGCGCATTGTACGCCTGCAACGCCATCCCGTCGTCGGGGTTCACAAAGACAGCGCCATCACCCACGCTTGTCCAATAGATGGGATGTCCCAGCCTAACACTCCACACCAGCGAACCATCGCTGAGGGTGAGCGCATCGAGGCTATCGCAGCCTCCGACGTACAGCATGCCGTTCGCCACGCTTGGCGCACTATCGTCCCCAGGACTACACGCTTGAAGTGTTTTATGCCAGAGGAGAGCGCCATCACTGGCGCGGAGCGCATAGACATCGCCAAACGAGTTGAGATAGAGCGTTCCATCGTACAGTGTTGACCCATAGCCGCCTGCCGCATCAATTGGCGTTTTCCAGACGGATGTCCCGCCGGTCAACGTAAACGCCTGCGCCTGAACGGGTGGGCAGGCCGGAGACAGCGAGGTATACACCTGGGCGGCGTCGGCGACCGCCTGACCATAATCACAAGTGGCTGGCGAAGTTACCGTCCAGAGAGGCGCGCCGCTGTTCACACTATACGCGGTGAGTACCCCCTCCGCGCCAACTGAAGTAGCGCTGGCGACGAGCGCCACGCCACTGGAGACAACCGGTGATGTTGGGGTATCGTTGTCAATTAGCGCCCCCACATTAGGGGTTTGCGTCTTCCAGAGCGCCTTTCCAGTGATTGTACTTAGCGCCACAAACAGTCTGTTTTGCCCCGTCACATAGAGGGCGCCTTTCGCCAGAGTTGGCGCGTTGGCCGATTGCCCCAATGGATACATCCAGCGGAATGAGCCATCGCCCGCGTTCAGCGCGTAGACTGCGCCGGAGTTCGTGGCGTTCCTGCTATAGTCCACTGTGCCGAAGTAGACGCTGGTCGGCGCGTCCTGCGTTGGCGAGCTGGTGGGGCTGGCGCCTTTCCCTGGTGTGACTGTTCTCTGGCCCACTGGTGGGGTTGTGCTGGCGTTTCCTAGGTCGCAGGCGGAAACGAGCGCCAGGCAGAGCGCCAGCGCCAGACACATCGTCAGAAAGCCGTTACCGTCCCCTGCGCCTCGCCTGATTCTTGCTTGAAGTCTCATCACCCTCATCTACCTTCTCAATCCTGAACAGTGGGCGGGGTAAAACGAAGATTGCCGCCCACAAAGATTGAGATGCGCAAAAAGAGCAAAGTGTTTGCGCTATCTCTATGACGCTGAGCGTGATGAGGTTTTACTTAATTGCTGAGCGCCTCCAATGCGCGATGTGGCCGAAGGGCAAGACCACCAAGCTCGAACTCTTGTAGGAGGTGCTTTGCGATAGAGTACCGCTTTCTTGCCGCTTCGACCTGACCTTCGGCCAAAAGTTCATCACCAAACGTCGTCAATGCCTGACCCTGCAAGGCAACATCGCCCGTCTGGTAGCCAATTTCAAGCGCGGCGGCCGCTGCAACGGTTCCCTTGCCGATTGTTGGCTCACGATGCTCAAGGCTGTCCATGAGGCGAGTTTTCCTGACAGATTCCAGTTGTGCGAGCGCCATACCCACATGGTCGTCCTCACGACTGGCTAGATTTTTCGCCTTATTGATTGCCACACCCGCAACGCGGCAAAGAACAAGAGGGCTTCCCTCTTGTCGAATCATCTCTGGGGATTCCAACAACGCGCCTGGAATTGCATGAACGAAACATTGTGAACGCTCATCCTGGGCTTCGGCTACATCAAGCGCACATCCGGCGAAGACGATGTTGATCCTGATGGCGTCAATCGTGCGCCCATAGGAGTCGAAAATGTCAATCGCCTCGCTCGCGTGATGATATGCCTGTAAGGGATAACCACGTACTCGCGCAAGTTGGGCGCTTAGCCAGTGGAAGAGCGCCATCTGTAGGCGCATCTCTTTGCTCTGTTTTTCCCCAGGCTGTGCCGCTAAGACAGTAATGTGTTCCTTTGCCTCCCCGAGGCGTCGTTGAAAATCAGGAAACCGGCCAAGAACATATGCGCGCCCCGCAAAATAGAGCGCCATATCGAGTTTCTCGTAAGGTTTTGCCTTGATTCCATCATGCTCCAGCAGGTTCATCGCATCGGCGCTGTTTGTCAACGCTACATAGGAATCAACGTGGTTGGAGCAATGACGCAGCAAGGTTGCTTTGAACCGTTCGGACTCTTGAACTGCCTGCCAGTTGGAACGCCTATAGGCGTTCTCGCTGACATTATCGAGATGGTAGATTGCCTGCTCATTTGCGTCCACCCCTGCATAGGCATGAGCGAGCGTGTATTCCAGGCGAAGGCTTTGTTCGTAGTAAGCCGAGTGTCCATAAAAGGGTAGCAGGTTGTGCAACGCCTTCTTGTAGTCTTCTGGGCCTATGCGCTGGTGGAACAGGCGATCATACTCTTGATTGAGCAGACCAGCCAGATGAGAGGAGTAGGTTTTGTGATTGGGCCAATACGGTGAGTCGGGTGTGGTGAGCGAGATGTTTCGCTGTTTAGGATTTCGCGCCATAGTGGGAACCTCCCTGGTGGACAGAAGCAGACAAAAAAGAGAAACAAGCATCAAATGAAAATATCCAAACGTCAGGGAAACAAGCATGGCAGAGTAGAGACTGACATGGACAGAGACATAATAACATGCTGAGATGGCTCCGACAAGCTTCGGGCAATACAAAGCCGTAGGATATGGTGATCAGGGGCGCCTGGATCATCACATACTACGGCGAACTTCGAATATATTCGGAATTGTGTCCCATCCGTGGCTAACGCCTGCCTGCCGACGATGAGTCAGCCTGGCAGAATTAGCACGGTGTTCCATCTCCCGGACAGCCGCCATATGGGCGGTAGTTCTGAATCTGCCCAGGCTGCACATGCGCGGCAACCACTGTGGCGCCTGCGCTCGCCAGGGTCGGCGCGCCGCCAAGGGCAACGGGCAGGCCCACCGCAAGGGCGAGCAGACCAACGCGCGCCAGATGCGCGAGACGGTGATCGAGACGCGACCCGGCTTGACGCGCGTCTGTGGGTGGTGTTACCTTCATAACGGTGTGTGCTCTCTCTCCGCCTAAGCGGACAACGCTCCCATGCCGGGCATGCGCTAACAGACCGGCTGGGGATACACTGCGACAACTCGAGGGCATATGCCCCAAAAGCCGCTGGAAGAGTCTTTGACATGAGAGCTTCCCAGCGACTTTCGTTTGCCAACGATCAAATGATTGTGTTGTAAGTGTATTGACAATTCTATTTGCTATTCTGTATATACTTCAATTCTATCATACGCAAATAGAATTGTCAATACGTTTCACAGAGAAATTTCTATCAATTTTTCGAGGGGGGCGAAAAGTGAACGACGCGCGTTCAGAGGAGCCGCTGGTGGGAGCTTCAGGCCAGGCATTGAGCGCCAGGGGAGAACTTTCGACGGCCACGACACATCTCCCTGCCCCCAGGCAAAGTGCGCCTCAGCGTGTGATGGATGTCTGGCGGCGCGACGCCGCCCTGGGCGCCGTGCCTGCTCCTGGCGGCTGGGCAGATCGGCTTGTCGTGTGGGCGCAACGCCGCCCAACGGCGCTGGTCTGGCTGGCGATTGCGCTTAGTGTGCTGATGCGTGTTTTCCTCGTGTTCCACACTCACGCCATGATTGATGGCGACGAGGCGATGGTGGGCATCCAGGCGGAGGGCATCCTGCGGGGACAGTTCCCTATCTATTTCCCCGACCAGGCGTATATGGGCAGCCTCGAAACCTATATCGCCGCCGGTATTTTCGCTCTCTTTGGGCCGTCCAACTGGGCGTTGCGCGCCGTGCCCATCCTCGAGTCGCCGCTGCTGGTCTATCTCACCTGGCGGCTTGCGCGTGACCTCTTGCCGCGCGACGCCCGCACGACGCCGCTGCTGGCCGGGTTGGCGGCGCTGCTGGCGGCGATCCCACCTCTCTATGACGCCGTGACCGAGCTACGCGCCTGGGGCGGCCAGATCGAGGTGTACGTCATCACGCTGGCGCTGCTTGTCGCCACGGTGGAGCTTGCCAATCTGTTACGCGCAGGTGCGCCGCTGGGTAGGCTGGCGCTGCGCTGGTCGGTGTGGGGATTTCTCGCAGGGCTTGGCTTTTGGATCAACCCGCTGATCAGCTATGCCCTGGTGACGAGCGCGCTCTGGCTGGCTCCCGCGCTGGTTGACCGCGCGTTCCCTGGCTTCTGGCTGTCCGTTTGGGCGCGTGTGGGGCGGCTGCGCAACAGGAAGGCTGACAGTGACCTTTCGAAAACGCCAACCAGCGACAAGCCTGCAGGTAGCGTTAGCGTTGGCGTGTTGGGAGTGGCGTTGCTGGCAATTCCTGGGATCGTCGTGGGCGGGCTTCCTGCCTGGGTCTATGCGCTTGCCAACTCTGGGGCGAACATCATGGTGTATCTGACCCAGCCGACGGTCAGCCCAACGGTGAGCGGCGCAGCGCGGCATGGCCGTCTCTTCCTGGGAGCAGCGATCACTGCGCGCTATTTTACCTGCGTTGGCCCGCGTGTGCTCGACGGCGCGCTTCCCCCCGAAGGCTTCGCATGGTTTCTACCTCGTCTGCTGATCTTGCTGCCTGTGCTGCTCGCCATCCTCAGCGCCATCTGGCTGACGCGCAGCCCGGCCCCGAACTCCTACATTCGCGCGGGTCTGCCGCTCTTATATGCCACCGTCATCACGCTTGTTTTCTGTCTGGGCACCTCAGCCTGGCCCGCGACGAAGCAATGTTCCTACGATCAGGCGGGACGTTACGCCGTGCCGCTGGCGCTGGTTGAGCCGTTGTTCCTGCTGGCGCTCTTCGCCACGCCCACGCTGTGTAGCGCCATCCGCGCGCGTTTTGGCAGGCCGCCCGCGCCGCTCAACCAGGAGGCGCTGCGGCGGGGCTGGTCGCTGGTGTTGCTGGTATTGCTGCTCTTCGTCGGCGCGCAGGCCATCACCTATCCGCTGGCCGCGCCAGATACCACCTTCCAATCCCCGTTCTATCGCTACGCGCCGATGGACGACTCGCAACTATTGGCGTATCTCACGGATCATCATATTCACGCGGCGTGGTGTAATCACTGGATCGGCAACATTGTTACCTTCCAGACAGACGGCCAGACAACGTGCGCCGACTACTACGATCAGGTGGTGCGCGGAGGCCTGAAGCGCCCGGCTGGCACGCTGGAAACCGTCAGCTCGGCGGCCAACCCCAGCTTCATCCTCGCGCTCACCGAGGCGCATCCCATTCTCGCGCAGGAACTCGACGCGCGGCATATTCCCTACACCATCGCCGTGCTGAAACAGTCGGGCGTGACGGTGATCACCCCAGCCTATCGGGTTGACCCTGCGACGGTGATCCCTGGCATCTCGGAGGACTATGGGCTAAACGCGAAGCGGTGACGTGTGCTCCGCGCCATCACAGTCCGACGCCGTAGGCGTTGAAGAACCAGTACGACGAGGTGAGCCAGAGGCCCAGGATGATGGCGAAGAGCAGCGCACCCATGATGGGTAGCGTCCAGCCAGGGAAGCGGTTCACCCGCACCAGCGTGATCTTCGCTGCGACCGCGCCGTAGATCAGCGTCCCCAGCGTGGCGTGAATCATCACGCGCATGCTCAGTTGTGGCACGCTGACAATCAGCAGGCAATAGAAGGCGACGGGCAGTGTCAGCAGCAACGCCAGCCGCCCCGACCAGCGATGAATGATGTTGTACAGGCGACCTTTGGGTGGCAGTGGCAGGAGGCCATAGATACGCGAGGCGGTGAGCAATTGCAGGATTGCCAGCCCCAGCGCAGCCGTTGCAAGCCAGACTTTCAGGTGAATGGTATCGCTGAAGCCGGGAATGATCGAGTTTGCGGGTGGATAAGGATGCTGCGTCGTTGGGATATAGCTGATCAGCCAGCCGACACCCAGCGAGACTGCCGCAAAGAAGCCCAGCGGCAGCAATAGCCACGCCAGAGAATGTTTCTCCGGTCGGTGGCTTTGGCTGGCTTGTGAGGAGGGCTGCTGTGTGACCTGGGCTGGCGCGAATCGTTGCTCGTTCATTGTGATCCTCGTATTCCCTCGTTGGAGGTTTCCGCTTCGTTGCCGATATTGCATGATAGTTCGCGAAGAGGTTACGCGGATCTGCGATTGCGCCAAAGCGAACTGTAGTATAATGCTAGGGATACGCAACGTGAGCGACAGAGTTTCTGGAACAGAAGGAACAGGGGAGCGAACGCATGGCCTGGCTGGAAGGGATGACGCTGGGAAGCTGCCATATCATCCGGCGAATTGCTGCTGGCGGCATGGGCGAGGTCTATCTTGCTGAGCAGCCGCACCTTGGGCGACAGGTGGCCGTCAAGGTCATTCGTGGCGCGCTCGATAGTGCATCGGATGATCAGGGGCTGGACACGCAGGCGATGCGGCGTTTCACTCAGGAGGCGCGCGCCATCGCGGCGCTCGAACACCCAAACATTCTGCCACTCTACGAGTACGGCGAACAGGACGATATTCACTATCTGGTGACGCCCTATATTGCGGACGGCTCACTGGCCGACGCGCTGGCTGTTGGCCCGCGCCATCGGTTGAACGCTCCCCTGCCCATACCGCTTGCGCTGAGCGTCATTCGTCAGTGCGCCGACGCGCTGCAATACGCCCACGACCGAGGGATAATCCATCGGGATGTCAAGCCGCATAATATGCTCATACGGCTCTCGCCATCCAGCGGAGCAGGCGCCCAGAACAGCGCAACGCCGCCAGCGATCCACATCTGGCTGGCGGATTTTGGGCTGGCGCGTTTCTTTGACGAATTATCCAGTCAGACGGCGATTACGGGCACGCCGATGTATTGTTCGCCCGAGCAGTTTCGCGGGCGCCCAGTCTTCGCCACCGATCAATATGCGCTTGGCTGTGTAGCCTATCTGTTGCTGACGGGTCGGCCCGTTTTTCGTGGCTCGGTCGCAGAACTCTATCATCAGCATCTCAGCATCGCGCCTGTGGCCCTTTCCCAGGTGAATCCGGCGTTACCCCCAGATGTGGATACCGTGGTCTTACGGGCGCTAGCCAAAGATGAGACGGAGCGTTTTCCGCGCGTCGAACAATTCGCCGAGGCGCTAACTGTTGCGCTGAGCGAGCCGCACATTGAGCGACCTGCTCAGCCATATGGAGTGATTGCCTCCCCTGCCACTCCAGTTCAGCGACGCGCTCTACCCCAGGGTTTTTCCGGTTCCACAGCGCCCCTGTCCGACACAATGAATAGGCCCATCGCGGCGGCGACAGAGACGGAGAGCGAGCTCGCGGGCGTCCTGGCGTTTCCGCGCGCCAATAATGCGCTGTCGGCCAACGGCCTGTACACGCCCCCCGCCTACGCGCCTACTGCGCCGCCAGGAGGGCGAGCGCCTGAAATGGCACGTAAAGATGCGAGCATGAGACCCCGCTCACCTGCGCTGCGGCGCACGATGGTTGGCCTGGTTGTGGCGGTGATTGTCGCATCTCTGGGCATTTTCGCCTTCACGCATAGGGCGCTTTCCGTAGTTGGGCAGACGCCTGGCAGAAGTACGGGACATACCGTGCCAACAGCAGCGCCGCAGCCGACAGCAACGCTCGCATTGGGAACGCCTCCTGGCTTCAAACGCATCACTGGCTTTGCGTTTTCTCTTGCGTATCCTATTGGCTGGATGGTGACAAGCTCGCCAGTCATAGGGGCAGAACGGGGGCATTCCACGCTGCTCGATCTTCAGCCTGCAACCAATGTGGGCTATCCGCAAGCGCAAGTGGAATCCTCTCAACTGACGCCAGGCGCAACAGAAGAGAGCTTGTTTCAGGAGATGGGCAATGCGACCTATGTGCTTGGGCCTGAAACGACAACGACGTTCGGGGGCGTCGCCTGGCTGCAACGGTCGGATACAGAATACACGCTTCAGGGACAAATTACTGAACAGTATATTGTCTGCATCCACCATCAGATTGGCTATGTGATCCATATAGCAGACCTGACGGCGGAATACCCAACTGATGACAAACTCTATTTCCGACTGATGCTCGACTCGTTCGCCTTCACCTCGTAAGGAAGCGTTACCCATGTCCACGCCTGCGCGCCGGCAATACCTCGACATCAAAGCACAACATCAGGATGCGTTGTTGGCCTATCAGATCGGTGACTTCTTCGAGTTCTTCGATGACGACGCTCGCATCGTCGCCCGCGAATTGCAGATCGCGCTGACGGGCCGCTCATATGGGCCAACCGAGCATGCGCCACTGGCCGGTGTGCCAGTCCATGCCGTTGATACCTACCTGGCAAGGCTGGTGGCGCGGGGCTATAAGGTCGCTGTCTGTGAACAAACGAGTCAGCCGGGGCGTGGGCTGGTGCGCCGCGAGGTAACGCGCATCCTCACGCCAGGGACGGTGGTTGAGCCGGGGATGCTGCCCGCCACGCGCGACAACTATCTGGTGGCGGTCGCCTTTGGGCGGCGGAACCCCGCGACGGGTCTGCCACGCGCCGCCGGCCTGGCCAGCGTAGACGCCAGCACGGGCGCCTTTGCCTGTGTCGAATGGTCGGGCGCGGCGCTGCCCGACGCCTTGCGCGCCGAGATACACCGGCTGTCTCCTGCCGAAACACTGGTGAGCGAGCGGCTGACGGCCCCCACCCCCAGCCCCTCCTCCGTTGCAGCGGGAGAGGGGACACAGAGCCATCGCGCTTCTCGAATGGCAAGCGAGGAGACGTCACAATCTCCCTCTTCCCCTTTGGGAAAGGGCGACGGGGGGACAGGTGAGCTGTCCTGGTTTGAGCCGTTCCCGCTAACCTTTCGCCCGGAGCATGACTTCGACGCCGAGAGCGCCTATACGCTGCTGTGCCGCCAGTTTGGCGTGCCCACGCTGGCGGCGTTTGGCTGCGAGGGTCTGCATCAGGCGATTGCCGCCGCCGGAGCGATTCTACGCTACCTCGAACGTATGAATCCCTCGCTGCTCTCGTTGCTCACCGGCCTGCGCACCTATCAGACAAGCGATTTCGTAGAGATTGACGGGCGCACCTGGCGCGCGCTAGAAGTAGTTGAGCCTGCCCATACCGCGCCCATTGCAATGAATCGAACCACGGAAAGCGCAGCCGGAAAGGCGAATGGGGCGAACGGCAGGCAGAGAGGAGCCGACCGCCCGGCGACATTGCTGGCGACGCTCGACGCCACTCGCACTGCGATGGGCGCGCGTCTTCTGCGTCGCACGCTGACCCAACCTCTGCGCGACCGGCTGGCCATCGAGGCGCGGCTCGACGCGGTTGACGATCTCTCTGCCCAACAGGCGCTCCGCGAGCGTCTCGGGGCCGCGCTGGATGGCCTGGGCGACCTCGAACGGCTGACCGCGCGTGTGGCGCAGGGGATCGCCGTGCCGCGCGAACTGTATGCGCTGGCGGCGGGACTGGAACGCACGCCGCTGGTGAAAGAGGCGCTACTCCATGCGCAGGCAAGCGCGCTCGTCACCCTGCGTGATGCGCTTGACCCCTGCGACGAGGTACGCGAGTTCATCCTGAGGGCAGTAGCCGATCCGCTTGCGGCGACCGGGCGCACCTTACGCCCAGGCTACCACGAGGAGCTTGACCGGCTGGTGGAATCAGTTAGTGAGGCGCGCCAATGGATCGCCGCGCTGGAAGGTGTGGAGCGCGAGCGCACAGGCATCCGCTCACTGCGGGTTGGCTTCAATAAAGTGTTTGGCTACTATATTGAGGTGACGAAGGCCAATATCGCGCGCGTGCCGGAGGACTATCAGCGCCGCCAGACGCTCGCCACTGGTGAACGCTATGTCACCACCGACCTGAAGGAGCGCGAGGCGCTTGTCCTCAGCGCAGAGGAGCAGATCGCAGAACTCGAGCGCACGCTCTATAGCCAGGCGCTCAAAACACTGGCAGGGTATCAGCCACGGCTACGGGCGACGGTGGCGGCGCTGGCGCAACTGGATGTGTGGCTGGGGCTGGCCGAGGTGGCGCGAGCGCGTGGCTACGCTCGCCCTGAGCTTTCAGACGATACCGCACTTGAGATCATCGGCGGGCGGCATCCTATTGTGGAAGCGACGCTCGACGGCGCTGAGTTCATCCCCAACGATACGCGCCTCGCCACCCCTGGCGCAGACGCGGCTGGCGCGCGGATTATGCTGCTGACGGGGCCAAACATGGCGGGCAAGTCTACCTATCTGCGTCAGGTGGCTGTGATCACCCTGCTGGCGCAGATAGGCTCGTTCGTTCCGGCGGCCAGTGCGCGTATTGGGCTGGTAGATCGCATCTTCACGCGGGTCGGCGCAGAAGACGACCTGGCGCGCGGCCTGAGCACCTTCATGCTGGAGATGATCGAGACGGCCTATATCCTGCGGCACGCCACGCCGCGTAGCCTGATCGTGCTGGATGAGGTGGGGCGCGGCACCAGCGCGGGTGACGGCATTGCTATCGCGCGAGCGGTGGTCGAGCATCTGCACGATGTGACGCTGGCCCGCACGCTCTTCGCCACGCACTATCACGAGCTGGCGCGCCTCGCCGACCATTTGCCGCGTCTACGTGTCTTTCGGATGGAGGTGGCCGAACGAGACGGGCAGGCGATTTTCTTGCATCGCGTGGTCGCCGGGGTAAGCGATCACAGCTACGGCGTACAGGTGGCGCGCATGGCAGGATTGCCCGCCAGCGTAACCACCCGCGCCGAAGAATTGCTGGGCGCGACCTCTGGCGATGGCGATTCCCTGGCGCCAGGGCAGGCGCTCGAGGCGCAGGCGCTGCGCATCGCCGAGGCGACCAGCCCCTATGCGACGAGTGCTGCAAATGGCGCGTCAGCATCCACCGATGAGGTGGAAGAATCGCTGTCGAACGCTGGACCGATGGATGGTGTTTCGGAACCCACGCTTCCTGCGCAGTCAAGTATTCCCGTCGCAAACATCGCCAGCCAGCGCGATCTTGCGCTTGCGCTGGCAAGCCTTCCCCTGGTAACAACCACACCGCTCGATGCGCTCAACCTGCTGTTCGCCCTTCAGCAGCGGGCGCTGGCAGTGCTACAGCACGAACGTGAAGAGGAATGAATGCCGCTATCGAGGAAGAAATCCTCCCCCTGCGTGATCCCCGTCTCGCCTGTGTCGCTGAACCTGTTTGCATGTTTGCTGAATGCGCTCGTTGCAATCTCGCCAGTTAGCGAGTATAGTGGAGGAAGCATTTTCATCCGAATAGCCTACACTTGGTATACTGGCGACGACTCTGTCGTAGCGCATAGTTGGCAGCGCGCATGCGGGGCTGAAGGCGGTTGTCTCTATGTTCATCACGTAGGTGGTGTAGGCGCCACGACAGACTGCCCAGGCGAAGGCCAGGGAGCAGAGGGACGATCTACGACAGCGCGTCACGAGTACATGAGGCAGGGTGTGTTGAGGTGGGGGCGCATCAGAGCGCGCCAGAACAAAGTGGAAGAGAGGAATACATGCGACCATTAGCCGCGACCGACGAGGCCATTACCGATCTCTACGATACAAAGCGGGGCACCTTCCTGGTGAATATCCCCGTCTGGCTGGTGCTGACGCTCGCCCTCACTGGCGTCGTCGCGTTTGCCATGTCGGGTTTCCTCGGCTATGAAGTGGCTGGCACGCCAGCCGCCGCAAACGACATCTTTTACAAGCCGTGGGAACTCTATCTTTGGTTCTGCGCACTGCTCGTCACGTTGCAGGTGCTGATCTTCCGCAACAAAGCGCTGCGCGGGCGGTTGATTACTACATTGATCTTCAGCGCCATCAGTATTGTCATCGTGTATTTGATCGGTTTCCCCGGTGGCATCATCCGGCGCTTTTTTGGTGAGTTGTTTCCCACGCTGGCAAACGCTGGTGTCACCTACACCGTTATCAACTTCGGCGTCATCATCATCTACTTCGCTGATAGCATCTGGCGCTGGATACGGCGCGCGCGCAACCTGCCGCTCAACCCGGTCATAGACCTGCGTACCGGCAAAGAAATCCGCGAGCCGGTTGATCCCAAAACACTGCCAAGCCTGTCGGAGTTGATCTCAGGCGACCTGATCGCAGGCGCGGGGCTGGCCGCGTTGCTGGCGCTCTTGTTCCAGCCATCCGTGCTGAGCTACTTCATCCACACCATTCCGCCGCTGTCTGACTGTACCTCGATTCCCCTCAGTCTGACCACCTCCAATTGCGTTCAGGCTGGCAGCGGCGGCCCATCGTTGAACTTTGTGGATGAGGTTCAGGCGCTCAGCTACTTCATCATTGGCATCTTGTGGCTGGCGCTGACGGCGGTGCTTGGTGGCTTTGGCGCTGTGGAGGGCGTACCTGAGCGTGCCGCGCCAAGTTCATCGCTGAGGCAGGCGGCGCAAAACGCTGGAGTGGATGAGCGTGGCGCGACGGCGCCCATCGCTGAGAATGTTGCGGGGACAGTGCTCGACACGATTCGCACGGCGCTCGACCGCCGCCTGCGTTTGTTGCTCGAAAGCCTGGCGCGTTCGCTGCGCAACATTGCCTGGCCAGCGCTGATCTTCTTCGCCACCTATGGCCTCTATCAATTGTCGGTCAATTTGCAAGCGTACCTGCATGCGACAAAGCCGCTGAACATGCTTGGTTCGTTCAGCCCCATCGTGATGTACATTCTGCCTGCCATTGGGTGGGGCTTGCTGAGTGTCGTTGGCGCGGTCTTTTCCGCCGCACTCACGGTCTTCCGCTGGCATGTGGCAGATAACACCTTCCGCTTCCTGGGGCTGGTCGGTTTCATCGTGTTGCTCACCTTCTGGATCTTCGATCTGGCGCTCTGGGGTTTCAACCAGTTGTTGCTGCTGACGCATGCCACAGATCGCCACCCGTTTGATCCGCCGAGCGTGCTGGCCTACATCTCGATGCTGGCGCTGGTGATCTTTGGCTCGATCTTTCTGGTTCGGTCGATGCGTGGCCCCTCACAGCAGACACGCGCGGCGGCCAACCAGCTTGGCGCCTCGTTCGAGCAGACAACACAGGGCGCACGCCGGGGCGCGGCGCCAGGCGCGAACGACCAGGCGCAGACAAATAAAGTTTCCGCCGTCAATCTGGGAGAGTATCCACAGGGACAGGGAACAACAGGGGCAAGCGGGGCAAGCGGGGCAAGCGGGGCAAGCGCCGACGGAGCCAACTCAACACGCGGCGCCAACGTATCAGATGCGTAAGGCGTGTGTCGCGCGTCTATAACATAGTGTAGAGTGGGTGTGGGCGATTGGGCCTTCGTGTCGTCAGGCTGCCAGCGTGGCTGGTGGGCATGACGCCCACCGGTTGGGCGCAGGTTTCGCCACTGGCGTCCAACAACATACTGTTCTCATCCAGGACTATCCAGGAGTTGACTATGCGTGGAGTGTTCAACCGAACAAGCCCAACACAACAAGCGATCACCGACGTCTACGACGAACGGACACGCTTCTTTCTGGTACGATATCCTCCAGCCCTGGTGGTAGGGCTGGGCCTCACCGGTATTCTCGCCTTCGCGCTGACCGCATTCGCGGGCTATCGCGACGCTGGTGAACCGACCATTACGGGGGTGATATTTCACCATCCCTGGCCGATCTACCTGTGGTTCTGCGCGCTGATCATCACGTTGCAGGTTTCCATCATGCGCCATCCATCGCTGCGCAGGCAGCTCTACGAGACGCTGATCGTGACGATCATCGCGATGATCTTCGAAGGCTTTTTCGCGCTCGACCCGGAGCTTGCCAACTATCTCTTCAACGTTCTGTTGCACATCCCCATCCCAGATATTGGCCGGAGCGCCTGGACGTACACGATCATCAACTTTGGCCTGATCGCGATCTTCTGGATCGACACGATCCGCCGCTGGATTCGCGTGCAGTTCAAGCGCCCGACCACGCGCGTGGTTGACCTGGGCATTGGTGTGACGATTGAGGTTGGCGAGTCGGGCAACCTGCCCAGCCTGCCGGAGTTGGTTTCGGGCGACCTGCTTGCGGGCGGCGCGCTCACATTGATCCTCTTCCTAATCTTCCGGCCCGATCTGCTGACGTTCCTTTCCAATGCCTTGCAGTATCACACGACGATTGACACCTGCACTGTGTCATGGCCGATTGGCAATTGCACGCCTCCAGGCGGAACGCTGACCGATCCGCCGACCCTCAGCTTCATGGATTTGATCCAGACGCTAGTCTATGTGGTGCTGGGATTGCTCACGCTGGCGCTGACCGCGACGGCGACTGCCGTTGGCGCACTGACCGAGCGCGTGTCGGGCGTCGGACAGAACGGCGCAACGCCTACCCCAGGCACGGTAACGCCACCTATCGCCGCCGGTTCGCTTTCCACCAGCGGCGACGCGGGCGCGCGTGGCGCTGGTGAAACGGTAGCTGTTGTCGTGTTGAACGCGCTGCGTGCCGCGATCAGTCGGCGCATCAGCATCGCGATAGATAACTTCCTGGTCTCGCTGCGCAATGTGATCTGGCCAGTGCTGATCTTCCTCGGCACCATCGCCATCGGCACGGCGTGTATTAACATCCAGCGCTACCTGCACCTGCAAAGCGACAAGATCACCTGTGCGCAGAACCCGCCCTATCCTGACGCGACCGATTGTGCGGCTGCCATCAGCCAGTTGAACGCGCTGGTGAACTATCAGGATGTCGTGCTGGCGGCGATACTTGGCCTTGCCTGCACGCTCTGCATCGTGTTGGCGGCGGCGCTGCTGATCCTCTCCTGGCGTGTGGTGGAAAACTCCTTCCGCTTCCTGGGGTTGGTCGGTTTCATCGTGTTGCTCACCTTCTGGATCTTCTCGCTGGCATTGACGGCTTTCAACTCGCTGTTGATCCTACTGCATGCCACGCCACGCCAGCCGTTCCCGCTGTTTGGCGCCAGTACGCTAGCCTCGATCATCGCGTTCCTGCTGACGGCAATCTGGCTGGTTGTCAGGCAGTTGCGCCAGCCAGCGGGCGCTCGTGCGCGCGCTGTGCCTGCCGCCAGTAAGTCGCCCACAACGACAACGACAACGACAACGACAACGCCTGCGGCTCCCACTCCAACGGCGTCTACTGGCGCGAATATGCCATCTGCGACGAGCACGACGAGCACGACGACTGGGACGACAACGAGCAGCCACTCGCCGCAGACGATGCCTGCCACCATGCGCAATGCGGAAGACGATACGGCGCCATTGCCATAGCCAGACCACATAGCGTCTCATTGAACAAGAAAAGCCCCCTTCTCATGCGAGGAGGGGGTATTGTTTGCTTACCCGTTTATCCGTCGTTCTGCGCATCCTCCGAGCGGATAGCGGCTGGTGCGCTTACCGGAACGGGCGTTTCGTCCGCATGCTGTTCACGCTGCTGGCGTTGGTCGCTTCGCAGGATGTAGGTCTTTTTGTGGCGCTGGTCGTCGCCCGCGAACTCGTCAGCGCCACGAGAGCGAACAAAGACACGCAGCACAATGGGGTTTGCGCGATGCGCCGCAAGGAGATCGCTGGCCGCCGGAACCGCCATCAACGCATCGAGCAGCTTCAGGCGCCATTCCGTGGCAAGAGCGGAGCGCGCCGCTTCATCACGGGTATCTTGCAACTCCAGATAGACGCTATACTCATTTGGATAGGATGGATTGGCGCTATGCTTGAAATGATGAAGCATTGGCATGATACCAGCCGCCTCGAGCGCAGACTGAAGGATGGCCGGAGAGACATTTGCGCTGTTCACGATGCACGTCTCGTCAGCGCGCCCAAGTATCACCCCCAGCGTCGCCCCATAGGGAATATCGCCCTTCTTTCCACCGGCGGCAAGAAAGGCGCGTCGCCAGTCGGGCGCCTCGCGCCGCAGCGTTTTCATCAATTGCTCAGACGGGATCGTCCAGGCGAGGTCGTTGATGCGATAACGAACGAGCGGACGGTGCTTCCAGGAGGTGAGCACAAGACCATCGGAGGGATCAAGCTCCGCATAGACAGAGAGCGCAGGCACAAATTCAAGGAGCGCCTTTTCCCTGTGTTCGGGCGATAGCCCCAGACTTTCCCAAAGCTGTGGGCGCTCGGCAAGGAATCGTTCGAGCCAGACAGAAAATGGGGTTGACCGTGCGACCACAATGCCCGTATCAGACGAGACATACGCAACAAGCTCGCTGCCCAATGCTTTGGGGTCAAACGCCATCTCATTCCGCAGCCGTTCGCGGATGGAGAGCGCAACCAACTGACCGCCTATCATAATCACTTTATTGCGAAACTGCGCCCAATTAACACCTGCCTCTGGATCGGTGCGGGTGATCTCATCCAGGCGGTCAAAAAGACGCTCGTAGGTGCCAGGGAATGAAATGATAAAGAGCGATTCGTACCGCTGCTTCACCAGCCAGCGCAGGAGTGCAATGACAGTGTTGGAATCCTCACCGGGGCCAAACACCTCAAAGTTCCAGTGGGTGGCTTCTTTGAGCGAAAACAGTGACCGATAAGGCGAGTTGCCGCTCTGGTCGCCGCCTTCAATTGCCGTCATCTGAATCACCGCAGTTGGGACACCTTTGTGCGTGCCGAGTGAGCGTAACACTCCTTCGAAGGTAGCGCGCAGAATATACAGTTCTTTCCAACTGAGCGGCCAGACGGTCGGCGCGCCGGTAGTTCCCGACGAACGTCCAATGAGCGCATCGCCTGCGGGCGAGGGTATACGGCTGTCTAGCAGATCGTTTTCCGGCTCGCGCTCTGTCTCGTCTTTGCTGATGGTAGGAAGCTGCTGGAAATCTTCCCAGGTCAGCCGCTTCATACGCTCGTCGGTAAACCCATGCGCTTCATAGAGCCTCCGGTAAAAGGGCACATATGTGTATGCCTGTTGTGCGGCGCGAATCGCTGCGTTACGTCCAGCGCGTTCGATGCGCCGCGCTCCCATGAGACGAAAGACGCGGTATGCGAGTGAAGGGCGTCCGGCAAGAAGCATATTGAGGCGAAGCGAAAGTGGGATGCGGGCCATAAGCTGGCCTCCTTTCGAAAAGACTTGCGGATGTGCGAGCCAGGCGAACGAACTCGATCTGATGACGTCATGCTACTGTAGTTACACAAACTCGTCAAGTAGAGGTGTCTTGCAAACCTTACACTGGTTCCATAGGCAGATTGGCGGTGGGCAACAGGAGAAAAGGCAAGGGGTGTTGACGGGAGCCTGTGGCGTTAGTATAGTAGGGCATAAGATGAAGCCGATCACCGTATGCTTTGCCTGTTTGCGAGTGGTGGAAGCAGCGACATTGCAGGCGCCACGGCATGGTATTTGGGGACGAAGCGACATGCTCATACAGAGCCAATCAGTGGCAGCGGGGCGAGTAGAGTAGTAGAGCGGCGAACAAACATATTCCGAAACGAGGAGATCGATACCATGCGTGATGAACGAGCACTGGCGTTACCCGATGACAAGCGTCAAGCGCCCACACGAAGCGGCGTTGGCCCTTTGGGTTGGTGGTATCGGTTGGCGGCCCCGCCCGATCCGCCTGTTGGGGCATCGCTTGCCCAACGCGAGCTGGTGCGCCGTGGGCGCTTGGCGGCCACTTTGCTGCTTGGGTATATTGTCCTGACGCTTTTTGCGATTCCTATCGGCTTGTCTGACCCCGCGACGCTGTACACATTGCTTGCCAGCTATGTGTTGAGCGCAGTGATGGTGCTCCTGAATCGCATTGGGCAGGTGGCGATTACCGCCACGATGCTTGTCATTCTCAGCGACGCTGTCTTTGTGTTGGCGATTGTGGGGGCGCCGCATGGTCTGGAGCTTATCTATGTTCCCCTCTTTGATCTCATGATCATCGCCGAACTCTTCGCCGTCTCGCTGCTGCCGCCCGCCAGTGTGTTTGCTGTCGCAGCTGTCAATACAGCGATCATCCTTGGGCTTGTCTTTCTTCAGCCGCATGGGGCGAACTTTCCGGCTGACTCTTCACCGGATTACTATACAACCATCATTCGCCCTATCATCCTTCACTTCATCGTCGCTGTCGTCTCGTACCTCTGGGTGACGAGTTCGCTGAATGCGCTGCGTCGGGCTGACCGCGCCGAAGAGCTGGCCCAGCTTGAGCGGCGAGAAATTGAGCGTACACGCTCAATGGAGCGAGGCGTGCGCGAGGTGCTGGCGACGCATGTACAGCTTGCCAACGGCAACTTCAACGCGCGTGTGCCGCGCCTCGATGATCCGCTGCTCTGGCAGATCGGTTCGAGCCTGAACAACCTGATCAACCGCTTCGCGCGCCTGGCGCAGGATGAGTTTACGCTGCGCCGCACGGTTGATGAGGCGCGACGCCTGGGTGAGGCATTGCGCGCGCTTCTCGAAGGGCGACTCCCCATCTGGCCTGCGCCAAGCGGCACCGTGGTGGATGAACTGTTGCCACCGCTCCAGGCGCTGCTCACCCGTGGGATCAATCGCCCCGACGCAGGCGTCCCAGGCGCGCAGCGTGCGCAGGGTGTTCCGGGCGCATACTCACCAGCGCAGCTTGCTGGCAGCGCGCCCTATGGCGCTCCACAGATCGCCGCGCCTGGCTCCGACATATACGCGCCCACTGGGCCAGTTGGGCAGTTTGGAGCGGCCAGCCAGCCTGGCCAATGGGGCGATCTGCCTGGCGCAGGACAGCAGCCGGGGCGCGCGCCCTATCAGCCGACAAACCCCGTTGACGCGCTTGAAGCCCAACTGCCGGAGTGGCTGCGTGGGCCAGGGTCGCGCTTCCCGCAGTCGGCGGCACAACCACCCCAACCACCCCAACCACCCCAACCACCCCAACCACCTCAGCCAACGCCGTTGCCACGCTTCGGCCCACAAAGTCCACAAAG
>JAJPIU010000094.1 GCA_021324535.1 Pseudomonadota bacterium
TGGACCAGCGGCCAACGCTACTTCGATATGACCGCCTACTGGCAGTGGCATGCCACTCGCCCCACGCAACTGGCGTTGTTCCCACCCGTCCCCCAGGAGGAGGCAGCTAGGAGGCAGCTAGGAGGCAGCTAGGAGGCAGCTAGGAGGCAGCTATGACGCATTCCGTGTGAGGGCTACGGTCTCCCAGCGATCTCATTTTACAGATGATTCCGGACTTGACCCGTCAGCCCAACCACTGCCAAGTTTCTCTGGAAGTACATCAATCAGTATCGTGTCGCTGAAGACGACACTGTGCCCGCGTTGTTTACCAACTTCGCGGGCCGACCGCTCCAACCGTCAGGAGTCGAAAAGATTGTCCAGCGCGCCAAAGAGGCGGCGGGGATCACCGATGTGCCGGTGACGCCACACAAGTTTCGCCACACGTTCGCCCGCAGCTGGCTCGAACATGGCGGCGAGGTGTACAGCCTATCGCGGCTGCTGGGCCATAGCAGCGTCAAGATCACCGAGATTTACTTAGAAGACTTTACCAGTAGGCAGGCGCGTGTTCACCACGCCAAATACTCTCCCTTGTCGGATATGCGTATCCGCAAGAAGGGAACTGGGCGACACCATTATCGCCGCCAGCCGAAACTCACAGAACAAGAAGGCGATGAATCGTAAAGGCGCTGTAACCAAAAGGTTATAGCCCACTTTCCCCCACTGGGGGCCGTTAGTGGGCTGTAACCCTACCAACTTCGAGGCGGAAAAGGGGGGAAGACATGAACGCCGCCTGGCAGAAAGAAACCCAGGCGGCAAGCGAACTTGTGGCCTGGGCGGTTATTGGAAATGGCTGGAGAAAGGCTCCCCGGACAGGATTCGAACCTGTAACCTTGCGGTTAACAGCCGCCTGCTCTACCGTTGAGCTACCGAGGAATGAAGCCAGTGTGATGATGTGAGCTTGAAGCAGCCGCTCACCACAACCTCGTGTAGTATACACGATGCGCGACGTATTCGTCAAGCAGATAGCCGCCCAATTTTCCCAAATGGCTCCCTGGCTCTATTTCTGGCCACAGGCGATCTCCTCGTTGTCGTGAGGCCGCGCAGGTGGGTTCGGCGTGGCACACAATGGCTCCAGGCGCGCGGGCATGCGCTCGCCCCCTGCGCCAGCGCCCGCCTGCTCCAACCTGCCATCGCGCCCACCCATCACAGCGCCCGCTGATACACCCACATTGCCTCGTCGCCTCGTCGCTCGTAGCCTGCGCCCGCCATCGCGTCAGCCAGAATCAATAGTTCCGGCAGCCACAGGCGCACGCGCGCCAGCCCGCGTTGACCTGCCACCTCACGTAGCGCTAGGCAGAGACGGCTCAACCCATCCGCCGAGCCGTCCACGTAGCGCACATCCAGCGCCTTGCCCCTGGGGATGGCACGGTCATCGCTATTCCCATTGGCCTCCGGTTTGGCGACCGAAAAATACGCCTCATCCTTGTTCGGTATCTCCGTCTCAGATTCTTCCTCTACCAGGTCTTCGTCAGGCTCCTCGTCATCTTGCCCTTCAGCGATGGCCAGCGCCAGGATGGTATCCCACCCTTCGAGCAACCATACCTTGCCCCCGGCCAGATACTCACGCAGCGTCGGCTCACGCAGCCCACGCGCCGTCCAGCCGATGAACTCCAACCCGCCGTTGAACGGCGTCAGCGTTGAATGCGTCAGCCACTCCCAGATGCGCTCGAAGGCGTCTTCCCCCAGCGTGGTCAGTTGCAGGCCCACCGGATCGTCCGCCAGCCCTGCGGCAGCCAACGCATTCTCTGCGCTCTCCTTTGCCGTCGCCTTCGTCGTTCGTCCGTCCTGCGCAGCCGTCTCATTGCCAAAAGTCAGCGCGGGCGCGGCGTAGCGAAGCATCTGCGCAATGCGCGTGAAGCCGAAACGCGCGAACAACTGCTGCGAGGCGACGTTTGTCTCATCGGTGAAAAAACGCGCCACCGTCGCGCCGAATGCCTGCGCCGCCTTCAGCGCATGCCCGATCAATGCGCGGCCAACACCGGTACGCCGCTCAGCCGGGTCAACCCGCACGCCCTCGATCCACGCCTCGTCATCCGAAAGCATGCGAACATGCGTGATCCCTACCGGGCGCCCATCCAGCGTCGCCACCAACACCACGCCGTGCAGCGCCGAGTCGCCGTTCATATCGGCCAGCCACTTGTCCCATACATAGGGGATGTAGTCGCCGTCGTCGCCCCAGGTGCGCGCGCAAAACGCGAACACGGCCTCGCGGTCTTCCGCCCGCGCTGGACGCACCACCAGCTCGCCCTCATTGCTCTCGATATTCGTTGTGTTCGCTTCGTCGCTCATGCCCTTTGCCGTCTTTCTCTTCTGATTCGTCGCATGCCCTATAGGCGATCTCTCTACCATTCATCTCATCTCTCTCTTCATCCTACCACCTGGCTGGCAACCATGCTTTCTCATCATCCTCCTCCTTTGTGGGCAATTCATACGTCCCCCTTGCGTCCGCAGCAAAAAGGGTGTATAATTGAGAACGTTCTCATTTGCTAATGGGAATATTCTCAATATAAAACGTGATGACGAGGGGAGGAAGAAGATGGGGGAGGCTGAGACGCCTCAATTGCGCGCTGTCAGCGAAGCTGGCTACAAGCTGACTGGCCCGCGCAAACGCATCTGGCAGGCGATGCGCGCCGCCCATGAGCCGCTGACCGCGCAGGAGATCGCCGCACGCGCCGCGACAAGTGTCGCCTCGACGTACCGTGTGCTGGCGTTGCTGGTGGAGATAGGCGTCGTCGGCGAGACGCCTGACCCCAACGCGCTTGGCGAGGCCGAGGGGCGCGCCGCCGATGGACACGATCCGCGCGGCAAACGTTATGCGCTCTGCTCCGCCAGCGGCCATCACCACCATTTCGTCTGCCGCGCCTGCCACAGCGCGCTGGAGGTACGTTCCGAGGCGCTCGAACGCGCCTTCGCCGAAATGGAGCGCGAGAGCGGCCACCATATCGAGCGGCATGATGTTGTCCTGTGTGGCGTCTGCGCAGATTGCCTGGCCCAGGGAGTCATACCCGCTATGGCGACCGTGACGACCATGACGGAGGCGCGCGCATGACAGCACTGCTTTTCTCGGTCGCCACCTTCTTCTCAACATCGCTTGGCGGGCTGACGGCGCTCCGACTGCGCAGCAAGCTCCGGCTGATCATGGGGCTGACCGCAGGGGTGCTGGTGGGTCTGGTGATCTTCGACCTCCTGCCGGAAATCTACCACCTGATCGGCGAACAACACCTCAATCCCGTTGGCCCGATGCTGGCGATGATGCTGGGCTTCCTGGCGTTTTATATCGTCGAGAAGACAACGCTCTTCCATGTCACCGAGCAGGAGATGCAGGAAAGCCACATCCATGCCACCACGCCAACAACTGACGAAGCGGGCGAGATCGCGTCCGGTGGGAAGCCCACCCAGACACATCCACGGGTGGGCATTCTTGCGGCGCTCGCGCTGAGCGGCCACAGCTTCCTGGATGGCGTGGGTATTGGGTTGGGGTTCCAGATCAGCACGGTGGCGGGCATCGTGGTGGCCATCGCCGTTATCTCGCACGACTTCACCGATGGATTGAATACCGTCACGTTGATGCTGTTCAATCGCAACAACATCCGCCGCTCGGTTGCCTTGTTGCTGACCGACGCGCTGGCTCCTGTGCTTGGCGTCATCTCGACATTCTTCTTCACCATCTCAGGCGCGGCGTTGCCCATTTATCTTGGCTTCTTCGCGGGCTTTTTGCTCTATATCGGCGCCAGCGACATCCTGCCCGCCGCGCATAGCGAGAAAAGCACGCCCGCAGCCGTCGCGCTCACTGTGGTTGGGGCGGCCTTCGCCTTTGGCGTCACGCGCCTGTTGGGGGGCTGAATCTACGCCAGCATGTATCTGAGCCTTTGCCTGCGCGCTTGTTTCGCATGGTGTACGCTAGGGGCGACTGCAATACAGCTTGTTTGAGGCGGAAACAAAGATTCACTGAAGGGGTTTACTCAGCCCTTGTCGCCATCTGTGGCTATATTTTTGCAATTCTTGGCTTGATCTTCGGCGTTTTGGGCCGCAACTCCACCACCCGTGGGACAATGGCGCGCATTGGGCTGGTTCTGTCTATCATTGGCTTTGCCGCTTCGATAGCCAGCTCGGTGATCGGTATAGCCCTTCTCAATCGTCACTAGCGCAGATCAAGCGGTGTCCATCCTACGTATACGCGCCTCGTGCGCGAGCAGCCGTGTCTTGATGTGCAATCCACCGCCGAAGCCGGTGAGCGCGCCATTTGCGCCTACCACGCGATGGCAGGGGATCACCAGCGGGATAGGGTTCGTCGCATTGGCGCGCCCCACAGCCCGCGCCGCCAGTGGTCGTCCCACCTGTAGGGCGATCTCGCCATAGGCGCGCGTCTCTCCAAAGGGAATCTCCCGCAGCGCCCGCCAGACGGTCTTCTGCCATTCCGTGCCAGCCAGCGCCAATGGCAGATCGAACGTCTGGCGGGCGCCTGCGCAATACTCCAAAAACTGCTGGCGAGCCTGCGCCGTCTGGCTCGCATCTGGCGCCGCCTGTACCCGGTAGCCCATGCGCTCAAGCTCCTGCTCGATACACTGTTCGTAGTCTCCATCCAGAAACTTCAACGCCAGCAGCGCGCCAGTGTCGTCCACAGCGAAGACGAATGGGCCGGGCGTCTCCTCTATCGTCTCGAGATAGGCGTTTCGTGGAGTAGGCTGGCGGGCAGTGGTTGGTTGTCGCATTAGTTCGGCCTTTCGTAGGAGCAATCAATCTTCCAACTCATAGAACGTTTGTATCAGAGAAGAATCACATTCATGCTGGATGTCGCGCCCGTAGCTAGCTCGCCAACAGCTATCCTGCTTGCTCTCTACACCCTATCTCCCGCACACCACACGTCCACCGTTCGCCACAGGCGACCGTTCCGACGCCAGCAACTAACCGCCAATCATCCAACGTTCGCCTGCTGTGTCTGCTGAGCGGGACGCCGACGCTCATGCAGGATAATATGCGTGAATGGCACACGGAAGACGGTGAACACGTCATGGCTGATCAGTAGACCGGCCAGCAGGCAGAGCGCGCCGAGGAACTCGCCAAGTGCGGCGGCGCTGGAAAAGCCAAGCGCCTGGAGGCCGGTGAGGATGCTGGGGAAGACCGACCCCAACGCCAACAACGCCATCGAGGTCAGCCGGAAGCCAGGCGCGTGCTTGCGCCAGAACTGCCAGCCGCTCCACACGGCCCCGCCAAAGAGCAGCAGCGCGCCAGGGATGTTCATGACGATGGCGGCCAGCCGCAGATCGAAGGCGGTGGGTTGGGTGATGGCTGGCGCGAAGACGCTGAAGTGAGCGACATTGGTGACGGTGGTAGTAGAGGCGCTTGCCAGCGCGGCGGCTGTGGCCGCAGGCACGCTATAGAGCAGGATGCGTGCGGCGGCGTAGAGCGAGATGAGCACAGCGAAAGCCGTCGCCACATGGCCCACCGGGCGTGGAGCCAGCAGGTAGAGCGTGCCCAGCCCCAGGTACGCCGCCGTCATGATGCCGCCAAAGAGATACCAGAGCTTGTATTCGGCGACGTTCCAGCCGCCCGCCGCGCCCGCCGCCGCCGCGCCCGCAGCGATTCCATAGAATAGCAACCCCAGCGACCACATCAGCTTATAGGGGCGCGGACGATTGAGATGTTGGTCGAAGATGAAGAGCGCGGCCAGCAACGCGAAGAGCGCGGCCAGCGCCTCAAAGAGTGCGATAGCGTTCATGATGTACGTACTTGCGCGGCGTCGCCATTCCTGAGCACTACCTGCACAGGAGCAGCGCCGCTCTCCTTTCTCTCTTATTGCCGGTTGCTAGCCGCGTCGCATGCTCCATACACAGATGTTTGTCCCTGGCGCAATCCCCTCGCTGACCACCCGGAAGCCATGCCGCTCATAGAAGGACGGATTCTCGACGTTCGTCGTTTCCAGATAGCATGGCAATCGCTCATGATCGGCGCGCTCAAGGATGGGCCGCAGAAGCGCGCCGCCGATTCCCTGATGCTGATGGGCAGGATCAATGCCAAGCTCCCACAGGTACCAGTGGGGGCCTGGTACCGCGCTTCTATGCGCGTGTTCCAGGTAGGCGTCCACCTGCGTAAAACGACGATAGCCCTGCCAGCCCATCGCCAGCGGCGGATCGCGCCAGGCGACCGAGAGCAACCGCCAGAGCGTGGGATAGGTTCTCCCAGGGGGCAGCCAGCATGCTGCGCCCTCGTATGCGGGCGTTGTGTAGACCTCGCCGTAGCGCAGGGCATAACGAAGCATGATCAGATGAATCTTTGAGAGCAGCCGCTTACGTTGGGCCGGGTCGGGCAGCAGATAGACATCGAGCGGATCGTCGAAGAAGGCGCGATCCAGCGCGGCCATGACCTGCCTGATTGGCTCCCGCCGGTTGGGCAGCGCAATGGCTTCACGCATCGCCTCTATCCTCCTCCTACGCTGTGAGCCAGCCACACGATCTCTCTATCGAACATAGTACGCGACGAGCGCGCGTACCAACCCTGGTATAGTATACTCCTCTGCGGTGATGGTTGGCTCAAGTCCATACTCACGGAGCGTTGCGGCGGTGATTGGCCCGATGGACGCCAACGCGATCCCGGCCAGCGCCTCGGCTGGCGACTGTATTTCTGCGCTGGATGAGGCAAGCCATGCCTGCAAGCCGTGCAGAAAGCCGCGCACGGTGGACGAACTGGTGAAGGTGATGGCGTCAACACGCTCTGCGCCATTGAGCGCCTGAGTGAGCAATTCAGCGTCGACCGGCTGCGTGACCGTGCGATAGGCGGCGATCTCGTCTACCTGGGCGCCACGCGCGCGGAGCGCCTGGGCAAGCGTCTCGCGGGCAATGTCTGCGCGCGCCAGCAGGAAGCGTTTGCCCGTAATCTCGCCGCGCTCTTCTAACGCCGCCAGAATGCCCTCCGCGATATATTCAGCCGGTAGCAGGTCTACGCCGACGCCTTGACGTTCGAGCGCCTGCGCGGTGGCCGGGCCAATTGCTGCGACATGCGCCGTTCCCCGATTCGCCCATGTGTGTCCTGTCGCCGCCAATCGTTGCGTCAACGCCTCCACGCCGTTGACGCTGGTCAACACCAGCCAATCGTAGTCGGACAGGGCAGCGAGCGCGGCGTCGAGTTGAGTGTAGTCTTCCAGCGGCGCGATGGCGATGGCGGCAAGCGAGACGACGCGCGCGCCCTGCGCTTCGAGCGCCTGCGCCAAGCCCTCGGCCTGCGTGGGCGCCCGCGTGATGGCGATACGCCGCCCGGCCAGCGCGCCTGAAATCTTTGCCTGTTTCTCTTGCGCCGATGTCATGATCTACCAGACCTTTTATATTTGCACGGCATGGGATAGACATGCCAGCGCCGAATTGTTCACGGGTGGCGAGGCGATGTTTGGGGTACAGGACACGCGCCGCGCTCCTGGGCGGCGCTACTTTTGCTGTGTCCGCCGCTTGGCTTGATTCGTCGCTCGCTCTGTGATGATCCCAATTGCCCTGGACGAGTCCGCGTAGGCGGACTTCGTTGCCGAAGCGCAGCGCAGGCCCTTCGGCGCGGTTTTAACCGCCCGCCCGCTGCGCCCACCTCTCCATTAAGCATAGCGCATAGGCCAACGGTTACCGCCATTGTTTGGCGCCGCTTGACCATTGCTCGCCAATTGACCGTTGCTTGCCAAACCGACGCCGTTTGGTGGTAGAATGGCCGTGCCACATGAACATAAGGCAATCAATACAACAGCGGAGGGGATACATGGCAGGCGCAACAACGAACAGCGTAGACGCGATCATCATCGGCGCGGGGCACAACGGATTGGTGGCGGCTGGCTACCTGGCGCGCGCTGGCAAGAGCGTGATCGTCCTCGAACAGCGCGACCGCGTGGGCGGTGCCTGCACGCTCGAAGAGCCGTTTCCCGGCTTCACCATGTCGCCCTGCGCGTATGTCGTCAGCCTGTTGCGCCCGGAGATCATTCGCGATCTTGAATTGCCGCGCTATGGTTTTGAGGCGTATGTCAAAGACCCGCAGATGTTCGCGCCGTTCCTGGATGGCGAGCATATCTTCTTCCGTGCGCAGACCGAACTGGCGCAGGAGAGCATTCGCCGCCTCTCGCCGCACGACGCCGACGCCTACCCGGAGTTCCTGCGCTTCTTTGATCGCGCCTCCGAGATTCTGACGCCCATCCTGCTGCAAGAGCCGCCATCCATCGCTGACCTTGCGGGGATGTTCCGTGGCGAGGATGAAGAGATTTACCGGCGGCTGATGTTTGGCTCGCTGTACGACATGCTGGCCGACTACTTTGAGTCCGATTATATGCGCGCCGCCTTTGCCGGACAGGGCGTGATCGGCTCATTCATTGGCCCGAAGACGCCTGGCTCGGTCTACGTGATGTGGCATCATATGTTTGGTGAGGTCAACGGCGAGAAGAGCATGTGGGGCTATGTGCGCGGCGGCATGGGGCGCATCAGCTTCGCGCTGGCCGCCTCGGCTGAGGCGCACGGCGCGGTGATCCGCCTGAACGAGCGCGTGGGCAAGCTGCTGGTGAACAATGGGCAGGTAGAGGGTGTGCGGCTGGAATCGGGCGAGGAGCTTCGTGCGCGGGCCGTCCTCTCGAATGTTGATCCGAAGACGACGTTCACCCGCTTCTGCGCCGACGCAGGATTGTCTCCCGCTTTCCTCAAACGCATCAAGGAGTTCAAATCGGAGAGCGGGGTCTTCAAGCTCAATCTGGCGCTGAA
>JAJPIU010000159.1 GCA_021324535.1 Pseudomonadota bacterium
TGCTCTCCTCCTGCTCTCCTCCTGCTCTCCTGCCGCCATGATCGGCCTCCTTTCGGCTCCCGGTCAGTCTCCCTCACTGCCATCCCTAACTGCAACTGTTATACTAACCCAGGCTAGCGTACCATGAGCATGCCTTGCATATAGCCCATCGTCGCCATCGGCCCACCCCAGCCACTCGATCCGCTGCCGCAGGGATCCATGCACTGCCAGGTGAACATCCCTGCGGAGCCTGTCTTGAAGGAGAATGTTACTGTTATTGTTTTCTGGCCGACAGGGGTATCGCCGGGGATGGGCACGTTGACGCCCAACTGTGGAATGGTGAACGTATGGGCCACCTTCGCGACATCCAGCGCGTTGTACGCCTGCCCATCAACATAGGCGACCCCACCTGTCACGCCTGTGACATGCGCGAAGGGTGAACCGGCGGGTAGCGCCGTATCACCGGGGTCGTCGTTGACAATGGTGATTGTAACGAGCGAGTTGGCTGGCACAGTCAAACTGGTCTGCGAATAGGCTGGCCCCTGAATGCTCGAATTGGGCTTCTGAGGAAGAATCGAAAGATGGATGTTTGAGGACGGGACGCCGGACATCATGCCAGATGCGCCAGAGGAACCGGTATGCGGCCTCATCATTCGTGGCGTATAGGAGCCCGCTAGCGAGGCGCTCAACAGCATTTCGGCCAATAATACAATGACGCCCACGCCAACCACAAGCGCGAGCGTGATATATGCTCCGCGATTGCCTTCTGATGTGGTTCGCAGTGATGCGCCTGGGAATGAAGCCGCTGAGGAAGAAATCTGTTTGACAGGGAGCGTATCTAGAGCCATGTGAGAATCTCCTTGTGAGGGGAAGCCGCTTGCCGCCAACTCAGTATGGGGCGATGCGCTTCTAACGCTTCTAAGGATACTGGCTCAGGATCACAGGCATATCACAGACCGTGAGCAGAGGCTCACAGGCGCATCACAAAATCCAATACTCCCCAACGGCTAAGATGACGCCGCGCCTTCTGTAGTTGTCGGCTTTCGTAGCGCCAATTGCAGCCGCTCGATTTCGGCGCGCAGGGCGGCGTTTTCGGCGCGCAAGACAGCAAGCTCCTCCTGCAAAGCGCGGATCGAGCGTATGCCCTCCATGTTGATTCCACGCTCGGTCAGCGACAAGATCTCGGCGATTTCCGAGAGGTCTGCGTCGGAATAGCGGCGGGTGTTGCCCTCTGTGCGCATCGGCGTGATCAGCCCACCCTCCTCCATGCGGCGAAGTTGCTGCTGGGGAACGCCGGAAAGATCAGAGGCGACCGCGATGGAATACTTTGGGGTCGAGGCGTTATGCGCCACAGGCGATGATGCGCGGAACTTCTTTTGCTTTGGTCTCATGGGCCGCCTCCATCTAGATAACAACAGGCCGTATCGTGCATCGTTCGAGACAAACAACACAGACGCCCACCAGGGCAAGAGCCAGGGTGAGCGTCTGAACGAAGGAGAACTCTCAATTGGCCAGCCGGTCGCCATTGACGCGCTGGCCTCGCAACGGCCTATTGAACGTGGGCCGGAATGCGATGATTGGCGTCCTGGTCAACGGTTTGCTCAATGCTCTTCGTCGCAGAACCCGCGTTGAGTGATTCCCCCTGGCGCACAGTGATACGCTTGGGCTGCGCATGCTCCGCCAGCGGAACGGTGATGGTCAGCACGCCACTATCATAGTTCGCGTCAACCGCATCGCCATTCACATCCTTCGGGAAGGTGATCGAGCGGGTGAACTCACCAACACCAAACTCGCGGAGCAACACGTTGGTCTTTTGATCTTGCGGGCCAGCATACTGCTCGGAGACGGCGCCCTTGATGGTGAGCGTGTTCTGCCGCACCGTCAGGTCAAGCGCGTTGAGATTGACGCCGGGCAGCAACACCTGGCACACATACTTGCCATCCGCCTCATACACATTCATCTGGCCAACCGCGTTGCCCCAACGATTGGTGAGCATGAACTCCGGCCCCATCACGGCCTGCTCAAACAACTGATTCACTGCGTCGCGCAGTGTTATGGCCTCACGAATGGGATCCCAACGAGTGAGCGAAGACATACGTATACACCTCCATCTGCAAAAGTTGAGATACGTGTGACGCTTCTGTCGAAGTGTTCACCCTCTGGCCTGGCGCGCTACGCCAATGGGCGTTCCCCACTACCACACCGCATCACCGCGTCCTGTGTCTTCTCGGCGCCCGCCAGTGGGTGAATCGCTTTCGCTATTAGTAGTATGTATCATCTTCCAAATAATGTCAAGAGATATGGAGATATTCTTACAATTTTCTAACATTTTCTGGGAGACGTTGGTCAATGGCCAAGCGCTGCGGCTTCAAGCCAGCCGCCTGCCAGTGCGATCACGCCAAGCGCCTGAAGGTAAAACGTCAGCTTGAGGGTGGCTGGCGTTGGGCGGCGCAGATACAACGCCAACGCCGCAAGCGTGGTTCCTAGCGCGGCAAGGGTCGCCACCAGCATGCCAATTGGCCCTACGGGGACGAGCCGCGTGAGGGCCAGCGCCCAAATCAGCCCCAACGTCAGCAGCGGCGCCAGCCAGACAACCGCCAGCCCACGGCGCAACCCCAGCAGGTGGGGAAGTCCCCGCGCGCCCATGGCCAGATCGCCTTCAAGATCGGGCAGTGTATTGGCCACATTCATGGCTATCCCTAGCGCCGCGCCAACCAGAAACAGCCACGGCAGGAAGCTCTGCCAGCCGCCAAACAGCGCCCAAGCCAGCAGCGGAATAAGGGGGAAGTAGACGGCGTAGAGAAACGCGCTGACCAGCGTCCCCTTGAACCACAGGTCATACGCCAGCCCAAGCGCCTCGATCAGGGCGCCCAGGATGAATGGGACGATCCCAAGCGGCGCGATGAAGACCACAACGCCGAGGCTGCCAAGCGTCACGATGACCAGCGCCTCCCAGGGAGCAATCACGCCGCGAGCCAGCGGCTTTTCCAGTTGGGTGAGGGCATCATTAGTCCGGTCGCAATAGTCGTTGAGCGCGCCGATGGCGAACTGCGCGCAGAGCACGCCAGCCAGCGCACGTATGAGCGTCAGCGGATGGGGCGCGTGCTGGTGGGTAGCGGCAGCCAGGAAGGAGAACAGCCCGACGCCGATCACATACAACATGCTTGGCAGGGGATGCGTTACCTGAAGCAGCCCCAGCGCATGCGCGAGTGGGCGCGAGGCAGGTTTTCGAGGAGCCGCCGCGACGCCGCTCGCCGGAGGAGCAGGAGACTCATTGGTCTGCGGAGAGGGTTCAGCCATAGATGAGTCTCCCCTGTGGGTCTCTTGGCTCACACATCAACTGAGCGACGTGCGTGTATCGGTGTGCGAGGTATAGTACGCAACGATGCCAGCCGTCACAGCGAAGGCAAGAATGGTCGTCGTGGGGAAGATGGGAAAGACGCTGCTCAGGTTGGCATCCATCGGCAGGTTGTTGATCAGGGTTGGCAAGATGCTACAGATGACTTCTCCCAGGATCATGCCGATAAGCCCGCCACCCATACAGAGGATAAACGACTCGCCCAATAGCTCGACGATCAGATTCGCCTTGCTCTCACCTTGCTGCACCTGCAAGCTGAGCGTGCGACGGCGCTGGCCTGTGCAGATCAGGGTGACAAGCCCGACAATCGCCGCTGTGAAGGCGACGGAGAGGATGGTCAGCAGGCTGGTCGTCTTGGAAAGCACATCTTGAATGGTGTTGAACGCGCCTGGCTGCACCTGGTTGAGCGGATTCGCCACTTTGCTGATGCGTTCCTGGATGCCGTTGCTCGTGCCGATGATGGCGACGGCAATCGTGATGCCCAGCGCGCTCGACGCGACAATGCCCAGTGAGCGATAGGGGCCATCTTTGATGCCACGCCAGATGCGCGTCATGCGCAATCCCCAGTAGCCACCGCCCGCGTTGGGATTCCGTCGCACGATGCCACGCGGCGCGCCGGGAACGCCCGGCCCCATTGGACGTGGCCCCATCCCTGGCATCCCTGGCTGAGGAAAGGCTGGCCCCTGTGGCATAGGTTGCATTGGTTGCCCCGGAGGCGGAAAGCCAGGCTGCGCACCCTGTGGGCCACCGCCCATCGGGGGGGCGACACGCGGCTGTATCGGCTGTTGTGGCTGTTGTGGTGGAACATATCCCATAATTTAAGCCCCTCTACATCAAGAAAATAGAGCATAGAGTATGACGAGCATAGAGCAGACGCACGACCAGGCGGTGTCTGCTGTCCTGGCGATTACGGCGTTGGCGGGGTTGGTGGTACCTTCTCACGGGGGCGCTTGCGGGTATCCACCACGCTCTCGATACGCCCCTGATCGAGGATCACCACCTGATCGAAATATTTTTGCAACTGCGGCTGGTGTTCGATGCAGATGACGGTGAACCCCTGGTCGGCCAATTGCTGGAAGAGTTCCACTACCTTCAGGCGCAGGCGCTCATTCAGCGGGCCAAGCACCTCGTCGGTCAGGCAGATGGGGCGCTGCGTGGCGTAGACCTTGCCAATGGCAACGCGCGCTTTCTCGCCGCCTGAGAGGTTGCTTGCTTTCACATTCAAGCGCGCGGCAGGGAACTGCGCCGCCTGCAAGCCCATCAGTGCACGTCTCTCCGCCTCGTGCCAGGGCAGACCATCGAAGTCATGCAGCAATCGCTTGATGCCTTCAACCGGCACATGGTCGGTGAGGCCCAGGTCGCCCTGCGGCACATAGACGATCCCACCGCCGCGCACGTCATCGAGCTGAGAATCAAGCAGCGAGGTGGTGTGCATCCCCAGCAGCCAGATGTCGCCCACACTTGGCTTGGTTTGCAGCGCCAGCAGCTTCATGAGTGTTGACTTGCCGCAGCCTGCCTCGCCACCGATGTAGACGAGCTTACCGGCGGGAATGGTCAACTGTGGCACATACAGCTCAAATTGCGCGCCAGGGTAACGGAAGTGTACGTTGCGCAATTCATATGCCGCCACGCCGCCACCCGGCATGACCGGCGCTGCAGGAGACATTGGCATCGGAGCCGCCATCGGCGCGCCATACGGGCGCGGCTGACCATACGGCGCGCCAGGTTGCCCCTGGTAAGGAGCAGGCTGATAGGGTGAGGGCATCGCCTGGCCGACCCGTGGCGCCTGTGGTGGCGGCTGCTGGCGATAGGGACTTGGCGCGTTGGGCGCATAGGTGGGCGTCACAAACTGCGGCGAGACTGCGTATTGCTGCGGCGTGTTCTGTGGATATTGCTGGGGATAGTTGGGATAGTTCGGCGCTCCCGGTGTTCCCATCGCGGGCGTCTGTCCACTCAACTGCCGTTGTGTTGGTGGGGTGTTTCCCTGCTGTGGAACGCCATAGCCTGGTGTGTGTGGATAGTTGGGATAGTTTGGGTAGCCAGGTGGAACGTTTTGTTGCTGGGGCGCTGGCGGTTGCGGCGCCACAATGAATCCACCCTGCGCGCCCGCGACCCGGGGCGCCGGTTGCGGCGGGTTGGCTGATCCCGGCGCGCCTGGAGTTCCTGGAGTTCCTGGAGTTCCGGCGGTTCCACCGGGGGGCGTGGCTGCTGGCGCGACGCGCGGGCCAGCGGTTCGCACCTGTGGCGCAGGTTGTGGTTGGTTCTTGGGCGACGACTGATTGGAGTTCGCGCCATCGGATGAATCAGCCATTTGGTGGTATCGCTTTCATATCACAGGGAAATACGATCTACGCTTTGTACTCGTATTCTACTCTATTTTTTACGATGCTGCTCGTTCAAGCGCACCTGATACAAGCAAGCTCTGCCAGGAGCACGCAAGGAGGCCGACATCGGACGTTGCTCACTCCTCTGTTTACGCTTACGTACACGTTTCTGTTTGTCTCAGTTCGTCCGGGCATGAGCACGCGACGTAGTGGTATCCCGGTATTTGCTGCTACAATGCAGATATAACGGCTGATACACTCGCTGGCCGAAACGCCTGTGCGCTGTGTCGACTCGTCTTCAGAGAATCGCTATGAAGTGTACCACAGGCGCCACGAGGTGGGTAGGCTATCATACAACCTATTCCCATCTCTTAATATGATCCATCCCATTCTCTGCGGCAAGCCCGCATCCCATAAAGGAGCTTTTCATGTCTGAGCCAACGACGGAGGACGCCTCTCCCGCAGAGCCGCGCCTACCAACAGTGTTTGTCACCGATCCGGCCTTTCTCAACCACCTGGTTCCCGACCGCTTCCCTGAGCAGCCGGAGCGCCTGCGCCTGAGCGTGGCGATGATAGACGCACTGATCGCTGAGGGGACGCTGCCTGCGGAACGGCTGCTGCGCCTTGCGCCGCGCGCCGCCACTAGCGAAGAATTGGCAGCCGTTCACGACGAAGCCTATATCGAGCGTGTACACAGGGCGGTCGAGGCGCTGATCGCCGCAGAGGCGCGGCAAACATCCAAAGCCAGGCCGCCGAGTCGCAAGCTGGCCAACGAGGTCTACATTTCGGCGGGCAGTTGGGAGGCGGCGACGCTTGCGGCAGGCGCGTCATTGGTTGCGCTCGACGCCATCGCCGAGGGACGCGCGCGCAACGGCTATGCGCTGGTACGCCCGCCGGGACATCATGCGCGCCCAGGCGAGGCGATGGGCTTTTGCATCTTCAACAACGTCGCGGTCGCTGCGCGTTACGCTCAACGCAAGCATGGCTGGCAAAAGGTGTTGATTGTTGACTACGACGTACATCACGGCAACGGCACGCAGGAGATGTTCTACGACGATCCCGATGTCGTCTACTTCTCTACCCACCAGTTCCCGCTCTACCCTGGGACGGGCGCCTCGACAGAGATGGGGGAAGGCGCAGGCGAGGGCGCGACGATCAATGTGCCACTGCCCGCCGGTTCAGGGTGGAGCGTCTACGATCCCATCTTCAGGCAGGTGCTCTGGCCGGTGGCTGATCGCATGAAGCCTGATGTCATCTTGCTGTCAGCCGGATTCGACGCGCACTTCCTTGATCCGCTGTCTGAGATGGCGCTCTGCAACGCAGATTTCTCCGACTTGACGCTTGAGGTGGCTGAGATCGCCGATCACTATTGCGACGGGCGTCTGGTGGTTGTGCAGGAGGGTGGCTATCACCTGAACGCGGTGGCGCAGTGCGCGGCGACGGTGTTGCTGGCGCTGACGGGCAGCGACGGCATTGTGGATTCGCTTGGCCTGCCGCCACCACAAAACTTCCGCTGGAACGATGAAGCGATCATCCGCGCGTTGTATGACCTGCACCACCTGGCAGGCTACCGTCGCAAGCCACGCAAGCCCGTCGTGCGGGCACAGCCTACGCCATCGAAGGAAGAAACGAGCGTCGCACAGGAATCGCCCAGCGGTGAATAATAGTCGCGCTAAAGCAGGGAGTCAATGGTTGTTTGTAATGCTCCCTGCCGCGATCCCTTATCTCCCCTTCCCGTTTATGGGAAGGGGGCAGGGGGTTAGGTGTGGAAGGCGTACAACACAGGATATGCGCTGATGTAGAAATAGCCGCCCGTCACTATTGGCGAACTATAGATGCTATGGCCAGCGGCATAGCTCCACAGCTTCGCGCCTGTTGTCGCGCTAAAGGCATAGAGCGATGTGGCGGCGCTGCTGGTTGTGAAGGTAGCGACATACACTACTCCGTTGGCAATGGCGGGATCACTTGCCAATTGGTTATCGCCGGTCGGCATCTTCGTGACCAGTGCGCCTGTGTAGGCATTGAAGGCCCAGACCGAGCCACCCACGCCAACATAGACATAGCCATACGCAATGACTGGTGAGCTATCGATGTTTCCTGCAATGTGGGCTGGCTGCGCCTCCCATATCTGCTGTCCGGTTGCCGCATTCAGTGCGCGCACGAGGCCAAGGGCATCGTCAATGTAGAGTATGCCATCGCCAAGAGCAGGTGAGCTAATCATTTCGATCACCTTCCGCCAGACAAGGTGGCCGTTACTGGCATTGAAGGCGTAAAGCGTATTGTTTGCGTTCATGTAGGCGAGTCCGCCGCCGACCACGATACCGGTTGTCGCCCCTCCATTCTTGTTGATCAGCCCTGACCAGACGACGGCTCCGGTCGCCTGATCAAAAGCGAAGATGCGTCCGGCCTGCGACGAGAAATAGACGAGGCTGCCATAGACAACCGGCCACCCCTGAGCGATGCTCGATGTGCCGCGTATCCAGAGGAGGGCGCCGGTCGTCGCATTGAAGGCATAGAGCGAGTCGTTCGCGGCGACGAACACACGGCCATTGGCGACCGCAGGCGCAGTGAAGTGATAGCCTTGATCAACGGGAAACAGGTTCGACCAGATCTGCGCGCCAGTGGTGGCGTTGTAGGCAAAGACGCCGCCTTTGGGGTTGTCTGAGGTGATATAGAGCACCCCCTGTGAGACAACTGGAGACGACTCGATGAAGTTCTCCACGCTATTCGACCATGCCACATGCAGGCTCGATACATTGTTTACGCCGAGCGTCTTTTCATACGGATTGCAGCGGCGTCCTTCCGCGTCGGCGCCGTATTGTTCCCAGCCACTTGGCTGTGTAGTGCCTGAGGTGGTCGGCAGCACGCACGAGTTATGCGACGTGTTCATGCCGAGGCGGGTCTGCGCGTGAGCAGATTGCGCCCAAAACGCCAGGCCGAGCAGACTCAGCACAATCGCCAGACCTACCAGCCCGCCAATAATCCACCACCCTGTTTGTCTGATACGAGCGATCAGCACTGTGTCTCCTCTCTAAAGTTCCATCAAACACACCGCTACTGCTACTGATAACGAACGCAGGATAGCTGGCTAACAACGTCCGGTATCCGGTCAAGTCCGGAATCATCTGTAAAATGAGATCGCTGGGAGACCGTAGCCCTCACACGGAATGCGTCATAGCTGCCTCCTCGCTGCCTCCTCGCTGCCTCCTCGCTGCCTCCTCGCTGCCTCCTCGCTGCCTCCTCGCTGCCTCCTCGCTGCCTCCTCCTGGGGGACGGGTGGGAACAACGCCAGTTGCGTGGGGCGAGTGGCATGCCACTGCCAGTAGGCGGTCATATCGAAGTAGCGTTGGCCGCTGGTCCA
>JAJPIU010000201.1 GCA_021324535.1 Pseudomonadota bacterium
CGCGCAGCTTCCGCCTGCGCCTCGTCAATGTCCGAGGCGCGTTCAGCATCATCGGCAAGGATGGTCACGACGTTGTTGTTGACCTCTAAAAAGCCTCCGGCGACGAAGATACTTTCGTCAACGCCGCCATTGCGCACACGCAGCTCGCCAAGTTTCAGCGTCGTCAGCAGGGGCGCGTGGCGCGGCAAAATGCCAAGTTGCCCCTCGCTCCCCGGAGCAATCACCATCTCCGCCGGGCCTTCATAGAGGCGTTTCTGCGCCGTCACCAGCGCCACACGCAACAAAGGACGTTGCGCCATACATCTCCTCCTTCTCGTCGCACGCTCGCTGATCCTGTGCCTAACAAGCGATTTCGCACGCTCTTAGTCCGCGAAGGCGGACTTCGTGGTGGCCCATAGAGGGCCACCCTTAGGCGCGGTTTCAACCGCCCGCCGACGTCTGCCTTCTCCCCCTTCCCGTGTGGGGAAGGGGGTTGGGGGGTTAGGTTACTCCTCGCCCTTTTCGGCGCGCTCGATCACGTCCTCGATAGGGCCAGCCATGTAGAAATACACCTCGGAGATGTTGTCGTGCTTGCCTTCGAGAATCTCCTTGAAGCCGCGAATCGTATCGGCCAGCTTCACTGTGCGGCCAGGGCGACCTGTGAACGCTTCGCCGACGTTGAACGGCTGAGAGAAGAACTGCTCGATCTTGCGAGCGCGTGTCACCGTTATCTTGTCATCATCGGAGAGTTCATCCACGCCGAGAATGGCGATGATGTCTTGCAAGTCCTTGTACCGCTGAAGGACACGCTTGACCTCTTGCGCCACATCGTAATGCTCCTGCCCGACGATCAGCGGATCGAGAATACGGCTGGTCGAGGCGAGCGGGTCAACTGCGGGGAAGAGGCCGCGCGAGGCCAGCGACCGCTCAAGCTGGATCGTCGAGTCCAGGTGGGCAAAGGTTGTCGCGGGGGCAGGATCGGTGTAGTCGTCGGCGGGCACATAGACCGCCTGCATGGACGTGATCGAACCGCGCTTCGTCGAGGTGATGCGCTCCTGCAACTGGCCCATCTCCTCGGCGAGATTCGGCTGATAGCCCACCGCCGAGGGCATGCGCCCCAGCAGCGCCGAGACCTCTGCGCCCGCCTGGGTGAAGCGGAAGATGTTGTCAATGAAGAGCAAGATGTCGCGGCCCTCCTGGTCGCGGAAGTATTCCGCGATGGTCAGGCCCGTCAGCGCCACGCGCAGGCGTGAGCCAGGCGGCTCGTTCATCTGGCCAAACACCATCGCCAGCTTATCCAACACCTTTGCTGCGGTCATTTCCTCATAGAGGTCGTTGCCCTCGCGCGTGCGTTCACCCACACCGGCGAAGACCGAATAGCCGCTGGATAGCGTGGCGATGTTGTTGATCAACTCCTGGATGATAACCGTCTTGCCAGTACCAGCGCCGCCAAACGCGCCAACTTTGCCACCGCGCATGAAGGGAGCAATCAGGTCAATCACCTTGATGCCTGTCTCCAAGACCTCGGTGCGCGTCGCCTGGTCTTCGAGCGAGGGCGCCGGGCGATGGATCGGCAGGCGTGGCGCGTCCACTGGGGCCGGCTTGTTATCCACCGGCTGGCCCAGCACGTTGAAGATGCGCCCAAGCGTCTCCTCGCCGACGGGCACCGTAATCGGCCCGCCGGTATCGTAGGCGGACTGACCGCGCTCCATGCCGTCGGTCGGCCCCATGCCCACGCACCGCACGACATTGTTGCCAAGCAACTGCTCGACCTCAAGCGTCAGCGTCTTCTGTTCGCCGCCTGTCGTGATCTGGGTTTCGATGGCGTTATAGATTGCAGGCAATTGATCGGGCGGAAATTCAATGTCTACAACATTTCCCAACACCTGGGTCACAGTGCCCTTTGTGCGGGTGGTTGTTGCGCTTGCCATATGCTCTACTCCTTCGCTCGCGCGCTTTCTGCCGTCGCTTATGTCGCTTATGTCGCCTATGACGATTTAAGACGAGAGCGCGTTCGCGCCTGAGACGATCTCAAGAATCTGGTTGGTAATCGCCGCCTGCCGCGCCTTGTTATAGCTCAGCGTGAGGTCGGCCAAAAAGTCGTTGGCGTTGTCGGTCGCGTTGCGCATCGCCACCATCTGCGCGGCGTAGAAGCTCGCCACATTTTCGAGCAACGGCTGATAGATCAGCGTCTCGAGGTAGCGCGGCAGCAACTCGGCGAAAATCGTGGTCGCGTCCGGCTCGAAGATATACTGTGGGGTTGGCCCCTCGGTCTCTTCGACTGGCGGCTGCACCGGCAACAATTGCAGCACGGTCGGCGCTTGTACCACCGCCGAGACGTATTTTGCGTAGACCAGCGCGGCGCGGTCAATCTCGCCGTTGAGATAAGCGTCGGTGATCGCGCGGGCAATCGAGCGTACGTTCGCCTGGCTTGGCTGATCGCCCAATTTGGTGAACTCGGCGATGATCGGCTGCTGCGCCCGTGCCAGGAAGTCGCGCCCCTTGCGCCCGACCGCGATAAACGAGATGGGCAACGCGGGATTGTTATATTCCTGGCGGAACTCGGTGGCAAGCTGCGCGACGCGCCGATTGATATTGCCGGGCAGCGCCCCGGCCAGCCCGCCATCCGGCGAGATGACCACAATGCCGACTCGGTTGACCTCGCGTGTGCGCATCAGGGGTAGGTCTTCCTGCCCCTCGGCCTGGCTGGCCAGGCGAGCCACCAGCCGCCCGATCTCCTCGGAGTACGGACGCGAGGCCAGCACACGCTCTTGTGCACGGCGCATCTTGCTGCTCGCCACCATCTGCACGGCGCGTGTGATCTGCGCGATATTCTTCACCGACTGGATGCGCCGTCGGATTTCTCGTGTTGACGCCATAAAGAAGCCTCCCAGGGCAATCGGGCCTAACGCGGCGCCGTCTTCAAGAACTCCTGGATGGCAGCGTCAAGCTGGGCGAACATCTCGTCGGGAATCTTCTTCTTCTGTGTGACGGTCGTCTCGTGAATGCCCTTCACCAGGTCAGGATAGCTGGCGTCCATATAGCTATGGAACTGCGCCTCCCACTCCTGCACCAGCGCAACCGGAACCTTATCCAGGTAGCCCTTCGAGGCCGCGTAGATGATCATGATCTGATGCTCAACCGACATCGGCACATATTGCTTCTGCTTCATGATCTCCTGCTGGCGCTGGCCACGGTCAATCTTGCGCTTGGTGGCGGCGTCAAGGTCAGAGCCGAACTGGGCAAAGGCGGCGAGGTCGCGGAACTGGGCAAGGTCGAGCTTGAGCGTGCCCGCCACCTGCTTCATGCCGGGGGTCTGCGCGGCGCCACCTACGCGGCTCACCGAGATACCTACGTTCATGGCCGGACGAATACCAGCGTTGAAGAGGTCGGTCTCCAGGAAGATCTGCCCGTCGGTGATCGAAATGACGTTGGTTGGGATATAGGCCGAGATATCGTTGGCCTTCGTCTCGATGATCGGCAGCGCCGTCAGTGAGCCACCGCCGTACTCCTCGCTCAGACGCGCGGCGCGCTCCAGCAGGCGACTATGCAGATAGAACACATCGCCCGGATACGCCTCACGTCCCGGTGGACGGCGAATGATCAGTGAGATGTTGCGGTAGGCGTCGGCGTGCTTGGAAAGGTCATCGTAGATGATCAGCGCATCGCGCCCGCTCTCCATGATCTCCTCGCCCATCGCACAGCCCGCAAACGGCGCCAGATACTTCAACGGGGCCGGTTCTTCAGCGCCCGCATGTACGATGATCGTGTGATCCATCGCGCCAAACTGCCGTAGCGTCTCACGAATACGCGCCACCTGGAAGTTCTTCTGGCCGATGGAGACGTAGATGCAGATCAGGTTTTTGCCTTTTTGGTTGATGATCGTGTCAATCGCCATGGCGGTCTTGCCGGTCTGGCGGTCGCCGATGATCAACTCGCGCTGGCCGCGCCCAATGGGGATCAGCGCGTCAACCACCTTCAAGCCAGTCTGCACGGGAGTATCCACCGGGTGGCGAGTGATCACGCCAGGCGCGACGCGCTCTACCGGGCGGAACTTATCGGTGGCGATGGGGCCGCCATCATCGAGCGGTTTGCCAGTCGGGTCAACCACGCGGCCAATCAGCGCGTCGCCAACTGGCACCTGCGCGATCTGCCCGGTTGTCCGTACCTCGTCATCCTCGTGAATCTGCGTGTAGTCGCCCAGAATCGGTACGGCCACCGAGTCTTCTTCAAGGTTGAAGGCAATGCCCACCAGCCCGGTGCGAGGGAACTCGACGAGTTCGAGGTAACGCACGCCAGAGAGGCCATAGACACGAGCGATGCCGTCGGCCACCTCGATGACGGTGCCAACGCTGACCATCGCGGCCTCGGTGGACGCGCTGTCAAAGTTTTGTATGCGATCACGTATGACTCGCGTAATCTCGTCCGCGATAGCCATTGTCGCCTCCTGACGTTCGTTGTGTGTGATGGAGTTCGGCGGGCGGATAAATCCGCGCCTAAGGGCCTCGCTACGCTTCGCCACGAAGCCCGCCTTCGCGGGCTGGAGGATCGCCTGATAGCAGGCTTCCATCACAGAGAAAAAATATCTAAAGGATGATTAGCGTTTGCGTTTCTTCTTGTTCGCGCTGTTCGCGCCATTTGCAGGCTTCGGCTTGACTGCGGTTGGCGCGGAGCGCGGCGCATCGTTGGCGCGGGGGGCCATCATCGTCGCGCTGGTTGGGCCGCCCTTGCCGCTGTTTCCGGCTGGCCGGTCGCCATTGGCGCCGCTTGAACCGCTCGAACCATTCGAGCCTGAGTCACCAGTCACTGGCGTACCCACGCCGCCCGGCCCACCAGATGGCAGCACGAACAGATCGCTGAAGCCATCGAGGCCCTCATCAGGGCCGCCAAACGCGCCCTGGGCGATCTGCTGGCGCAGAACAGCCAATCGCTGCCTGACACTGCCATCCATCAGCGTGTCGCCCACGCGAATGATCGCGCCACCGAGGATGCTGTGGTCAACGCGCTCCTCTAAGAGGATACGCTTGCCTGTTTGCGCTTGCAGCGTCGCCATGATGCGCGCGCGTGTAGCGTCATCCAGAGGAACGGCGGTGGTCACGACGGCGGGCGTCTGCCCTTTATAGTCGTTATACAGCCGTTCGAACTCGTCGCGAATGCGCGGCGCCAGCCCAACCAGGTTGCGCTCGGTTAGCACAAGCGCGAAGCTCAACGCCTCCGGCTGCACCTTCGCGCCAAGCAGATCGCGCACGATGCCCTCTTTGCGTTCCATACGGACGTTTGGCTCGCCCAGGACGAACTTGAGTTGATGGTCTACGAAATACTCGGCGATGACGCCGATGTCGTTGCGCCAGCGGTCGAGCGCCTGCTGTTCGAGGCTGATCTCAAAGGCCGCCTGCGCGTAGCGACGCGCGACCGCTCCGTTACTCATGACAGTCCATCCCTCGCCGCCGACTGGGCGACCACTTCACTGGCCAGGCGCCGATTTGTCTCGGTGTCGAGCGAGGCGCCAACCACCTTGCCCGCCGCCATGATGGCAAGATCGGCCACCTGTTGGCGCAGATCGGCGCGCGCCTTAGCGATTTCCTGCTGGATGCGCCGTTCGGCCTGCGCCATGATGTCGCGTGCGCGATCCTGCGCCTGCTGCTCGATCTCCTCGCGCACATGCTGCGCTGCCGTGGTGGCCTGTGCAATGGTGCGCTGCGCCTCTTGGCGAGCCTCATCGAGCATCGCCGCGACACGCTGCTCCGCATCGGCCAGCTCGCGCCGCGACTTCTCGGCGTTTTCAAGCCCCTCGCGGATGCTGTCGCGCCGCTGATCAAGCGTCTTCATCAGCGCCGGATAGGCAAACCGCCAGAGGATGGCCAGCACAATGCCAAAGACAATGAGCTGGGTAACTAACGCCCAAACATTGATGCCTAATGCAGCCATAGTTCACTCCTCTCCAAAAGTAGCGGGAAGCGCAGGAGCATTGCGTTGTCGGGCGCCAAAATGCCCTAGCGCGCCTCCCCGCTCTCCCTGTGAACCTGGGAGACACTACTTCACGGCGAAGAGGATGATCAGCGCCACGACGAGCGCGTACAGCGAGATAGCCTCGGCGAACACGATGGCAAGAATCATGTTGGTCTGGATGGCGCCCGCCGCCTCAGGATTGCGGCCAATTGCGCCAAGCGCAGGGCCAGCCAGCAAACCAATACCAACGCCAGGGCCAATTGCGCCGAGACCAATCGCCAGACCGGCGGCGACTTCAAAGCTAGTCATGTGAGAGCCTCCTCAAAGGGTCGTTGTGGTCGGCGTCGGCGCTTTGCGCTCTGACGGCTCAACCGAATAGTGTGTGCGAAACATCTATAGCTGCGCATATGCTCAACCGGCCACGGCTGTGTGTGAACCGGCGCCCACGCATACGCGAATAGGGCCAAAAGTGAGAGCCAGGCAATCAACGCCCGACAGACTATTTCAGGCTATTGCGCGTGCGCCTCCTCCAGCTTGGCGCCTGCCAGCGCGCTGGCGACACGCTCATGCTCGGCGTGGGCCGTCTCGGCGAGGTGCTCTTCTTCGTGCGCCTCGTGCCCATGTGGTGTCGTGCCAAGCGTGAAGAAGAGCAGCGTCAGGAAGGCAAAAACGAACGCCTGGATGAAGCCGACGAAGATCTCCAGGAAGTAGAAAGGAATCGCGCCAACTCCTATGGAGATAAACGAGATCACCACCAGCAGCACATCGCCTGCGAAGAGGTTTCCAAAGAGACGGAAGCTCAGCGAGATCAGACGCATGGCCTCGAGCAGCAACTCAAAGAGACCGACGATGAAGCCCATGATGCCCTGATTGAAGACGAGGTAGCGGCCGATTTGCAGGCGGAAGCCCAGCACGACGAAGCCATAGACCTGCGTCATGACGACGGTCACAATCGAGAGCGCGATGGT
Organism: Pseudomonadota bacterium; assembly: GCA_021324535.1. Lineage (GTDB taxonomy): Bacteria > Chloroflexota > Ktedonobacteria > Ktedonobacterales > JADMIN01 > JAJPIU01. The sequence goes on from JAJPIU010000201.1 coordinate 6,897, forward strand.
GAAGTTCAGGTCGGTGGAGGGTGGCCGGAAGAAGGGCGTGATGCAGTTGGAGTATTGCCCAAAGAGCAAGAACCCCTGTGACCCCACATGAGCGCAGGCTGGCGAGAGCGCCGTATCGGTTGACTTGAAGCCGATGGTCTCGATGCCAGGGATGACTTCCCACCAGTTGGCGAACAGGACGAAGAGGAAGATCGTCAGCACCCAAGGGAAAAACTTGCGGCCACGTTCCGGGCCAGCCACCTGCTCGCAGAGGTTGAGGAACTGCTCGAAGACCCACTCGACCAGGTTTTGCAGCTTGCCGGGAACCTGTTTGGGATTGCGCCCGACGAAGAGCATCAGGGCGATGATCAAGATCGACCCGACGATGGTGAGCAGAAAGGTATTGGTCAGAAACGGTGGCGCCCCCGGATACAGCGGATCCGCAGGGACATGAATGCCAGGTAGATTCCAGAGCACGGGGGTTTCTCCCTTCGTCCTCCGGCTGCGCCTGTTTCTGAACGCCTGTGAACGCTCGCTCCCAATCACTCCCCCGCCGCATACGCCGGGTTATCCGGCTTTGCGAAACGTGGAGATCAGACGAAAGACACCGTAAATGCCAGCGGCCAGGCCAAGCAGCAGCCCGATAATTGTCGCTATGGGTGTGGTATGCAGCTTACTGTCAACGAAGAGTCCGGCGAAGACGCCCAAGAGCGCGCCCAATGAGATCATCAGGCCGACCTGGCCAACCAGGGAAAAGGCAACCAGCGCGCCCTGGTAGGGGTTCGATCCTCCACCGCGCGAGTTTTGAGTGTTGTGCGGTTCATGTTCTGCCATAACACTTCAATCCTCGCGCTCTCGCATACCACTAAGAAGTATACCATAGCATACCCTAGTAAGACAATCGCCTATACGCTTTCTTTTATATCAGTATAAAGAAATTGTTATAGGAGACCCACGATCTTCCGCCTACATAATAGGTCAGATCAAGCCATGTTCGCGCGCAAGATTCGCGGCCTGCGTGCGGTTGGCGGCGTGCAGCTTCATGAGAATATTTGAGACGTGGTTTTTGACGGTGCCCTCGGCCAACACCAGCGTATCGGCGATGTCGCGGTTGCTTGCGCCCTGGGCCAGCAGCCGCAACACGTCAATTTCGCGCTGACTCAGTTGATCGAGTGAGCCTTCGGCGAACGCATTGGCGCCTGCCATTGAGTGTGCTGCGCCGTTGGCGACGATTGGCGATTCGCTAGTACTAATGGATGGGCCAGTCTCTCCTTCTGCTGAAGCGAGAGCGACGCCTGGCGTCCCCAGGCCACCACGTCGCCCATACTCCATCAGCAGCTTGGTGGCGACGCGCGGCTGAATGAACGCCTCGCCCGCATAGACCCGTCGGATGGTCGCAGCTAGCTCCGCCGCAGGAGTATCTTTGAGCAGATAGCCCATCGCGCCCGCTTTGATGGCGTCGAAGACGTAATCGTCATAGTCGAATGTCGTCAAGATGATCACCCGGCAGGGCAGGCCACGCGCGGTGATCGCTGCCGTCGCCTCCACGCCGCTCTGGCGCGGCATCTGCACATCCATCAACACGACATCCGGCCTGAGCCGCTCCGCCAGCGCCACGCCCTCGGCCCCGTCGGCGGCCTCTCCGACAACCTCAAAGCCCGGCTCAAGCTCCAGCACGGTACACAACCCCTCGCGCATCAACGTCTGATCCTCGCAGATCAACAGACGAATGCGCTGGCTGTTGGCGTCGGTTGTCGTATCGCTCACGCCGCTTGCCCCTATCTCCTGCACACAGTACCACAGTCTATAGTATGCCGTGAGTGGCAAGAAAGCGCAAGAGGCCAAGCAGGAATAGTGTGCTCTTTTAGCTGGATGGCTTCATGAGAGGAAGCCGCGTCGGCGGCCTCTAGGCGCGGCTTGAGCCGCCCGCCGCTCCTCTGGACGTTCACTGGTGTTAGAATGTGATCTCCTCGGTAGGCAAGACGCTGATGGGGTGATCGGTCGCCAGTTCGGCCAGCGTCGCGTTGTGATAGGCGATCTTCTGCGCAGCCGTCAGTCCGGCGCTGTCGCCTGTGGAGTGAGCATCGGCCACCAGCGTCACGTCATAGCCAAGCGAGGCGGCGCGTCGGCAGGTGGTATCCACGCAAAACTCCGTCATTGCGCCGGTGACGATCAGCCTGCGCACGCCACGCGCCTCAAGCTCCTGTTGCAGGGGTGTTTCGTAGAACGAGTCGGAGGCGCGCTTATGCAGCACCGGCTCGCCCGGCTGTGGCGCGACAAGCGCGTTGATGTGCCAGGGATCTGTCTCCGGCGCGAGGGGATGCCCCGGCCCGCCGTCGTGCTGCATATAGATGACGGACGCCTGGGCGGCGCGTGCCTGTTCCAGCAACGCTTTGATATGCTCCAGCACGACCAACTCTTCGGGATAACTCTCGTCAACCAACCCATTTTGTGCGTCAATGATCAATAACGCGGCCTGTTCTCGCATGGTGTTTCGCCTCCTATATATCTCTTACGTCTCAGGCTCCAGCCTCATATCACAGTATATCGTCTGATGTGGACAGGTACGATCCCAATTATCCTCTGGCGCGCTCAAACGCATAACCAAGGCGCAACACCGTTGGCTCATCAAAGCGCGCCGCGACGATCTGGAGGCTTATCGGCAGGCCATCGTTGGCGAAGCCACACGGAACGGCGAGCGCGGGCTGGCCAGTGAGGTCAAACGCGAAGGTGTTGCGCAATAGCATATAGCCAGCGTCCTTGCTTTTTCCATCGTACTCATATGGGCCATCAAGCGCATCGGCTCGTGGCGCTGGGATGGGCAGCGTGGGCGTCAGCAGCGCATCGGTTCCAGCCATTGCGGCTCGCAGGTCGGCGGTGAAGGCGCGGCGACGGCGTTGCGCCTGGATGTAGTCACGCGCCGTATAGTTCTTGCCTGATTCGAGATTGGCGCGCACGGTTGGACTATAACGATCACTTCGTGTCTCCGTCCAGCCCATCTCACTATGGTAAGTATACGCCTCAGGCCGCTGAACCCCCCGGTACGCAACATCGAAGAGATCATCCAGCGAGGCGGGACACGTGATCTCATGCAGTTCGGCGCCCAATCGCTCGAACAACGCGACCGCCTCGGCAAACGCCTTGCGCACATCGGGCGTCGCTCCGTCCAGAAACTCGTTGGTGGGGATAGCCAGCCGCATGCCGCGCACGGCGTCTTCGGGCGTACGGTTCATTGCCAGCGCCGCGACATAATCGAGCAGGGGAACCTCGGCGCTATCGGGGTCGTCGGGATCGTAGCCAGCCAGCGTATTCAGCAGTAGCGCACAATCTTCTACCGTGCGCGCCAGCGGCCCCGCGTGATCGTATGACCAGCTCAAAGGAATAATCCCCGCGCGGCTGACCAGCCCATAGGTCGGCTTGAACCCCACTACCCCACAGCACGCCGCCGGAATGCGGATCGAGCCGCCAGTGTCGGTGCCAAGCGCGCCGGGGAACATTCCAGCAGCCAGGCCAGCCGCAGAGCCGCCGCTGCTGCCGCCAGGAATGCGGTCGGTATCCCACGGGTTGCGCGTCGGTTTAGTAAACGTGCCATAGGCGAACTCATGGGTATTCGTCTTGCAGAGGGTGAACGCGCCAGCCTCAGTCAGCAGCCTGACAACCGTAGCGTCGTGGTCGGGAATATAGTCATCCAGCACACGCGAACC
>JAJPIU010000077.1 GCA_021324535.1 Pseudomonadota bacterium
CATCAGCTTCGCGCTGGCCGCCTCGGCTGAGGCGCACGGCGCGGTGATCCGCCTGAACGAGCGCGTGGGCAAGCTGCTGGTGAACAACGGGCGTGTAGAGGGCGTGCGGCTGGAATCGGGCGAGGAGCTACGCGCACGGGCCGTCCTCTCGAACGTTGATCCGAAGACGACGTTCACCCGCTTCTGCGCCGACGCAGGATTGTCTCCCGCTTTCCTCAAACGCATCAAGGAGTTCAAGTCTGAGAGCGGGGTCTTCAAGCTCAATCTGGCGCTGAAAGAACTGCCCAACTTTACTGCAGTCCCAGGCACGGAGCCGGGCTTGCAGCATGCCGGGTCGTGCGAGATCAGTCCCACGCCAACCTGGGTGCAGGAGGCGTTTGAGGACGCCGAACGCGGCGAACTCTCGCAGAACCCCTATATCGAGGCGTATATGCAGTCGGCGACCGATCCCACCGTGGCGCCTGCGGGCTACCATACCATCTCAATGTTCTGCCAGTATGCGCCCTATCACCTGAAGGATCGCGAGTGGAACGACGCCACGCGCGACGAGATGACCAATCGCATCATCGCGACATTCACCCGCTTCGCCCCCAACTTCGCCGACGCCATTGTGGCGCGCCAGGCGCTCAGCCCGGTGGACATCGAGACGCGCTACGGTTTGCCCAACGGCAATATCTTCCAGGGTGAGATCACCCCCGGCCAGCTTTTCTCGCTACGCCCCACCCCCGAATGCGCGCGCTATCGCACCCCCATCGCGGGGCTGTATCTCTGCGGATCGGGGTCGCATCCGGGCGGCGGCGTGATGGGCGCTCCTGGTCACAACGCCGCCCGTGCGCTGCTGACCGACTGGGAGCAGGTAGGCTAGACCTCACCCCTGCCCCAGTAGGGATGGAATCACGGATCGAGTAGCGCCGCGCTCCTGGGCGGCCTTGCGTCGTTGGGCTGGCGTAGATAGTCATTAGGTAATTGTGCTTAGAAATAACATGCCGTTAAAAATTGGCGCACACAGGCTAGCAAAACTGATGATAGTCTGGTATACTGGCTTGCGAGGAATATGGCTTCCCACGGATTGGGAATACTGAGGCGTGTATGACGCCCATCTAGGTAGTGAGAAGGGGAGTTCTCACCATGCTACTGCCCTATTGTCTCGCACAATGGAGAATGGAGCCGATCTATGGATCCCAAGCAAAGAAACGCCAGTGGAACTCATTCAACGCAGTCGCGCATCTCAACCCTTCCGCGCGAAATCTATGCGCTCTCATCGCCAGCCTGGGTGGGTGCGGCGCTGCTGGAACAGTACACTCCGATTCTCGTGGTTGACGCGCATACGATGCGTGCGCAGCGGGTGGCGCGACTGCTGACACTGGCGGGCTACCGTCCCATTGTCGCCACATCGCCGGTCGAGGCGTTCACGCGCTGCCTGCGTGGCTCCTGGGAACCGGAGGCGGCGCTGATTGGCGCGGTGGATCAGGCCAACCGCCTGCCCCTTACGCGGATGGTGGAGCATCTGGCGAAGCGGCGCGGACGCGAATTGCCCATCCTGGCGTTGCCTGCGTTCGTGCCTGAACTGGCTCCCTTGCACGCCGATCCTGCGATTCCGTATTTCCATACTTCCTCTCCCACCAGCGTCGCCTTTTTCGAAGAACTCTGGCGGCTGCTCCCTCAGACGCGCGCGCTTTTGCCTGAACCGGAGCGCACGCTGGCGCTCGACGTATTGCCCGAAAGCGGTCTGAACCTGATCCCAAGAACCTCACAGAGGTTGCGTTCGTCGCGGCGCCACTTCCAGTTGACGCTCAACGCCGCCGCGCGCCTGCTGGCGAGCCAGGGACGCTCGTTTGCCCAGTGGCGCACGCTGCTGAACGACGTGGGGCTGGCGCACGCCGTAGCGCTGACCCGTTGGCCCGATCCTTCCACGTCGGTCAACGAAAGGAAGATGGGCGATGATGGCGGCAAGATTGGCGACGCTGATGATCTTGTGGTTCCTGCGGTTGATCTGACGTGTCTGAACCAGGCGGTGGCCTTCTCTGCGCCGGAGCATCCACAACAGCAGCTTTATCTGTGGGGCTACCAGGGAACCGAGGCGAGCCTGCATGGGCAGAGATCCTCGGTCGCGCAACGGGCAGTCCGGTTGCTACCAAGAGACCGTGCGATGCAGATCATGCTCAACGGCTTCACCCGCGAACTCGATACAGTTCGTGGCGAGGCGCTACACCACTGGCGCTTGCAGCCCGACGGAAGCTATCTGCTCGTCCACTACAGCAATCTGTATGTCTATGGGCGGATGTGGGGACGCGAACCTGCCTGCCAGGTGTGGCTAGGCGCGCTCGACGCCACGCTACACTACGTCGGTCAGGAAAACAACTGGCAGGTACGCGAGCTTGAATGCAGCTGCCAGACGCAGACAGGCCACTGCGTCTTCGCGCTCAGACCACGGACATAACATCGCAGCACGCCGCAGCAAGGGTGGGCTGGGTTGGCGGGCGGGTGAACCCGCGCCTACGGGCTACGCCACAAAGTCCGCCTAGTATTACAGTTGCAGTTAGGGATGGCAGTGAGGGAGACTGACCGGGAGCCGAAAGGAGGCCGGTCATGGCGGCAGGAGAGCAGGAGGAGAGCAGGAGGAGAGCAGGAGGAGA
>JAJPIU010000111.1 GCA_021324535.1 Pseudomonadota bacterium
CCGAGCTTTACGCCACGCCCTACCGCGATGATCTCAGCGAACGACCCGCACGCGAGGCGATTGCGCGTGTGCAACTGCCGGTCGAAGTGACAGGGCGAGTGGTGACACTGGTAGACGATGTGCTCTTCACCGGACGCACGGCACGCGCCGCACTCGAAGCGTTGCTTGCCCACGGACGACCCCAGCGTGTGCAGCTTGCCGTACTGGTGGATCGCGGCCATCGTGAACTGCCCATCCGCGCCGACTATGTGGGGAAGAATGTGCCAACCGCGATGAGCGAAAGCATCGCCGTGCGCCTACGCGAGACGGATGGCTACGACGCCGTGCTGCTGCGCCGTCAGCCGGAATAGGGAGTTCCTCGATGTCCACCCGCATCACACATGGCGCACGGATGGAGTATCATTGCTCATTTTGTGGCAAGACACAGGATCAGGTCAAGCGGCTGATCGCCGGACCAAACAGCGTGTACATCTGCAACGAGTGTGTGGCGCTCTGTAGCGAGATCATCACCGAAGAAGAAAACTTCCGAGAAACCGGCAAAAGAAGCGGGGGAGCAATGGCTGCGCAGGAACAGGCAGGCGGGCGAGTATCATCCGCCGTCGCTGTTGCGACTGATGAGCGTTCATCGGTAGAGAGCCTATCAGCAATGAAGAAACGCTCGCTGTTACGGCGCCACATCATAGACCTGGATGATTGGTCGCCGACAGAGCTACGCGCGCTGCTCGACCGCGCTGCCGTCATGCGCGAGGCGCTGGCCGACCCCACGAAGCGATTCGATACGTTGCGTGGGCGTGTGATGGTCAACCTCTTCTATGAGAACAGCACCCGCACGCGCGTCTCGTTCGAGCTGGCGGGCAAGCGTATGGGAGCCGACGTAACCAATGTCACCGCCTCGGCCAGCAGCGTCACCAAAGGCGAATCGCTACATGATACCGTTGCGACGCTTCAGGCGCTTGGCGCAAGCGTGATCGTCGTGCGTTCAAGCCAATCGGGCGCGCCGGATATGATCGCGCGCTACATCAACGGTGCGGTGCTGAACGCAGGCGACGGCTGGCGCGGACACCCCACCCAGGCGCTGCTCGACCTCTTCACGATGGAGCGCCACATCGGCTCGGTCGCGGGCAAGCGCATTGTGATTCTGGGCGACATCCTGCATAGCCGGGTGGCGCGCTCGAACATCTGGGCGCTGACGGCGATGGGCGCCGAGGTGATCCTTTGTGCGCCGCCCACGCTGCTGCCCTATGAAACCGTCGCGCTCTATACAGCACGCCCAACGCCGGAGACGAGCGCGCCCCGCAAAGTGACAATTGAGCCGCATATCGAACGCGCGCTGGAAGGCGCGGATGTGGTGATGGCGCTGCGCCTGCAACGGGAACGCCAGCAGGCTGGTTTATTGCCTTCGCTCCGCGAATATACCTTGCGCTACGGCCTGACGCCGGAGCGGCTGGCGCTGGCGAAATCCAACGCGCTGGTGATGCACCCTGGCCCCATGAACGAAGGTGTCGAGATCGATCCGGCGGTGGCGCATGGCGCGGCCTCAGTGATCGAAGAGCAGGTCACCAACGGGGTAGCGATTCGCATGGCGGCGCTTGAACTGATCGCAGGCGCGCTCGTTGCGCAGGAGGGCAGGTAGCGCATGGCTACTGACGAAACGGCCAATGAAACAATTCTGCTGCGTGGCGCGCGAGTGATTGACCCCAGCCAGGGGCTTGACGCGCCAGGGGCAGTGCTCATCCAGGGGGAGCGCATCGTCGCCAGCGGGCCAATCGGCACGGTGAGTGTTCCCGACGGCGTGCGGGTGATTGATTTACCGGCGGGCTGGGTGGTCGCGCCAGGGTTTGTTGACCTGCATGCGCATCTACGTGAGCCGGGTTTCGAGGCGAAGGAGACGATCCAGACGGGAGCACAGGCGGCGGCGCGTGGCGGCTTCACCACACTCTGCTGCATGCCAAACACGCAGCCGGTGATTGATTCACGCGCGACGATTGAATATGTGCTTCACGTGGCGCATGGCGCGCCCGCGCGGGTGCGGCCCATTGCGGCGATCAGCAAGGGCGAGGCAGGGCGTGAACTGAGCGAGATGGGCGAACTGGCCGAGGCGGGCGCGGTCGCCTTCTCAGACGATGGGCGGCCGGTGCAGAGCAGCCACCTGATGCGCTCCGCATTGAGCTACGCCGCGCCACTTGGGCTGCCGGTGGTGGAACACTGTCAGGATGACGATCTGGTGGGCGACGGCGTGATGCACGAGGGGCAGATCGCGACGATGCTTGGCCTGAAAGGCTGGCCCGCCGCCGGTGAGACGATCACCCTGGCGCGCGACCTTGAGCTTGTGCGGCTGACGGGCGCGCGCTACCACGCGGCGCATCTGAGCGTGGCAGGCGCGGTAGACCTTGTACGCGCGGCCAAACGCGACGGGCTGCCCGTGACGGCGGAGGTCACACCCCATCATCTGCTGCTGACAGACGCCTGGGTGGCTGGCGAACGCACGGGGCCACTGGCTGAGGCGCTGGCTATAATGACGGGCGAACCGCTAGCGACAGGCGTGCGGTATGACACGAACACGAAGGTCAATCCGCCGTTGCGTACCGCCGAAGATTGCGCCGCACTGCTGGATGGCTTGCTGGATGGGACGATTGACGTCATCGCCACTGATCACGCGCCCCACACCATTGTGGACAAAGACTGCGAATACGGCGAGGCGGCGTTTGGCATCTCCGGGCTAGAGACGGCGCTTGGCGCGCTGCTGACGCTTGTTCACACAGGCAAACTGCCGCTGGCCACCCTTATTGCGACATTGAGCCATCGCCCGGCGCAGGCGTGGGGGCTTGACGCTGGCGCCCTGCGACCGGGCGCGCTGGCCGACATCACCATCTTCGACCCGGACGAGTGGTGGACGGTTGAACCGGCGCAGTTCGCCTCGCGCGGGAAAAATACGCCGCTGACTGGGCTGCGCCTGCGTGGGCGCGTACGCCAGACCTGGCTCGGCGGACGACAAGTATACGAAGCTCAATAATATTCCCCCTTCCCGTGTGGGGAAGGGGGTCAGGGGGATAGGTCTGTGGAGACACGAGAGACAGAACAGATTGCAGTCGTGGCGCTCGAAGACGGCGCTGTCTTCTACGGGCGGCCATTCGGCGCGATTGAAGCCCTACAGGGCGACAAGGGCAGACGCGGTGAGGTCGTCTTCGCAACCGCGATGACGGGCTACCAGGAAATCTGCACGGATCCCTCCTATCGCGGACAGATCGTCACGCTGACCTATCCGCTGATCGGCAACTACGGCGTTGCGGTGGACGATGTGGAGTCGCGCCGCCCGTGGCTTTCGGCGCTGATTGTGCGCGAACGCTGCGATGAGTATAGCAACTGGCGCGCAGCCGGTTCACTGGATGACTACCTTGCGCGCAACGGCATTCCGGGTGTCTGTGAGTTGGATACCCGCGCGCTGACGCGCCATCTGCGTATTCATGGCACGTTGCGCGGCGTCATTCGCGCCTACCCTGAGGGGACGCTGCCCGACATCGCGGCGCTGGCGGCTGAGGCGCGGCAGGTTCGTTCCGTCTCTGAACTGGATGTGGTGGCCGAGGTCTCGCAGGAGCGACTCGAGCCGTGGGAGACGCAGCCAACGACATCAGGCATCTTCGCGGGGCAAGCCGCGCCGCGCGTGCTGCTGATTGACACCGGCTTCAAGCGCAACATCGCGCGTTCGCTCGCGGCGCGTGGCTTTGAGGTGATCGTCGCGCCACACGATGTTGACCTGGCGCTGGTGAAGCAGCTTCACCCCGACGGCGTGCTGCTCTCCAATGGGCCGGGCGACCCCGAAAGCGTGACGAACCTGATCGAGCTGACCCGCGCGCTGATCTATGAAGAGCATATCCCGCTAATGGGAATCTGTTTGGGACACCAGATCATCGGGCTGGCGGCGGGCGCGCACACGAGTCGCTTGCCCTTCGGCCACCACGGCGCCAACCATCCCGTGCGTGAGGTGCGCACAGGCCGCGTGACCGTCACTTCACAAAACCACAACTTCCAGGTGGACGCGGCGACGCTGCCCGAAGCGAGCGGCTTCTATGTGAGCCATATCAATCTCTCGGATGGCAGCGTGGAGGGGCTGGCGCACGAAGAATTGCCGGTTTTCTCGGTGCAGTATCATCCTGAGGCGTCGCCCGGCCCCGAAGACAATCTGTATCTGTTCGACCGCTTCGCGGAGATGATCGCGCGGGAACGGGCGACACAGGCTGAGGCGTTGGCGCTGGGGTAAGCGGGCGATAGGCGGATCAGCAGGATGGCGGGCGAGCAGAGCAGCAGCAGGCGAGCAGAGCAGCGGCAGGCGATTGAAATCGCGCCTACGGGCTACGCCACGAAGTCCGCCTGCGCGGACTGGAGACTCTATGGATGAGGCTGATGTACCTACCATCGCTCGTGCGACGGTGGCCGACCTGGAGGCGGTGATCGCTATCTATGAGGAGTTGGCGCGCTGGCTGGCGGGGCGTGGCATCGATCAGTGGCAACCGGGAACCTATACGCAGGAGTGGGCGCGCCACAACATCGAAGACGACGAGGTGTATCTGGCCTACCTCGCTGGCGAACCAGTTGGCAAGTTCACGTTGGTCTGGGTTGACTCTGAGGTGTGGGGGAAATGCCCGCCTGTCGCTGGCTATGTTCATGGGCTGGCTGTGCGCAGAAGCGCCGCCGGACGTGGGCTGGGCGCGTGGATGCTCGATCAGGCGGCAGGGCGCATAGCCCAAGCGGGACGAACATATTTGCGACTGGATTGTCTGGCAAACAACAAAGCGCTGAGAACATATTATGAGCGGTTGGGATTCACCCATCGCGGCAGCATTTATTTTTCCACTGGGGTTCAAGCCTCTACGAACGGGAGATAGAACGGTGACACGCGACGACATAAAAAGCGTATTGGTGATCGGCTCCGGACCGATTGTGATTGGGCAGGCGGCGGAGTTCGACTACGCAGGCACCCAGGCGTGCCGTGCGCTGCGTGAGGAGGGCAAGCGTGTCATTCTCGTCAACTCCAATCCGGCGACGATTATGACGGATGAGGGCGTTGCCGATGTCACCTATATCGAGCCGCTCACCGTCGAGTCGCTGCGGCGGGTGATCGCGCGGGAACGACCGGATGGTCTGCTGGCGACGCTGGGCGGGCAGACCGGCTTGAATAAAGCCGTCGAGCTGGCGGAGGCAGGCGTTTTGGAAGAGTTTGGCGTCGAGTTGCTTGGCACGCCGCTTCGCACGATCCAGATGGCCGAAGACCGCGAACTCTTCAAGCAACTGCTGATCCGTCTGGGGCTGAGCGTGCCACGCAGCAAGACGGTGAATACGCTCGAAGATGCGCTCACCTTCAGCGATGAGGAGATTGGCCTGCCAGCGGTGATTCGTCCGGCGTTTACGCTGGGTGGTACGGGCGGCGGCATCGCCCGCACGCGCGCGGAACTGGCGCGTATCGCCGAACGCGGCCTCGGCGCCAGCCCGATCCACCAAATCCTGGTGGAGCAGTACCTTGGCGGCTGGAAGGAGATTGAGTACGAGGTCATCCGAGACGCCGCCGATACCTGCATCACCGTCTGTAACATGGAAAACTTCGATCCGCTGGGCATCCACACTGGCGATAGCATCGTCGTCGCGCCCAGCCAGACACTCTCCGACAAGGAATATCAGTTGCTGCGTAGCGCGGCGATCCGCATCATCCGCGAGCTTGGCGTGGAGGGCGGCTGCAACATCCAGTTCGCGCTTGATCCCAATTCCTTCAACTTCTATGTGATCGAGGTGAATCCGCGCGTCAGCCGCAGCTCGGCGCTGGCCAGCAAGGCGACCGGCTATCCCATCGCGCGCGTGGCGGCGAAGATCGCGATTGGCCTTCGGCTGGACGAGATTGGTAACGAGGTCACGGGCAAGACAGTCGCCGCCTTTGAGCCTGCGCTCGATTATGTAGTGGTGAAGATTCCGCGCTGGCCGTTTGATAAGTTTCCGCTGGCGGATCGCGGCCTGGGGACGCAGATGAAAGCGACCGGCGAGGTGATGGCGATTGACCGCACCTTTGAGGCGGCGCTGCAAAAGGCGATGCGCGCCCTAGAGGTGCGCGCCGATACGCTGAACACCGTCGCGCGCGATGTTGACGACCTGGGGGAGTTTGCGCCAAACGATGTGCGGTTATGGCGGTTGCTCGACGCGTTGCGGGTGGATACGGCTGACGGCGTGATCGAGGCGCTCCACCGTGAGACGGGCATTGATATGTGGTTTCTGGGCAAGCTACGCGCCATCATCAAGATGGAGCAGCGATTGTCCAGCCATGAACTGACCCCCTCGCTGCTGCGCCAGGCCAAGCGTATGGGCTTCTCCGACCAGCAGATCGCTGAGGCACAGAATCAGCGTGCGGAGCAGGAAGTCGGCGATGGCGCAGAAGAGAGCAACGAAACGCGGCAAACGGCGCAAAGCATCCATGCGCTGCGTCGCGAGTGGGGCATCCTGCCGACCTACAAGATGGTGGACACCTGCGCCGCCGAGTTCGCCGCGCAGACGCCGTATTTCTACTCGACCTACGAGCAAGAAAACGAGGCCGAGCCGCTTGCCGGACGCAAGGCAGTCGTGCTGGGATCGGGGCCTATCCGCATCGGCCAGGGCATCGAGTTTGACTATTGCTCGGTGCGCGCGGCGCAGACACTCCGTGAGGCAGGTGTGCGCAGCGTGATGATCAACTCCAATCCCGAAACGGTCAGCACCGACTTCGATATGTCGGATCGCCTCTACTTTGAGCCGCTCGACGCCGAAAGCGTGATAGCCATCCTCGAAAACGAATCAGCCCACCGTCCCCTCATTACCCCTGACCGTTCCCCCGCAAGCGAGAGAGTGGAAGAACTGCCGCCGGTGATGACGCAGTTTGGCGGGCAGACAGCCATTGGTCTGGCGGCTCCGCTGGCTCAGGCGGGCGCGCCCATCCTGGGAACCTCAGTGGATAGCATAGACCTCGCTGAGGATCGCCGCCGTTTCGATGCGCTGATGGAGCGACTTGGCGTGCCACGTCCGCGTGGAGCGGCGGTGCTGTCGGTTGACGAGGCGCTGCGCGTCGCTGATGAGATCGGCTATCCGGTGGTGGTGCGTCCGTCGTATGTGCTGGGCGGCCGCGCGATGGAGATCGTGCGTACCGACGCCGCGCTCGAAGGCTATGTGCGGCGCGTGGTCACGCAATTTGGCGAACATCCCATCTTGATTGACCGCTATCTCAGCGGACGTGAGATCGAGGTGGATGCGCTCTGCGACGGCCATGAGACATTGATTCCCGGCATCATGGAGCATATCGAGCGCGCGGGTGTCCACTCCGGCGATAGCTTCGCCGTTTATCCCACGCGCAGCCTCTCACCCGATGAGATCGCCACAGTGGCGCGCTACACCCGCGAGATCGCCCATGCGCTGGACGTGCGAGGGCTGATGAACGCGCAGTTTGTGGTGACAGAGCCAACGGAGAACCCAGGCGAGAACGTCTACGTCTTGGAGGTCAATCCACGCGCCTCGCGCACGGTTCCTTTCCTGAGCAAGGTGACGGGTGTGCCGATGGCTCCGCTTGCCACACGCATCGCGCTTGGCGAGACGCTCGCTGCGCTTGGCTACGGCGGCTTCCCCGACGGACTCTGGCCGACGCAGCCGCTTGTCGCGGTGAAAGGGCCGGTCTTTTCGATGTCGAAGCTGGCAGGGGCAGAGATGGCGCTTGGCCCGGAAATGAAAAGCACAGGCGAGGTAATGGGCATTGACAAGACCTATCCGGCGGCGCTGCGCAAGGCGTTGATCGCGGCGAGCATCGAGCCACCCGCACGCGATGGCGTGGCCTTTGTGAGCATCGCCACGCGCGACAAAGCCGAGGCGCTGCCCATCATGCAGGAGCTTGGCGCGCTAGGCTATCGGTTCTATGCGACGCCCGGCACGGCAAAGCTGCTGACAGATGCGGGCTTGCAGGCCGAGAGCGTGGCGCGTATCAGCGATGAGGATCAAACCATCCTGCGGCTGATCCGCACACACACCGTGAATCTGGTCATTAACACGATCACAGGCGGGCGTGGCCGCGTACGTGAGGGAATAGAGATTCAAGACGGCTTTCGCATTCGGCGCGCCGCTGTGGAGGAAGGTATTCCCTGCCTGACCTCGCTGGATACGGTGCGCGCGGTGGCTCAGGCGCTCCGCGACACTGGCGACTATGAGACGCTGCCTGTACCGGAGTATCGGAAAAGATGATGGCTGCGAAAAGTAGGCGGCTTGGAAGGCTTGAAAAAGTCGCGATGTGACATATTCCCAACATGTTGCGTATAGTTTATAATACGTAGCAGGCGCGTATGCAGAGACGCTTTGCCGCCAAATGCTGGCCCCTGGCGTCGCAAGCAAACCATGCGCCGGTTCATCATTGTTCGATGTTCAACAAGGGGGAGCTATCATGGGCGAGACACCATCAACGTACAGGAAACCACCTATCAACTGGTGGGCGTTGCCGGTGGGTATCATTGGAGTTGTCGTAGGCGTCTGGGCATCTCTTCTTTATCTCAACATCAGTCCCGACAACCCCATTGTATGGGGCGCCGGAACCCTGGCTTACGTTGCGCTGCTTGGGGGAGTATTCTGCCTTGGCCGCTTCGTCCTCGATTTCATCTTGCGCGGCATAGGCGCCTGACATTCCTGATCCACTATTTCCGTATGTACATGTGTCAGACGCTTCCAAGACGTGAACCGTCCTGGAAACATCTGACGTCTTTTTGCATCTTCCCTGCTCTGCGCAAAATCTCAACCACATCTCAATCATCTTACCCCTTTTCGGTGGCTGAAAGGTATCGCCTAACGCGATACACTCGCTGTTGTCACTCGCTTCGCGCCAAAAATACCTAGCGCATTGTATGGAATGCGTACCGCCATACCTTAACATCACTGGGAAGGGTAGCCGTATGAATGTGCGATCACGCACGCAGAGACCGCAGATTTCCCTGCCACCGCTGGCTCAACGTCTTCGCTTCGCTGTGGAGCAGCACTGGCATGCGGCGTCTGATGACAGCCTGGTGATCGTCCGCCTCCTTGGAGACGCTACAACGAAGCATGAGAATGTTCTGCGTCCATTGGCCGCCCCGGAGGAGCTTTTCCAGGCGCTTGCCAGCCACATCCGCACGGTCATCCGTCATACCGATGACCTGATCGTGGTAGATGAAGGGATTGCTATTGTGCTCCACACGTCGGGGCCGGATGGCGCGCGTTGTGTTTTTCAGCGTATTGTGGAGGCTGTGACTGTGCTGGGGCAACACGAACAAATGCCCCTTCCCAGCGCAGGGCGTCGCTCTTCCCGGCACACGCGCCACACCAATACCGATGGGCCTCCTTCCCTGACGCTGGGCATTGGCTATGCGCCTGGCGGCGAGAGCGAGCAGGCAAGATTACCACATCCAGCCGAAAATCGTCCGAGAAGTCATCGGAAAACAGGCGGTTTGCCGGAACATACGGACAAGCAAGATATGGATGCGCTGTTCACACAGGCGTGTGAACCACACATCCAGCTTGCGCTCTCTCCCACAGCATGTATGCGATTCATCCACTTCGCGCGAACCTTTCCACTGCCCATCTCTTCAGCCACCTCTTCAAACATGCCTTTGGCGCCAACAAGCGGGCGAGAAAGAGACGCAGAAACAACAGAGGCACAGGTAAGCGCCACATTGCGACGACGCGCCGAAGCGGTGGGCGCGCCATTCATTCATTTGCCAGCGCGGTTGACGTTGGTGTGCCAGCGCGCCATCCCTTATGAGCTGGCCAGTGAATTACGCGCCATTCCTATTGGCCGCACACGTACTACGCTCACTGTCGCAATGGAGCACCCACAGGATGGGCAGGCGCTCCGGCGCCTGCGGCTGGCGACAGGGCTGAGTATTTTCCCGGTGTTGGGCGCGCCAGATGAGATTGAGCGCGCATTGGCGCTGCTGAAAACTGAATAAGCATACGGCGTTCTTAGCGCGCTAAAGGCCCCTGATAACCACTTTGAAACGCTTTCTCGACAGGGAGACTTATCCACACTTCGCCAAGTTATCCACGTCCCCTGTGGATAACTTCTTGCGCTGGGCAGGGCACGTTTGAATACCCCATTTTCCGCCAATGACAAGGAAACGAGCCGCATACTCGGCAATAGGGAAGGATATGTGTGCCGTCAGGCCCCAATGCTTACCAACCGCGCGTCTGCGGTCTCTGACGCCTCCATTGGCCAAAAATTCGCTGTTGTGCGTGGATAAATAGCCCGAAAGTGTGGACAAGTGGCCCAAAGTGTGTATAAGTCCTGCGGTTTTTTCCAGCGGCGCCGAGGCGAAAGGTGAAACTGCAAGGCGCTTGAAGGTGTGGATAGACCTGTGGATAACCTCGAAAAACAGTGGATAACTCGTGGGCGAGGCGCCTATAGTTGGTGGATGACTACCCCCTTTTTATATGCACCCCTGTGGACAATCCAGTGGATAGCCTGGGGAAAGGTGTTGACAGGCGAAAAGCTGTCCACGGCGCATGGGGATAACGCTGGGGAAACATTGTGGGTGTTGTGGATGCGCTCTTGAATTGTCCCCAATTCATCAACAATTGGGGACAATTCATCCCACATTTCTACGGAGGCTATCAACAAAATTTGGGGAGCTACAACGTCTCGACGCATTGTGCGATAGCGCCTCCGAGGCTTGATTTCAAGAGGAGTTGCTCTACGCCGGTCTGCTCAGGCAAGACAGGTTATCCCCACTATCCACAGCCCCTACTACCACCTACTACGAGATCTCTTTCTTCTTTTTGATCTCTATAAGAGAGAAGAGCAGAGGCCATCCAAAGCGAGCTATCCACAACATACACCTTTGCCACATTGTGGACATACTCTCTCAACCTACGAAAGTTGTGAAACATGCTCATCCTTCCTGACGACTTACTTGACAAGACGATTGTCTAATGTCTATTATTAGACCAATGTCGAAAGAGATGTTTAGCTCTGTATGAGAACTTCATGATGTCCAACAATTCTTCCGATGCGCTTCTCTTGGTTCCCGCCGCGTCGGCGCCTGTGGTGGATGTATCACCAGCGTATGAGTTGCTGGTGAGTCTGCGCATGCTGGTGGCTCACAGTAACCATCTCAAAGAAATGGTTACTGTGAGCCACTGGCGCGCCTGGCAGGAAGAGACAGCGCGAGGGCTGACTGTGGAGCAATGGCGACGCGCTCAACGCTGGTTTGGCGATCCCACTGATGCGATAGGGCTGGCGTATATGGCGCTGATTCCCACCCTGGCGCCCTCACAGAATGAGCCGAAGACTATCGAGCAGTTTCTACGCGCGTTAGCTGAGCTTCCCCTGGCAGATTTTCTGCGGGTGGCTGTGACCTCAGCAATGATCGATCCCTCAACGCCATTGGGGGCCGATGACCTGTTGGCATTGACGAAAGATCGTGCGCTTGCCAATCGCTTCGTCGAGCAGCATCTGCGGCTCACCGCGCGCCAGCGCCGTCTGCTGCTGAGTATACTGGCTGAACCCGAGGCGGAACGCGCTGATCTGTTGGCGACGCTTCAGGCACACTCTACGCAGGTCTACTCTGTGCTTGAGCCGCAGTTACGCGGTGAGCGTGAACGCGCCGCCGAGCGCCTACGCGCCCTGGTGGCCACAACAGGGCGCGCGCCGGAATGGTTGGGCGAGACGGCCCAGTTGGTGAACTTCGCGCCAGTGGTATTGGCGCCGGTTTCGCTGCTTGATAGAAGACAGATAGCGTATTACCACGAGGTAAGGCGGTCGCTCTTCGACGGCCTGAGCTATGAGCCATTCATCATCATGGTGGGCGCACAGAAGATATTGGCTCCTCCCCTGGAAGCGCCTATGCGTCGGCAATCGACGCTGGGACGCATCAGCGATCCACTTGAACGCTGGGCGACAGTGTATGCGGCGCTTGGCGACCCCTCGCGATTGCGCATCGTGCGGCTGCTGGCGGAGCGCCCGCACTATGGACAGGAGCTTGCAGCGAAACTGCGAATGTCGGGCGCGACCATCTCGCACCACCTGGACGCGCTCTCGCGAATCGGCGTGTTGTGGGTGGAGCGGCGCGCCCACCGCACGTATTTTACCCTGCGTGGCGAGGCGCTGGCGATGCTTTTGCGCGGGGGTGAGCAATTTGTTTTGCGGAACGATGAGCAGGAAAGGCAGGAAGGAGAGGCGCCATGCTGAGGGCAATCACGCGGCGGGCGCGGTTTGCGCGGGCGCTGCGTTCACGTCGGTTCGCGCTGCTCTGGAGCGGCCAGACCATCTCGGCGGTGGGCGATGGCGCGTTCTTCACGGCGATGGCGTGGCAGGTGCTGGTATTGACCGGCTCAGCGGCTGCGATGGGCGCGACGCTGGTCGCGCAATCGATCCCGCTC
>JAJPIU010000096.1 GCA_021324535.1 Pseudomonadota bacterium
ACCGGCTGGATTATTACAATGCCAGGTATTATGATCCGCGCATTATACCTTGCCCCCAAGCGCCCCCAATTTTGCCTCCAACGCGGACGGTGAAACACGACATCTGGCGGCACATGACAAACACACAGCCTGGCAAATCCGCGCTACAACGGCATGTCCCGACATTCGCCATACAACGACAAAAAGCGCGAATTAGGACTCCAAAGCCACAGGTAGCAGTCACGCAGAAACAGACACTTGTGCTGTGCAAAGAGAGAACGGCATTGACAACAACTTTGACAACAATCACGCAAGGCGCTGGCAGACGAAGCCAGACATCGTTTCCCATGAAATCAGCATCGTAGACGCGCCGAGACAAGGGTAGACAGGCTGGCTCACCCTTTCCAGTACGCTCGGTTCGACCCAGGAGCCTTTGACATCGGTGTAGGCGCCATTCGCGCCAGTGACAGCATAGCCCGACCAGTTGGTGCTGGTGGCTGTGCCATGCCGTTCGAGGGCGCCCAACTTTCCACTTTCCCAAAGTAAGCGCCACTGATGTTGGCGGAAGAGGGATAGCTAGAGTGTTACAGGGGCGCGGCCTTGTGGCTGAGCCGCGCCGAAGATGATGTTCACCGCCGCGTCCAGCGCGGGGCGCGTATACTCATAGGTCGCCAGATAGGTTGGAACCTCCGGGAGGGCCGCTGCGTCATAGGGGGAGCCAATTGCCATCCCGATGAGACGGGCGCCAATGGAAGCCTCTGAGAGTCGCGCCAGCAGTGAGCGGAACGAAGCGAGTCGCTGGGGATCGTGCAAAACGTTCAATGTCGGCAGGATGATAAGCTCTGCGGCTGCGATTGCTTCACGAAGCGCCTTGCGCTGCTCACCGGTATCATCATGCGCAAAGACACTGCTCACGTTCGCGTGGTAGCGCCTGACGCTGGCCATCATGTCCTGCTCGGCGTAGGCAATATCTATCGCCTGGCTGACATCGCCGCCCGGTGTGTTGATGATCAGGATAGTGGCGGTTGGCGCTAGATGCAAGGGAATCAGGCCAGCCTTGTCGCGCACGAGCGTCGCTGAACGCGTGTAGGCGTCGGCGCTCAAACGCTGGCGCTCTGGCCCGCCAAGTGTGTCGAGCGCGGCTGTGGTTGGCAGCGTGTCCCACGAGAGGTAGCGCGCCTTCAGGCGCAGCACGCGCTCCACAGCCTGCTGAATCACCATTGATGTAAGCTCTCCTCGTTCGACAGCGGTGCGCACCGCCGCAAGCGCGGCGCGTTGGCGTTCGGCGCGATGCGAGACCAGGACGAGATCAACGCCTGCGCCTAGCGCCTGCACTGCGCCAGCCGCTACGCCAACGCCTTGCGAGATGGCTTCCATCTCCAGGCAATCGGAGACCACTACACCAGTGAAGCCAAGCTGCCTGCGCAACAACCCAGTGAGGACATCCGCTGAAAGCGTGGCAGGCGTCGTGTCTCCGTCCGTTGTGACCTGCGGCAGAGCGAGATGCGCCGTCAAGATGGCGTCGGCTCCCACCGCGATTCCACGCCGGAACGGAAGCAGCTCGATGCGCTCCAAACGTTCAAGTGTGTGGGGGACAACCGGCAGGGCGACGTGCGAATCGGTGGCGGTGTCGCCGTGGCCTGGGAAGTGCTTGAGTGTCGCGATGACTCCGGCGGCGCGATAGCCCTCCACCGACGCCGCGACAAGGCGCGCCACCATCTCAGGGTCTTCGCCAAAGGAGCGTGCTCCGATCACCGGATTCGCCGGATTGTTGTTGACATCCGCGACGGGGGCCAAATTCATGTTGACCCCAAGCGCGCGCAGCTCCTGGCCGGTCGCCTTCGCCACCTCGCGCGCCAACTCTGCGGAACCTGCGGCTCCAAGCGCCATCGCGCCGGGGAATGGAGTGATCGCCGCGCCGAACCGCTGTACCAATCCGTTTTCCTGGTCGGTTGCAATGAGCAAAGGGAAGCGATGACCAGCCGCGCGGGCGTGGGCTTGCAGGCTGCTGGTGAGCGCCTGCGTTTGCGCGGCGTCGTGCACATTGCGGGTAAAGAGGATGACGCCGCCCACCTGCCGCTTTTCAATCAAATCGAGCACATCGCTCGATGGGGTATGGCCGTGAAAACCCACCATGAACGTCTGGCCGATCTGCTGTTCTAGCGTCATGCCCTCGGATAGGCGCGCCATCTTATCGCTCCTGCCTGCAATTGCATCTACCATCACTTGCCCTCCATCGTTTTTGCGGTTTGGCGCAGGCTGCCAGCAGCCCGCGCCGCGCTCACCGCAGGCTCCTCGACAAGAACGACCGATTCGACCGCCTGTTTACGGCGTATGAGCTGCACAACCTCGTCCCGCAGGTCGGTTTCATGCAGCAACACCCCTCCGCCAAGCGCCAGCGACAGAACCCCAGCGTCAAATCCAAGCGCCTTGCTGACAGTGAGCGCCGCCAGCGCCAGTTCAGCGGCGCCTCGTCGCACGATCCGCCTGGCCACGGGGTCTCCATGCTGTGCGGCGGCGAAGACGAGCCGCGAAATGCGCGCAATCTCTGACTTGTCACCTGATGGATAGACACGGCTGATGAGATCCTCTGGATTGCGCAACTCCCAGGTGGCGAGGATGCTGTCGAGCAGTTGGGTGGCGGGGCCACGTCCATCCGCCGCTCGCAAGGCTGCTTGGAGCGCGTGGCGACCCAGGTCATAGCCGCTGCCCTCGTCCCCCACCAGATGCCCCCAACCACCAGCGCGGGCCTGCGCGCCACTGGCGTTGCGCCCAAGCGCGATTGAGCCGGTGCCCGCGATGAGCGCGACGCCAACGCAACCGGGCAATGCGCCAAGGGTCAACTCCGCGTCGTTCGTCAAGTGGACGACATTCGCCAGCACGCACAGATGTGGCAGGAGCAAGCTGTGATCGCGCGATGTGTCTATCCCCGCGAGGCCAAACCAGGCGGCGGCAAACGGCGCCTGGCATCCGCTGGCGGAGGTCGCCGCCGCAACAGCCAGCCGTATCTGGGCGACCGCTGCCTCGATGCCTATGGCCTGAGCGTTCGCGCCGCCTGCCAGCCCACGACCATGCTCTCTGCCTGCGGCGTCTACAAGGACGGCAAGCGTTTTGCTGCCGCCGCCATCTACACCGAGGAAGTACGCGCCGTGTGGAGTCTCTTCAGTCGAACGCATCTAGGCGCTCGCTTCCAACGCCGCCCGCAAGGCGCCACCATACGCGGCAAGCTGCTCTCTGGCGCGCTCAGGGGTGAGGCCAGTGCATGCGACGAGAATGGCCGTCTTGACCTCACCATCTGTGGCGCGCAGCAGTTCAGCGGCGGCGTCAGCGTCTGACCCCGTCGCCTGGCGCACGATCTCCAGCGCGCGGCGGCGCAGTTTGGCGTTGGTCGCTTGCAGATCCACCATGAGGTTGCCATACGTTTTGCCTAGCAGAATCATTGCTCCCGTACTCAACATATTGAGCGTCATTTTCTGTGCGGTTCCTGCTTTCATCCGTGTCGAGCCGCTGATGACCTCGGGGCCAACCACGATGGCGATGTTGATGTCCACGATATGCGCCAGTGGCGTCTTGGCGTTGCACGCAAGCCCAATGGTGAGCGCGCCCTGCATCCGCGCATAGGCGACCGCGCCAAGCACGTAGGGTGTGCGGCCGCTCGCGGTGATCCCAACCAGCGCGTCGCGCGCAGAGACGCCCAAACTGCGCGCATCCTCTTCCCCGGCAGCGGCGTCATCCTCAGCGCGCTCACTTGCCTCGGTCAGCGCGAAGGAGCCACCGGCAATGCGCGCGACGACCATCTCAGGCGAGACGTTGAAGGTGGGCGGGCATTCGACAGCATCGAGCGCGCCCAGGCGACCAGATGTGCCTGCGCCCATATAGATGAGCCTGCCGCCGTTGCGCAGGCGCGCCGCTATTGCTTCGATTGCCCTGGCGATCTGGGGCAGTTCGCGCGCGACGGCGCCCGCAACGGTGGCGTCTTCGGTGTTGATCGCCTGCGCCACATCCAGGGGGCTTTGGCGATCAATCTCCATGGTGGCGGGATTGATCTTCTCCGTCTCGAGGGTGGAGAACGCCGTCTCGGAGATCGTCTCATCAGGTGGCTCGACATCGTGCGACATGCTCATGCTCCTGGGGCAGACGTAGAGGGATATCACATCTGAGTCTGGGAACGTCAAAGAACACGAAAAACTACGCGAAGAGTTGATCGCGCCGCAGGTGGGCATAGAATGTGTATTTGGCGCCGCAGTAGATGGACTTCGCATATTCGATTGGTTCGTTTCGCTCGGTGTAGGTGGTGCGGCGGGTGAACAGCACGGCGCTGCCAGCGGGAATTGCGAGGAGCTTTGCTTCCTCCTCTCCCGCCAGACCCGCTTCAAGCTCCTGCTCGGCCTCCATCAGTGGAAACCCATATTTTGCCTCGATCACATGGTAGAGCGATTGCTCTTCGAGGTTCTCCTGGAGCAGACGTTCACAGCCCTTGAAGTGAAGCTGCGATGACTCGATGGCCAACGGTTCAGCGTCGGCAAGGCGCAGCCGCTGAAGGCTGAAGACCGGTGTACCCGGCTCAATGCGCAGCCGCGTGGCGGTCAGATCATCAGCCGGGCGCATCTCGGCGGAGAGTACCTTTGTGCTGGGTTGCTGTCCACGCGCGCTAATATCTTCGGTGAATCCGGTGAGGCGCATTAACTGCTGCGTGATCTTATGGCGTGTGACGAAGGTGCCACGTCCCTGCTCGCGATAAAAGATGCCTTCGTTGACGAGATCGGTGAGCGCCTGGCGAGCGGTCATGCGGCTAATGTGATAGGTCTCGCTCAGTTCGCGTTCTGATGGAATGAGATCACCCGGCTGCCATTCGCCTGAACGAATGCGCTCACGCAAAATCTCTTTGAGTTGATGGTAGCGAGGCACAGGACTTTTTCTGTAGATCGTGCTCATGCGAAACCTAGCCTATCCTTTCGGTTATCCCTCCACTGGCTGACTTCTCCAGGGGAGGCGTTAGCCAAATTATAGCCGAAAACTTGCAGGCATGGCGTTGCTACCTCTGCCTGCCTGCTCACTTGCCTTGCCCCCGCCTTTCCTCGCATCAGCGCCATACCCTTGACAAATGGTATAGTCAGTATGTTGTATAGACCATATGGTATCATTTATGATGACATGGAAAGCGGCCCATGTCAAGAAGTATGAGCGGAGAACGCATACATGAGGTATACGCTACGCGGCGCCCGGCTGGTTGACGCCACCAGAGACCCGTCTCCCGGCCACCTGACCATTGATGATTCGCACATCCGGTTTGTCAGCGGCGAACAGTCGGCAGTGGATGCGCGGATGGAGGAAGCTCCAGGCGTCGTCATTGACGCGACTGGCATGACGCTCATGCCTGGCTTCATTGACGTGCATACGCATGGTGGCGGCGGCTACAACCTGCAAACAACCGACGCATCAGAGATTCAGGCGTATGCGCGTTGGGCGCCAACGACAGGCGTGACCTCGTTTTTGATTGCTGTGGTCGGTGTGCCGGATGGCTTACCGGAGGCGCAACTTCGCGCGGGTGTCGCGGCAATCGAGGAGCCACAGGAGGGCGCACGCCCGCTGGGGATTCACCTGGAAGGGCCGTACATCAGCCAGGCACGTCGGGGAGCGCATCCCCCGGCCTGGCTGCGCGCGCCAAGCGAGGCCGAGCTTGAGCTCATCCTTTCTCTCACGCAGGGACGACTGCGCATTGTCACCCTCGCCCCCGAGTTGCCAGGAGCGGCGGCCATGATCCGTCGCCTTGTGGAGGCTGGCGTCACCGTGAGCATCGGCCATACCGACGCGACCTACGAACAGGCGCTTGAAGCCATTGCGCTTGGCGCCACACATACCACCCACTGCTACAACGCCATGCGCCCGCTCTATCATCGCACTCCCGGCCCACTGGGCGCAGTCGCCCAGGCGCCACAGGTATATGGCGAGGTGATTGCCGATGGGGTACACGTCCATCCGGCAATGGTCAACATTCTCGTCAAGATATTGGGGCCAGAGCGTACCATCGTCATCACCGACGCGCTTGCCGGGGCAGGTTATGGCGATCTGCCGTTCGACTTTGGCGGCCAGGCGGCGCGGGTTGTCCACGGGGTGGCGCGACTTGCCGACGGCACGATCACGGGCAGCGTGCTCACGATGGAGCAAGGGCTGCGCAATATCCTGGCAATGACTAACGTCTCGTTGCGCGAAGCTGTGGGTATGCTTACCCAGAATCCTGCGCATGCGGCGGGCGTCGCCGACCACAAAGGGCTGCTACGCGCAGGCTATGACGCCGACTTCCTGGTGTTTGATGACGCGCTGACGCTTCAGGCCACCTACTGCTGTGGGCGGCTGGCCTATGCCACCGAGGCATGGCGTGAGCGGCCTGGCGCTGATGCGCAAGAGAACGCCGAGGAATGACATGCACGCAGGCGGCATGGCGTGGATGTGTGTCGCAGCGGCTCCGCGACTCTGCTCCACGCCAGAGGCCTCCACTTGGCCCATCACAGCGTACGTGTCACTTTGTGCAGGCCGCGTGGCGCATCGGGATCGGCTCCCCTGGCGAGCGCGAGATGCAAGGCAAGCAGTTGACCGGGCAAAATGGCTGTGATCGGGCTGAGCCACTCCGGCGCCGCGCCTGGCAGAGGAAGCGGCGTCGTGGCAAGGGCAAGCGCCTGGGGTTCCTCGGAGATCACCAGGAGATCGGCGTTGCGGCGTTGTAGATCGCTCGCTAGATCGAGCATATCGTCGAAGACAGCGCCGCCCGGCATGATCAAGATGGCTGGGGAGCCGCTCTCGATGGTGGCGATGGGGCCATGGCGGAAATCCGCTGACGAGTAGGGGATCGCCATGGTGTAGGTCAGCTCTTTGAGCTTGAGCGCAAGCTCAAACGCGGTCGCATAGTTATAGCCACGCCCAATCACCACGCAGTCGCGTATGTCGCGATAGCGCGCGGCGCGTTTGGCGATCTCACTGGTCTCCGCCAGCGTTGCGGCCACCAACGTGGGCAGGCGTTCGAGTTCGGCAAGGCGTTCGGGTTGGCCGCTCCACAGCGCGGCGAAGGCGGCGATCACAGCAAGCTGCGCGGTGTAGGTCTTGGTTGCGGCGATGCTGCGTTCAGCCCCGGCGTGCAGTTCCACCACATGGTCAGCCAGCGTTGCGAGCGGCGACGCGCCATCGTTGGTGATCGCCAGTGTGGGTCGCCCCTGGCGCCTGCCCTCTTCCAGCACGGCGCGGATGTCTGGCGAGGCGCCCGATTGCGAGATACCGATGACCAGCGCGCCATCGAGGCGGGGAGCGGCATGGTAGAGCGTATAGAGCGAGGGGGTGGCCAGCGCCACAGGAATGCCCACCAGCGCGGCCCAGGCGTAGGTCGCGTAGAGCGCGGCGTGATCCGATGAGCCACGCGCGGCAATCAGCGCGTAGCTGAAAGGTGGAAGCTGAGCGATGATCTCCTGGATATGCTCAGTTTCGCTGGCAAGAAGTCCTGAGATGACCTCAGGCTGGCTTGCGATCTCTTGTTCAAGTAGCGAACTCATAGGACGCCCTTTCACATGGTGAAGCAGGTGGAAAACGGGAATACATGGGAATGCGCAGGGTAGACGTTAGGTAGACGTTAGGTAGACGTTGGCCAGTCCTATGGTATATGTTACGAAGTTTTTGGTCTAGTGGTCTAGACATATTGACAATCTCTCCGAAGTAGGGTACACTTGCCAATACGAACACAAACACTCGTCCGGCGACGGGCGCATCACACCGGGAGGTTGTCTTCTGCCCGCAGCTGCTATGTTGACGACATATTCAGAAAGGAGCGCGTGTCAGCCAGGGGTGATTGCTCTTCATCTCGGTAACGGTTGGTAACGGTCGGAAACAGTCCTTTTCCTCAATCTTGTTACACCTGCTGAGTGGATCATCGGCGATCCCTTTGATCCGAACTCGCCATTGCTTCGAACTCAGGGGAGGGTTCCATGCCTTTCACCTCGCTCAGGTTGACGATGCCAAAGCCAACGCGCATCGTCTCTTTTGGCGTACTCTGTCTGTTCGCCCTCGCGCCAGTTTTGCTTGCGGCGTGTGGTGGGAGTTCCAATGCGTCGTCAAAGCATGTGCTGACGGCGATCTGCTCCGTCGGCGGTTCCTACACGGAAGACATGAGTCCGTTCAGCCCAAATGTCAACTGTGGCGTCGAGGGGTTGCTCTACGAGAACCTGGAATACGTCAATGGTGTCACCGGTCAGGAAACGCCAATGCTGGCGACCGGGCACACGCTCAGTCCCGATAACAAAACGCTGACTTTTACGATCCGGCAGGGAGTCACCTGGTCGGATGGCAAGCCATTTAGCGCCAGCGATGTCGCCTTCACCTTCAATCTACTCAAGCAGTATCCCGACGCAGACGCGCAAGGGCTTTGGGGATTCCTGCAAAGCGTGACGGCGACCGACGCGACGACCGTCACCATGCTGTTCAAGACGCCCGCGCCGACCGAGGTACCGTTCATCGAGGGTACCTACATCGTGCCGCAGCACCTCTGGGCGAACGTTGGCGATCCGGCCAAGTACATCAATCCGTCCCCTGTTGGCACTGGCCCTATGACACTGGCGAGTTTCTCACCACAGCTCATCAAGTATGTCAAGAACCAGCATTATTGGCAGGCCAGCAAGGTGCAGGTGGACGAACTGGATTATCCGGTTGTCAACAGCAATGACACGGCGCTCCTGAAGATGGCTAGCGGCCAGGCCGACTGGACGGGCATCTTCGATCCGGCGGTGCAGTCGGCGTTTGTCAGCAAAGACCCGGCGCATAACTTCTCGGAGCCGGTGCCTGTCGTGCCTGTGCAGATCATTCCCAATCTGACCGATCCGCTGTTGAGCCAACTGCCGGTTCGCCAGGCGATCAGCGCGGCGTTGGATCGCCATGCGATGTCGGTCTCCGGTGAGGCAGGGTTCGAGCAGCCCGCCAGCCCAACCGGCCTGATGCCCGGCCAGGAAAAGTATCTCGATCCGAAGTACAATGGGACACTTCCCTCTTTCCCGGCCGCCAGCGCCAGCGCGGCTGATACGATCCTGAAAAACGCAGGCTTCACCAAGGGGTCTGATGGCATTTACGTCGATAAGCAGGGCCGTAAGCTCTCGTTCTCGGTGACGGTGCCCGGCGACTACTCCGATTACGTCGCAGACCTGGGGATTGCTCAGCAGAATCTCCAGGCGGCGGGTATTGGCCTGACACTGAACAAAGTGTCGGACACTGCCTTCCGCACCGACCGCGCAACCGGGCACTTCCAGTTGTTGATGTCTGGTGGCTTCTTTGGCCCGACGCCGTACTATTACCTCGAGCCGCTGCTGCATAGCACGCACATCGGCGGGGCGAACGGCACCGATTGGTCGCAGTGGAAAGACGCGAAGACGGATCAACTGCTCAACGACTACGCCTCGACCTCCGATCCGACGCGGCAGCAGAACGACATCATGCAGTTGACCGACATCATGGTGAATGAGTTGCCTGTGATTCCAGTGCTCGACGCTGTGCAGTTCTTCGAATACACGACGGTACACTGGGTTGGCTGGCCAACGCCTCAGAACCTGTATGCCGTTGGTTCTGCGTATTCTCTTCCCGCTGGCGACAATGAGCAAGTGATCTTGCATCTTACGCCTGCGTAGTGGGAGCAACGCTCCCAAGACTCGCCCCCTTCCTGTAACGGGGAGGGGGTTCTCCTACACATCTACAGGGGCGACTGCACAGGGCCAGACCATGCGCAGTCTTTCCGCAAACCGTGCTATTACGCTATGCTATCCAGGTTCCATTCTTGATCCATCTCTGTTTCATCTATGCTCCGCCCATGTTATAATGCGCTTTGCGCGCGACGCATAGGGAAGCTCTAAACAAGCTGGCGCGACAGTGTGATGGACGTGGATGGACGTCGATGGACATATAGGGGAGGCGCAGATGAAACGTCTACTTCGCCGCCTTGGAATTTACCTTCTGGCGATCTGGGCTGCCGTGACAGTGAACTTTTTCCTGCCGCGCCTCGCGCCTGGCAACCCTGCCGACGCAGTCTTTTTTCGGCTCGCGCAGCATGGGGCTGTGAGCGCAGCCACCAGGAAGGCGCTCGAGGCGGAGTTTGGGGTGGACACAACCGATCCGCTGTGGTTGCAGTACCTACACTATCTCAACAATCTGCTGCACGGCAATCTTGGCGTCTCCATCACCTATTTTCCCGCCAATGTCAGCGATGTCATTGCTCAGAATATCGGCTGGACACTGGCGCTGCTCACTATGAGCGTTGTGATCAGCTTCACGCTTGGCACGCTGATTGGCGTGTTCATGGCGTGGAAACGGGGTTCTGCGCTCGACACCACGCTGTCGTCGGTCATGACCTTTCTCTATTCGATCCTCTATCCCTGGCTGGCGCTTGTCGCGGTCTACTTTCTTGGGTTCAAGTTGGGCTGGTTTCCCTTCTCAGACGGGTATGACTCAAGCACAACCACGATGGGCTGGAATCTAGACTTTATCCTCAGCGCGGCTCAGCATGCTGTTCTTCCGGCGCTGACGCTCGTCGTCTCGACGGTCGCGGGGTGGATGCTGACGATGCGCAATTCGATGATCACCACGCTCTCGGAAGACTACATCCTGATGGCGCGCGCCAAGGGGCTGACCTCGCGACGGGTCATGTTCGCCTATGCCGCGCGCAACGCCCTCTTGCCCAGCGTCACCGGCTTCGCCATCGCGATTGGCGCGGTGGTTGGGGGGCAGTTGCTTGTGGAGATCGTCTTCTCCTACCCAGGCATTGGCTTCGCGCTCTACCAGGCCATCCAGAATCAGGATTACGCGCTGGCCGACGGCATTCTTTTGTTGGTCATCATTGTGACTGTCGTGATGAACCTGATTGTTGATCTGCTCTACACCGTGCTCGATCCGCGCACGCGCCTGGAAAGGACAGCATGAGATGAACCAGGCGCCACCTTCTCCACCTTCCCAGGCTTCCCAGGTGTCGCCAGCGCCACAGGCTGCGATCCCTTCAGCGAGAGCAAAGCCACATACGCGACCTGCCACGCCCAGGTGGTTTGCGCTGCTGGGCAATCTGTGGCGACTTCTGACGACGAATCGCAAGATCGCCACTGGAAGCGGCATTGTCGGTTTCTTTGTGCTGGTTGCGCTCTTTGGGCCGCTATTTGTGCATGAGAGTCCGCTCTCGTATACGCTGACCATCACGCAGCCCCCCTCGGCGGCGCACTGGCTCGGCACCAACCAGAGTGGACAAGACCTGTTTAGTCAGCTTGTCATCGGTACGCGATCCTCGCTATTCTGGTCGTTTCTTACGGGGCTGATCGTCGTCGCCATCTCTGTCACGGTTGGTCTGGTTGGCGGCTTTTTCGGTGGAATCATAGATGACGCGCTCTCGTTGGTGACAAGCGTTTTCCTGGTGATCCCCTCGTTCCCGCTTGCCATCGTCGCCGTGCAATACTTCAACCACTCGACGCTCACCATCGCGTTGGTTGTCGCCCTCACGAACTGGCCGTGGGGCGCTCGGGTGATGCGCGCGCAGACGCTCTCGATACGCAACCGCGAATTCGTTACGGCAGCGCGTGCAAGCGGGGAACGTGCCTGGCGGCTCATCTTCTTCGAGATCTTTCCGAACGAGATTGCCATTGTGGCGGCCAGCTTCATTACGACGACGATTCAGGTGTTGCTGGCGGTGGCCGGGCTTGAGTTTCTTGGGCTTGGCGACACCACGACGGTGAGTTGGGGCAACACGCTTTATAGCGCCTACAGCAGCAGCGCGCTCTTGCAGGGGGCCTGGTGGTGGTTTGCCCCGCCGGGCCTCTGCATCGCCCTTCTGGGGAGTGGACTGGCGTTACTCAATTTTGGCATTGACGAGATAGCTGACCCCCGCCTGCGCGAGCTGAAGCGGCGAGCGCGGTCTCCGTTTGGGAAGGCGCTGGGGCGTCTCTGGAATCGCTCGGCGGCGCCAGCGGAGCAGTCTGAACATGGGCAGAGCGCAGAAGGAGGGGCGGCATGACAGGCGCAGCGACCGTGCTTGACATACGGCGCCTTTGTGTAGACTACGGCGTGGGGGAAGACGCCGTACATGCTGTCAGCGATGTCAGCCTGACGCTTCGGCGTGGGGAAATCCTTGGGCTGGCAGGTGAAAGCGGCAGTGGCAAGTCAACGCTTGTCTTCGCCATCACGCGGCTGTTGCGCCCGCCCGCCGTCATCACTGGCGGCGAGGCGATCTTTTTCCCGCGTGACGCCAGCGCCAACAAGCGGCAAAATGGCTCCTTTAGTGTGTCCGAATCGTCGGACGCATTCATACGTGACGACGCGCTGACGGGAGGGCCGACGGATATTCTCCGGCTTTCCCCTGCGAACCTGCGCGCCTTTCGCTGGAACGAACTGGCGATTGTCTTCCAGAGCGCCATGAACTCGCTCAATCCCATCATGCCGATCAGCGCGCAGATCATGGATGTGATGCGGACACATCGCCCGCAGATGAGCGCCACCGAGCGCAAGCAGCGCGCGGCGGAGTTGTTGCGTCTGGTGGGAATCGCGCCTGATCGGCTCGGTAGCTATCCCCATGAGTTGAGCGGTGGGATGCGCCAGCGGGTGGGCATCGCGATTGCGCTCGCGCTCAACCCGGACATCATCATTATGGACGAACCAACCACTGCGCTCGATGTGGTCATGCAGCGCGAGATATTAAACGAGATCACGCGGCTTCGGGAGCAGTTCAACTTTGCCGTGCTGTTCATCACACACGATCTCTCGCTGCTGCTTGAGATCGCCGACCGTGTTGCTATTATGTACGCCGGGAGGATCGTGGAGGAGGGGACGCAGCGCGACCTGTATCTGCATCCGCGCCATCCGTATAGCTACGGGCTTATCCATTCGTTCCCCTCGCTGCACGGGCCACGCCAGCGCGCGATTGGTATCCCTGGTTCACCGCCAGATTTACGAGCTGTGCCGTCGGGCTGCGCGTTTCATCCACGCTGCCCGCTTGCTATGCCGGTCTGCACGACGGCGCTCCCACAGCTACTGCCGCAGCCCTCGGCGGAGCAAACGCGCGTCGCCTGCCATCTGTATGCTCCAACTGCGACCGGGGAGCCACCGACCGCCGACGAGATGAGGGCAGGCTATGAGGCCCTGGCGAAAGGAAGCGGATCGTTATGAGCATGATGAAACTTCTCAGGCGAGGAACACCACAACCGACGGCGACGCCTGATACGAATAGCCACCCCACACCAGGCGCGGTTCTCGAAGCGGTTCATCTGCGCAAGTATTTCCCTCTGCAACAGATCAATCCATTTGGCGAGCCACGAGCCGTCCATGCGGTCGAAGACACCTCACTTGCGCTCTATGAAGGGCGGGCGCTGGCGCTGGTGGGAGAGAGTGGCAGCGGCAAAACCACTGTGGCGCGACTGCTGGCGCGACTCTACGAGCCAAGCGCCGGGACAATCTTCTTTCAGGGAGCGGCGGTGACAAAGGGGCGCCTGTATGAGTATCGCGCCGATGTGCAACTTGTCTTCCAAGACCCCTTCTCGTCGCTGAACCCTGTTCACGATGTGGCCTACCACCTGAGCCGTCCCTTGCGTCTGTATGGCTACGCGCGGACATCGCGGCAGGTCACAGAGCAGGCGTTGGAATTGCTCAATCGCGTCAGCCTGACGCCCGCCGACCAGTTTCTGCGCAAGTATCCGCATGAGTTGAGCGGCGGCCAGCGGCAGCGTGTAGCCATTGCGCGTGCGCTGGCTGTACGCCCGAAGGTGTTGCTTGCCGATGAGCCGGTCTCGATGCTGGATGTCTCGATCCGGCTGGATATGCTCAACCTGATGCTGCGGCTCAAAGACGAAGAGCAACTTGCCGTGCTGTTCATTACGCACGACATCGCCAGTGCGCGCTACTTTGCCGAGGAGACGCTGGTGATGTACGCAGGGCAATCGGTGGAGGGCGGCCCCAGCGACGAGGTTATCCAACGCCCGAAACATCCCTACACACGGCTGCTGATCAACGCGGCGCCTGACCCCGACCGCCAGCCAACGACGGAGGCGCCGCCCGCGCGAGGCGAGATTCCCAGCCTGATCACGCCGCCCAGCGGCTGCCGCTTTCATCCGCGCTGCCCGCACGCCATGCCAGCCTGCCGTGAGCGATTCCCCGGACGCACTGACCTGGGCGGCGGCCACTGGACACGCTGCTTTCTCTACGGCGAGGGAGAAGCCGCTACGCCTGCACGGGCGCCATCGTCTACACCAGCGCAAGTTGAAGCGCAACAGACGCCATAGCGTTGTCGCAATGCCTGCCGAAAGGGATTCCGCATCCTCGTCGGGTTAGACTATCCAGTCTCGGCGGTTGGCGTAGGCGCGCAGGGCGTGCTCTTGCTCCGGGGCGCTGATGGCGCCGGGGCTGAGCGTGCGCAAGGTGTGGAGCGCGCTCTCGACACTGGCGCCACCGCGAATCAGATACGCTGCCAGCACCGTTCCTGTGCGGCCCTGCCCCACTTTGCAATGCACGGCCACGGCGCGCCCCTGTCCGCGCTGCATATCAATAAAGGCAAGCGCGCGGTCAAGCTGCTCCGGTATGGGCGCGGTCATATCATCAACCGGCAGGTGAAGCACAGCGAGCTGGCTTTTGGCCACTGCCTCGGCTGGCAACGGCTTCTCGGTCAGCGAAAGGATTGCGCCGATGCCCTGGGTACGCAGCCAGGCAAGATCATCTTCCAATTGCTCTAGCTGGCGCCTAGCGCTCTGTTCTGTGTCTTCCGGTTGTGGGCGCTCCCATCTCCCGTGTCCCTGCCTGCCATGTATGGCGCCAATGCCGCCTGGGCGCGGGGAACCGGCCAGCGCGCCCTCGATCACCCAATAAAATCCATCAATCGCCATATGAGATGATTCCCCTCGCCGATGCTACACTGCTGTCACTCTAGTGTGTACATCAGGACATGGAGGAAGCGCGTCGGTCATTGGGGGAGGAAGACTACTCGCCATTTGGCGGGGATGTGGGAGAAGCCAGTGGGCAAGCGCGCAGACGGGTGTAGCGCGCGCCTGTAGGGCGTAACTCGCTGGCCATCACGTCGAGCGTTTCGATGCGCCAGGGAGCATTGGGTGTGGGAAGCTGCGCCAGCGCAACCAGAGCGGTTTGCAGGCGTGTTTGCTCTTCTGGGGAAAGTGGGTGATTGAGGCGGGCAAGGGTGAGGTGGGCGGCGAAAGGGCGGCTCTCACGTGGGAAGCCGCGCGCCGCCAGTTCATCGGCCAGGCGCCGCTGCAACGTCCGCAGGGGGTCTATCTGACCATCCACGCCCACCCACAGAACACGCGGCGCATGCGCAGGGCCGAAGAAGCCGGGACGCCCAAGTGTCAGATCGAATGGAGAAGAGGCGTGCGCGCTGGCCTCAGCTCCCTCGGTCGCCAGCGCCAGTTGTTCGGCGTCGAGCGATCCCAGAAAGGTCAGCGTCAGGTGGACGCCCGCCAGATCGGCGAAGCGCACGGCAGGCAGCGCACGGGCCAGTGAGGCGCGTATCCGTCCAAGTGCGCGCCGCGCCTCGGCGCTCACGCCAAGCGCCAGAAATGTGCGTGTTGTGCGCCCTGTGGTCTCAGGTTTTGCCATCGCGATACACCTATTGCCTGCGTGGCTCCGGCTACCTGCGGCGTGCGAAACTGGGAACCAGCAGCGCGCCCAAGATCAGACCGGCGATCACGCCGCCGAGGTGGTCTGCGATGGCAATCCCTGGCACGGAGAAGGTAAACGCCAGATTGAGCGCCAGCCAGAACAACCATTGGAAGATGATCGAGTTTGCGTTCATCAGGTAGCGTCGCCGCAGGAAGAGGAATGCGCCAAACGCGCCGAAGATGCCGAAGATCGCGCCTGATGCGCCCAACCCGGCGTCATAAACGATCTGGTGATTGACGATGGCGTAGTTCAGCGAGAAGAGTTCGGCAACGCCTGCCAGAATGCCCGTTATCATGTAAATGAACAGATACCGCCAGTGCCCGAAGACCTGCTCGGTGACGATGCCAACAAAGAACAACGAGAGCATATTCAGCCCGATGTGCAGAATGTTCTCATGCAGGAACATCGCCGTCACGATGCGATAGACAGCCCAGGGATTGTGCTGGACATAGACATAGCCCAGTTCGACGCCGTTGGCATAGAGCGGATTATTGATGTCGGGCGAGAGAATATTCCCGCTCAGCGCCCCCCCGATGAGATAGGCCACAACATTGATGGCGATCAGTGTGTAGGTGACGACGGGGATATTACGCGTGACGAAGCGCGCCCGCGCCATTTGTCGCTCCATCTGGGAGCGTTCGCTCCAGGGGCGCAGCCCGGCGATTCGTGCGGAGGATGAATCGCCAGGGAGAGGCGGCGCGCCAGGCGTCGCTGGAACCCCGAAGGCTTGTGCGCCCGGATACCCTGCCGCGCCGGGGAAGGTCGCAAGCGGCGGCGCAGCCGGAGGGAAGAGCTTGGGCAGATCGTGTGTGCCCGAAAGGCGAGCCGCCTTCGATTCCGCCAGCGAGGCGTCGTAGGTCTGGCGCAACTGGCGCAGACAGTAGCCGCGCAACGCATGGGCATAAGCGCGCGGTGGGTCAAGCTCCACTACGCGGTCAAGCTGCGTGAGCGCATCCTGGTAGCGACGCGCGATCACCAGCGTAATCGCCTGGGCGAGCGCCGCGTCAGCCGTTCCCGGCGCCAGGCGTTCCACCTCCTCACAGGCCCGCACGGCGATAGGAAATTGCCCCAGCGCGAAATTGGCCTCCGCCAGCCCTAAATGCGCGCCGACCGCTGTAGGGTCTTGCTGGGCCGCCTGCGCATAGAGCGCCGCCGCCTCGCGCGGTTCGATCTCCTTGAGGCGCGCGTCGCCCTGCTCGATCAGCGAACGCACATCAGTGGCCTGTTCCATCCTCTTTATCCTCTCACCGCTTCATTCCCAAATATGCCTTGTCGCACGATTCCGTGGGGGCCAGGGGTAGGAGCGCTGTTCACACTACTGTCTTATCTTTATCTACGCGAATAGTAGACGCTAAGTACATAAGAAACGCATGAGAGCCGGAACAGCGCGGACATTGCCAGTGAGTGGCCATACCGTGTGTTGCCTGTTCGCCATCTGCGTAGCGTCTTGTCGGCTTTTCTACGCGCTTGACTTGGATTATACGTCGGTTGCGCGACGGACGCCAGCAGCGCGCAGCCCACATGGCTTATTGAGCGGCAAAGCTGGCGCTCAGGGCTTCCAAGCCTGTGAAACATCTCGCCGGGTTGTGCGCTCTAACCCCACAAAGCCATCTGGCGAGTGGGATGTTTTGGCGCAGCACGGCAGGCGTAGCGGATTCGGCATATCGCCATAATGTCTGGGCGCCAAAACCCCACTTGAGTTCTGTGCGTAGCATGGCGGGGAAACACCAAAGAAAGGGAGGCGCCTGAGTGGCCGCAACACCCACGATTGCCAGTGAATATACGTTCGATCCGTTTGCGCGGCATCAATTTTATCGCGATGTCAACCAGTCGCTTGTCCGGCGAGCCATCACGCGGCTCGATGCGATTTTGCCAGCCGGACAAGCCGCCCATGTGGTGGAGCTTGCGTCGGGCACAGGCGCAGTGACCGAACTGATTGTCGAAGAGTTGGAGCGCCTGGGTCGCCCTGGCCGTGTGACTGGCGTCGAGCCGTCCGATGAGGCGGTGGCTATTGCGCGCCAGCGGTTGGCTGGGCAGCCGGTGGAGTTCGTGCAGGGGGATGTTGACGACCTTGCGCGGCTGATTCACGACGCCGACGCTGCCTTCTTCTGTAATGCGATCCACCTGTTGCCAAATAAGCAGGAAGCGATAGATAAGATCGCTGATGCGCTGGCACCGCATGGATTGTTCGCCTGCAATAGCTCGTTTTACAACGGGGCGTATGTCCCCGGCAGTGAAAAGTTCTATCATCTCTGCACACGGCGCGCGCTCGGCTGGCTGCGCGAGCACCACCCCGACGCGCGCACCTCGCGCCAGCAAAAAGCGCAGGCGATGCAATGGCTCACGCCGGAGCAATACGCCGAGATCTGTGAACACGCAGGATTGCATGTGGTGGAGAGCGAGCAAGAGGTAGCAAAGATGTCGCTGCGCTCCTGGCAAGACATCGGGCGCTACTGGCTGTTTATCGAGGGCGCGCTGCCCGGTGTGCCGATCCCATATGGGGCCGACGCGCTTGAATACGCTGCCACTGCCGCTTTTGCCGAGCTTGGCATCGAGTATGTGCCGCGCGCCTGGCTACAACTGGTGGCTCAGAAAGTTTGAGAGCGTCTGAGAACCCTCAGGCAGGTTCAAAAGCTCAAAAGCGCAACTCATGGCCGTGGATGCGTAGCCAGCGACGCCGCTCACGATAGTCGGGGCAGGACTGCGCCACCAGCGCCCAGAAACGCGGGGCGTGGTTCTGCTCTTTCAAGTGGCAGAGTTCGTGGATGACCACATAATCGAGGATGGAGAGCGGCGCCAGGAGCAGCCGCCAGTTGAAGTTGAGATTTCCCTTGCGTGAGCAGCTACCCCAGCGTGTTTTCTGCTCTTTGATGGCGACGCGCTGATAGGTGAAGCCGTACTGTGTGTTCCAGTACACCAGCCGTTCGGTGATGATCGTGCGCGCCTGGCGGCGATACCATGCTTCGAGCGCGGCGCGGATCGTTGTCTCATCGGCGGTGTGAACAGTCAGGGTGAGCGTTCCCTCTGTATGTGTGCTATTGGTGGTGGGTATGGATTGTGGCGGCGAGAAATCGAGGCGCGCCTGGATAAGGCCACCGTTGTGAGGTGTGGGTGTTTGAGGATGTGTTTGCGTGTGAGCAGGCGCTTGTGTAGGCGCAAGGGTCAGCCCCACGCGATAATGGCTGCTGGACGCGCCTGTGTGCACATCGAGCCGTAGTCGTTGGCCCAGGTAGGGAAGGAGCGCGCCTGCGGTGAGCGGCTCGGTTGTGCGTTGTGGCGCTTGCTGGGCCATACGCGCGCTGGTGGTGAGTATCCACTGCGCTTTGGAGCGCAATCCCTCTTCAATGGCTGCCTTGCTCGTTCGGCGAGGAGCGACCACCTCAAGCCCGCCGCCAGGACGAATGACAATGCGCATGCGGCGGGCGCGGGCGCTGATCCGCAACAAATACGAGATAAGCGTTCCGTTGAGGATGATGGCGTGCCTTTCGGGTGGAGGGGCAGGTAGGCGGGCGCGTTGGCGAGGCGGTTCTTTGGGTGGCATGTGGGTATCCTTGTCATTACATCTCCACTACATCATACACACGTCGTGTCTCTACTGGCAAGGCGACAGTATGACTGCTCTACGCTATGACTTCCGGCAGGTGGCCAGGGGAGTTTTGGGGGATAGCGGGTGAGTTTGACTGAGATCGGCGAAATTGGTCGAAAAAGATGGGTGAAGGGGTTGACGAGTATCTGCTAATGTGATAATCTATATCTTGCGCCCAACATATGGGGGTGAAACAAAGCCCTCATAACATGGGGAAGCGCGGCGAACAGCCGTAGACGCACCTACACAACTGAAGAGTGAGAAACAGCAGCAGCGAATAATCGTGATTCGTGAAAACATTCTGACAGACAGAATGCGATCCCATCATGACCTTTGAGAATTAGTATGGATCAACATGGTTACTACCTGTTGGGTGGTAGCCCGCAAATACAAACACTGTATGGCGAGTTTGATCCTGGCTCAGGACAAACGCTGGCGGCGTGCCTGATACATGCAAGTCGAACGGGGACGTTTCTTTGCCGCGAGGCGGGGAGCGTTCGAG
>JAJPIU010000193.1 GCA_021324535.1 Pseudomonadota bacterium
CTTCAGCTATCAGGGCGATGTGTCTGATCTTGGCTGGATCATCCCTTTGCCTGTCAACCCCACCAGCATTGTCGAGGGCGGCGCGTGGACACTCCAGCGGTTGGAGATCGAAGCGCATCCTGTACCACAATCGGTGTTTGGCCCAGGCGTTGAGCATGCGGCAGCCGCGAGTGGCGCGACAGTGCTACAGCGCGTCAAGATCAAAGCGCTGAATATCACAGTTGTGAAGGGCAGCGGCGATGAGATAGTCGCGTGGGCCACTGGCAATGGCTTCTTTCTCACTCCCGAAGTACGCGCGCACCTGATGATCTACGCGCACGGCAGCCCGTTCTTCCTGGCCGCGAAGTACGACACCTCGGCGGCAAAAGCGCAGCATCTCAGTCAGGGCGACGGCACGCCCATCCTGATCACCATGAAGACCAAGCATATCTGGGTTCCGCTGGAAGTGCTGGCGAACGAGGGCCAGACCGTGCAGGCCGATCTCTTCCTGCTGACCGATCAACCGGTCTATACGACCGACTTCGACGCAGCAGTGGGCCAATCTTCCGTAGGGAGTCAGGTTCCCGGCGCGCCAGGCTTTCAGCTCGCCTTCCAGGAGCGCATGACCCCCTCGCTGTACCACGATCTCTCAACCGACCGCAACATGAGCTGGGTCAGGCCGGATAGCTGGCTCACCTATCTGACGCTCGACGCCACCGAACCCACCGTCACCTATGATATGGGCGTCAGCTCGCGCGGCGTGATTCGCCTCGCGCAGTTTGGCACGCCGCCGATGGCTGTGGTGGATGGGCAGTCCTCACACGATCTGCCTACATGGCTACCGCAGCTTCCATTGGGCGCGCCGCAGTTCACCCTCATCTTCGCCATTGTGCTCTGCGTGCTGGGAGGTGTGGCGTGGCTGCTGCTTCGCCAGCGCCGCGCCCGCGCGAAATTGGCGGCATGAGGCGGCGTCAGGTGGTATAAAGAGAAAAAGCGCATACGGTTGTCGTCTCCCTCAACTACCACCTGAAAGCGAGATGCTCTATGAGCGAAATTATCCCACCATCGTTTGATACCGACGAGGCGCTGATCGCCGCGCTGGCCGACGTACCCAACCTCGTTGACGAATTGTTGGTGAAGGCTTCATCGGATGCGCTGGCCATCCCTCCCGCTAGCGATTCCACTGACGAGTGGACGGCAAGCGAGATAGTAGGACACCTCTGCGACGCCTCCCGGCTGTGGGGCGGACGCATGCGGCGTGTGCTCTTTGAGGATGAGCCGACGTTGCCGCTCTTCGATGAAAACGAGTCTGTCACGCTCGCCGCCTACCGCTACACACCAGTGGAGACGCTGGCGCGCGAGTTCCGCCTCATCAGCGAGGGGATCGTCGCGCAGTTGCAGGGCTTGACGCCTGCGCAATGGGAGCGCACAGGAACGCATCCTGAGCGTGGACGATTGACGCTCAAAGAGATCGTCAGCATCGAAGCCAACCACGAACGCCTGCACGTTGTCCAGTTGGAGCAGACTCTCAACAACGCGGCGCACGGCTAAACGCAAAACTCGCTCAATTGCATCTTGCGCTCTGGCGCGAAGTCGGTTACAGTGATACGCGACAGCATGTCGTCGGCGTTTCCCCGCGCCGTAAGGCATCTGAAAAGTATTGGCCGTCAAGCTGCCAGCGCAACATCGGCATGGCAGCCCGACCAATGAGGAGGGCGTCCGATGGTCGAGTTCGATGCTGAGTTGGTAGATGCCTTGAATGCGCTGCTCGAAGACGAGCGCGCCAGTGTGGAGATGGAGGTCGCGCTGGCCTCCGGCGCCACTGAGTTCAATGAGCGCGCGAAACTGATGGAGATGGGCGCTGAGGATGTCAGTTTTTGTGTCACGTTACGCGAACGACTCGAGCAGGCGAGTAGCTACGTGACCCACCGCATCAACGGGGTGGTCTTTCAGGCGCTTGGCGCGGAACGTTATGATGATCGCCTGCTTGTGCTTGCCCACCATCAGATGGTGATCAACGACCGCTGCCGCACCATAGGTGATCGTCCGCTCGACCCGGACACGCGAAGCATCTTGCTGAACATCATGGAGGCGCATATCCAGCACATTGCCTGGTGTGAACATCGCGCCGAAGCCTTCGCAGCGACACGCCTCTATGAGTTTCGCGCGCCGCAGATCACGCCAGGGGCCAGTGGCCCTGATGGAGACGCGGACAACATCGCGCCTGCCGCACAGCCGGAAGCGGCATCTGAAGCGCCTGAAGGGCAGGAAGGCGACATGCCACCCAACGATCCGCCGGAGTTACGAGCGCCGCAGCGTCGTGGCGTGGGACGCGGCTTTGGCCCATATGTTCCCGGCCCGACGCGCATGGGCGAGAGTGTGCCCTACGCCGACGACTATGACGTGGGATACTGAGTAGGCGTACCTACCCTCCTGCCTTCTTCCCAATATGGGAAGTAGAGAACAAATGCCGCCGTGGAGTGAAGGGGAAGGTATAGGCCATGCCGACTGAGGGCAATTGGACTGTTGACGAGCCATGCGGCTCTTTGACGCTGGGTGAGCATACAGGGACGCTACGCCTACGAGCGTGTACGCAGGAGGAAGACTTCGAACGCCATACGGCGGCGCGCGAGTTTGTTCCGCTGACCATAGCACGCGGGCGGCGAATTGTGGTGAAAGCCCACTTCTACACGGCCGAACCCGAGTTCATGCCTACTGATCTGCGCCAGTCCCGCATTGGCGACGGAGAGGCTTACTACTACTTAGCTGATGAAATCTTGCTGTTGTGGCGATGCAACCTCTTGAACCGCTATCGCGCCGCTGATCCGACAGCGGATCCTGTCTTGCACGCGATCTGGAATGTGTTCGAGGCATTCTTGCGCCGACAGTTCCCGCACGCGCGCCTGATCGTCACTCCTGCCTGGAACCGCCCCTACGATCAGGCGCTCTGGCGAGAGTACACGCGGCAGTGCGGCTTTTTGGCAGACTCACCAGTCGGTCTCCCCGGCATGGCGCTGATCAAGGATATTTGGGGCGGAGATTGATCAGTCCAACGGGGAAAGATACAAACGTCGCAATAAGTCATTCTCGGCCCTGGCGCTACGCTTGCCAGGCGACGAACAACTTGAGAGGTAGCAACTGTGAGCGAAGAGCACGAGCGTCCTCAGGGCGAACAGAGTGAGCCTGAGACGCCAACAAGCGATGATCAGGAATCTTCAGGCGCCTCATCTGCTTTTAGCGGCGTCGAGGAGGCCAGCATCAGCGCATTGCAGGCGGCGATGTCTGACGGCGAACTGACCGCGCGCCGGTTGGTCGAACGCTACCTCGAACGTATCATCGCGCTGGATCAATACGGCCCCACGTTGCGCTCGGTGATCGAGACGAATCCCGACGCGCTGACCATCGCCGATGAACTTGATCGCGAGCGCGCCGAACGTGGGCCGCGCAGCCCGCTCCATGGCATCCCCATCCTGCTAAAAGATAACATCGCAACTGCCGACGCAATGGAGACAACGGCAGGCTCGCTGGCGCTGGTGGGCGCGCGTCCCAGCTGCGACGCCTTCGTGGCGAAGCGTCTACGCGAGGCTGGCGCGATCCTGCTGGGCAAGGCGAATATGAGCGAGTGGGCGAACTTTCGCTCATCACATTCTTCCAGCGGATGGAGCGCCCGTGGCGGGCAGGCGCGCAATCCCTACTCGCTCGACCGCACGCCCTGTGGCTCAAGCTCCGGTTCGGCCTCGGCGGTGGCGGCCAGCCTGTGCGCCGCCTCGCTTGGCACTGAGACCGACGGTTCCATTTTGTGTCCTGCGGCAATGAATGGCGTGGTAGGCATCAAGCCAACGGTGGGACTAACCAGCCGCGCAGGTGTCGTACCCATTGCGCATAGCCAGGATACGGTAGGCGTCTTTGGACGCACGGTCACTGACGCGGCGGCGCTACTTGGCGCCATCACCGGCGTTGACCCCGACGATCCGATGACGCAGGAGAGCGCGGGTAAATCCCATACCGACTACACACAATTCCTGGATGCGGACGCGCTCAAAGGCGCGCGTATCGGCATTCCTCGCAAGGTGTATTTTGGCTATAGCGAGAAGGCCGACGCCGTGGCAGAGGCGGCGATTGCGACACTGAAGGCGCTTGGCGCCGAGGTGATCGATCCGGCGGACATCCCCACCGCAGAGCAGATGAGCAGTAGCGAATTCGAGCTTGAGGTGCTGTACTACGAGTTCAAGGCCGATCTGGACGCCTATCTGGCGGCGCTTGGGCCGGAGGCGCAGGTACATTCGCTTGCCGAGGTGATCGCCTTCAACGAGGCGCACGCGGGCGAGGAGATGCCTTACTTCAAGCAGGAACTTATGGAGCGGTCGCAGGCCAAAGGGCCGCTGACAGAAGAAGCCTATCTCAAAGCGCGGGCGGAGTGTGTGCGGCTCTCGCGTGCGGAAGGCATAGACGCGGTGATGGATCAGTATCAGCTCGATGCGCTCTTCATGCCGACGACGGGGCCAGCATGGAAGATCGATCTGATCGCGGGCGATCCGGGCGGTGGGGGCGGCGCATCGCAACCGGCGGCGCAGGCAGGCTATCCGGCGATCAGCGTGCCTGCGGGGCAGACGTTTGGCCTGCCCATCGGGGTGACGTTCATGGGGCGCGCATTCAGCGAACCACGGTTGATCGCGCTGGCCTACGCCTTCGAGCAGGCCACCCATGCCCGCCGCGCGCCACACTATCTCAACGAGACGCCGTGAGGTAGTAGGAGATCATGAATACCAGCCTATCTCCCTATGCTGGGCTAGCTCCTGCTGATTGACCAGCGAAGACGCAGGAGCTTCTCCAGACATATCCTCTTGCGACTTCAGAAGTTGTGGGCGCCGTACTCGAGGCTTGGGACAGTATCTTCGCTTCATCGTTTGGCGGATTCCAAATCGGCGTTGATATTTTCCCCAAGCCACAGGCAATGGGGCTGTTTCTTCATGAGTTGACGCCACTCATCCTGACAAGGAAATATCCCGCTCGGTGGCGCGATGGCCGCAAAAAGGGTGAGAAGGATCTGATCTATATTCCAGACTCTACCTACTCGACCGAGATCAAGACCTCCTCACATCCCACAAAGATATTTGGCAACCGCAGCTATGCCCAGAAAGGAAGCAACAACAGGTCGGTGAAAAGCAAATCGGGTTATTACATCGCGGTCAACTTCGAGCCGTTTACCTATACCAATGGAGAACCTGACGCCGCTGTCCATCCCAGGATTGTGCGAATACGAATGGGCTGGCTCGATCATGCCGATTGGATAGGCCAAACGGCGGCTTCCGGCCAACAAGCCAATCTGTCTACAGAGGTCGAAACTGGCAAACTTCTGACATTCTATCAAGTTTGAGGGCATACTTCGTTTCAGGCAAACAGCCTGATCTGCCTCTTGCTCATCGCTTGCTCTGCCAAATATGCTTGAATCCTTAAGGCAGCAAGGCGGCAATACTCCAAAGAGACTTCAAAGCCAATCACCTGCCGACCATGTTGCAGCGCAGAGATTGCCGTTGTGCCTGATCCCATAAACGGATCGAGAACCAATGAGCCGGGATCGCTACATGCCTTCATAATACGGTCAATCACCGCCAGGGGAAACTGGGCCGGATGCGCTGTTCGCTCCTTTGAGCTTCGCTTCTGACCTGACGTCACTTTCGGGAACTCCCACACATCGGAGGGATTTTTCCCTAGTGGGTTACACTTGAGCTTACCGTTTTTCTTCTGGTTGGGATACTTCACGTTGGGATCACGCACCTCATCGAGGTGAAAGGTATACGCCTCTGAGGATTTCACATACCACAGGAACTTCTCGTTACGTGGCGAGAACATTTTCCTGGTGTGAACACCTGCCCCGTAGTTCCACACTACTTCCTGCATCAGGTAAAACGGTGATCGATCCCAAAGCAAATAGGGGATAGGGATTGCCCTTGCGCGATTTGGAATCTCCAAATAGCCCAGATTGAGCCAAAGCGCTCCGTCTGGGGCCGTCAAACGGTAAATTTCCTTTAGCCAGGATTCGCACCAATCCAAATATTCAGGCAGGGGTCTGACCACCTCATATGCCTTACCGATATTATACGGAGGGCTGGTCACGGTGAGATCGATCAGGTTCGCGTCAAGCCTGCGCATCCCTTGCAAGCAATCCATATGATACAGATGGACGCCATCGGCCGCAAAATACGGTTCGCCCAACACTGCTGTGATGCGCTCCAAGGGTGTCCCCGACATTGTGTTTCTCCGCCGTGGAGAGGTTCTCACCT
This sequence comes from Pseudomonadota bacterium, assembly GCA_021324535.1. Taxonomy (GTDB): domain Bacteria; phylum Chloroflexota; class Ktedonobacteria; order Ktedonobacterales; family JADMIN01; genus JAJPIU01. The sequence goes on from JAJPIU010000193.1 coordinate 6,264, forward strand.
CAAAGAAAATATCATGCTCTGCAACATTTGTTCCGGTTTTCTGTCCTCCATTACTAAAAACGGAAACGCTGCCTCATTGTGCCTTCTTCTGCCCCATTTGTTAGCAAGGCTCATCGCGCTGGCCTACGCCTTCGAGCAGGCCACCCATGCCCGCCGCGCGCCACGCTATCTCAACGAGACGCCGTAGACTGCTATGGTACAATGGAATCAATTGGAGACAGCGTGAGAGGAAACGGCAGGAGTAGACGAGATGGACGACGCCGAAGACGAGGAGAACAACGAATCACATGCGCCGCTCACCCCATTGCAGCGGGTTACTGGATGCTACCTTCCCCCACTTGTGTTCCTGCTTGCCCTCCTGCTTATCCTCTGGCCTGCGCCCCTTGTTATAACGCTGGCGCGTCAGGGCATGGCTGGTATGGTCAGCATAGGCGATAGGTGGGAAGCCATTCTCATGTCTGCCGTATGGGTTCTCTTCCTCATGTGCATTGCGATGTTTCCTCCTCGCAGTATCTCGCGGAGGATTACTTTCCAGTGGGGAAGGTTTGCCTACGGCTTCACCTACACTATCGCGTTTTTCGTCGTATGCTTTGGTTTGGAGGCGCTCGTCTACCGTTTTGTTCCTATACTGATTGACCAGATAGGCCAATCGCCACCGACGCTTCCTCACTTCCTTGGCATCATGAGCGGCGCTGCACTATGGGGCGCTTTCATTGGCCGATCCCGCACTAGGGGAAACATCCCAGGCACAGCGAAGATCACCGGAGGAGAGGCAGACTAACGCATGAATGACCTCGCACAGGCGCTCGCCACCTACTCACCGCTGGGCAAACGCTATTGGCGCACAAAGATGCTGTGGAGTATCGGCTTCCTCGCGTTTGCGCTTGCCTTTTTCATCACCCCCTTGGTTCAGGAATACATCACCTTTGCCCAAGATGCTTTGCGCGACGATTGGGGCGCATTCCTGGGAACGTTTTTCGATGGCAGTGGCCCTCCTGCGCTGTATCCTGTGGTGTCGTTAGGCTGGACGCTCGTCTTTGTGCGACCGGATTGGCGCCGTCATGCCAACGCGCGTGCGTTTCGCGTTGCCATCTTGCAAAGAACCAATCTCTCAACGCCCTTTCCTCCTGATCAGCAGGCGGCGCTCTACGCTGGAGAACAAGCCGCCCTCCCCACAGCGTTCGGCCCCTTTCAGGATGTCTTATATCGTCAGCGGCGTGGCCTCTATGGCTTGGCGATTGGTCTCCCGTTGGCTGGCGTCTGCCTAGGAGGATTCATTCCTGTCGTGCTTTGGCTGGCGCATGTTGCTCTCCCCAAAGACGTCTTGCATGCCGCCCCACTCAGTGTGACCTTGGAGATAGGGGTGTTCGAGGCATTTGCGCTTGCGTTGGTCTGTGCGCCGCTCTGGCTGCTGCTCTGGGCATGGCGGCTAAGCCGCCCGCTCTGGCTGGAAGCAGATGAGATTGGCCTGCGCCCGCGCGGCGTGGCGTCCGATAGCCCACAGGCGATTCGCTGGACCGACGTGAAGGCGTTTTCGCTGATCAGGAAGCAGCCGCCACGTAGCTTAACCGCCAGGGAGCTTGATCGCTATAAAGGAGAAATCCTTCCCTATCCGCAACTTTTCCTCGATACCGGCGCGACCCTGCTCACGTGGACGCCCAGCCCTGCTCCCTCGGATGAGACGCTGGCCGCGTATCAATCGCTGCTACGAACCATTATCACGCGAGTAGGACAGGAGCCGCAGGATCTCACCGCCGCAGC
>JAJPIU010000101.1 GCA_021324535.1 Pseudomonadota bacterium
CGTTTGGAGCGTTTGGGTCATTTGGGTCATTTGGATCGTCGCGGTGGTTTAGATCAGGGTGCTCGGTGGGCATGCGACTCTCCTTCCTGCTCCAATTCACCCGACTGTTTCCCCGTAGCTCCTGATTCGCCAAGAGCCTCCCGCAACAGCGTCAATGCCCGACGCAGGCGTGTACGCACGGTGGCGGCAGGCATACCAAGCGCCTCGCCAATCTCGGTGGCGTCCATTCCGGCGTAGTAGCGCAGTGCGATCACCAGCCGAAAGCTCTCATCCAGGCGCCTCAACGCCTGGCGCAGATCGAGCACGGCGGCGTGCAGGCTGGCGCCCGGATCAGCGTCAATCGTCGCGAGCATGCGTTCGCCTGTGGCGCCATCGAGCGGTTCTACCAGACGGTGATGTGTGCCGAAGCGGCCACGCTGCCAATCCAGGCAGAGGTTGACGGTGATACGCAGCAGCCATGCGCGCAGCGCCACCTCATGTTGAAGGTTTTGCCACGCCTGCCAACCACGCAGCAGCGCCTCTTGCGCGGCGTCTTCGGCGTCGGCGGTTCCGACTATCGCCGCCGCCACGCGCAAGACCGCGCCGAGATGGGGTTGTACCGCTGCCGCGTATCGATCACTCTCTGACTGGTTTGCCATCGGCGATCACCGCTGTGCAGTTGTCATGAGAGCGCCTGTCTCAACCATCTACACAGACCTGCTTTCTGTTGTCCCGCTGGAACCGCCGCGCTTGTGCTGGCGTCATCTGCGTGCTCACTGTAAAAAGACGGAACGACTTGGAAAAGTGTTTGCATGTACGATGTGTCTTCCGGTTTTCCTTTCGCCTGAACGGCTCGTCCTGCTCATACCTCTTGCGTATTGTTTTGCGCGGCGATATAATGGCGCCAGCGTTGTAGACAAGATAGCGCGTCTTGCGGAGTGCGTTCCTGGAGTGTGTACGAGTAACGCGTCCTGTGGGATATGTTTTGTGGAGTGCGGCGTCAACGCCTAGTCGTTTGTTTTGTGGCAACGGATGCCATTCGCGCAAACCCGTGGGAAGTGTGGGAACCTTGCGTAGCATCGAGGACAATCGTAACCGGGGAAGCGTCCTGACAAACAAGCCAATTCATCAGCCGAGACGCTTCCCCTGCCCTGGGCGTCGTGCGCCCAACAGAGAGGATACCCTAGCATGGCGACAGCAATCGCAACACGCACACGCGAGCCGATGGGCGCCTACGGCGCGCCCTACATCGGCGAGACCTTCGCCTTTATCAAAGACCCCTACACCTTCGTCAAGCGGCGGCGCGCCCGCTATGGCCCCTATTTCTATACTGGCTTCTTCGGCAAGAAGACAACCGTCATGCCGGGGGCCGAGGCGCAACGCTACGTCTTGGCGACGAACTATCGCAATTTTCCCTGGCGCGAGGGCTACAAAATCCTTGAGCCGTTTCTCACCGACTCGCTCGCTGCGACCGATGGCCCCATTCACGATTCCCAGCGCAAGCTCGTCTCGCCCGCCTTTCACGGGCGCAATATGCCAGCCTATGTCGCGCATATGGATCACTCGATTGACCACCTGCTGGACGAATGGGGAAACATGGGAACACGCCCATTTTACGAGGAATCGCGCCATCTCTCATTTACCCTGGCCACCTCGCTGCTGCTTGGCGTGGAGACCGGCAAGGAGTACGATCTGCTCAACCGGCTCTGGCGCGACTTCGCGGCGGGCTTTGTCAGTGTGGTGCGGCTGAACGCGCCCTTCACGACCTATGGCCGTGCGGTGGCCGCGAAGAACCAGATCGAGGCGCAACTGCGCATGCTGGTGGCCGAGCGCCGCCAGCAGGAATCGTCAAATGCGCTGGGGCTATTGATCGCTGCGCGCGACGAAGAGGGAAACGCGCTGACCGACGAGCAACTGATCGCGCAGATCAAGGTGTTGATCTTCGCCGGATACGATACGGCGGCGGGCGTGTTGGGCTGGCTGATGGCCGAGTTGTTGCGCCACCCTGAGATGTATGAGCGCGCCCGCGCCGAGGTGAACGCCGACGCCAAAGACGCGCCGCTCAGCTACGACGATCTGCGTCAGAAGCCGTTTCTCGACGCGGTGATTAAAGAGACGCTGCGGGTACATCCACAGACGGCGTTTATGCTGCGTGGCGCGAAAGAGGCGTTTGAGCTGGAAGGCTATAGCATGCCCGCAGGGCAGCCGGTGATGCTTGTTCCGGCGTATACGCACTTCATGCCTGAATACTTCGAAGACCCGTTCACTTTCGACCCTGAGCGGTTCATGGCGCCGCGCGATGAGGATGCACGCTCGCCCTACGCCTGGATCGGCTTTGGTGGCGGCCCACGCATCTGCCTGGGCGAGAATCTCGGCAAGATCGAGGTGAAGGCGGCATTTACCAAGCTGGTGCGCCGCTTCGACTTCTCGCTGGTTCCCGACCAAGACTACACGCCGCTCTATGTGCCGCTTAGTCGGCCCACTGGCGAGGTGATGGTGAACTATCGCGCACGATAAGATAGCGGATACGCGCGCCGTAGGGCGTGGCGGCGGGCGCGTGAGCGCGCGCCTAGAGGCTTCCAGCCACGAAGGCCGCCTGCGCGGCCTCCACTGCAAAAAAATCGCTCGATGGCAAGCATCGTCTCATGCCAGGCGACGGGCGCCAGATCGAGTACCGCCGCCGTCCCCGGCGGCCCCGCGTCGTTGGCACATGCGCTTGGCCTATGCGCGTCCGCTTCCTCGCAACTGGCGAGAAATCAGCGCCCGTAGACGGAGATGTGGCTGCGGCTGGCGGCTGTGAATGGTTCGCGTCGCCAGTTTGCCCAGCGTTCCTTCAGGCGCAGCCCTGCGATGCGCGCCATCAGATCGAGTTCGCTGGGCCAGGCGTAGCGGGCGACGATGGGGTAGACGCGCACGCCCGCGCGCGACAATACGACATGGCTCTCGATCAGCAGTTGCTTCACGGGGTCATGTCGGCCCACATCCAGCCACACCTCATCCACCTTGACATTCTCAGCGTCCACATACTGATCGTCGCGTAGACGATTGAGGTAGGTGGGCGTGAAGACCTCGATCACGAAGACGCCATCAGGGGTGAGGTGTTTGGCGACGTTCTCGAAGCAACGTACCTGGTCATCCTGTGTGAGCAGGTTGAAGAGCGTGTTGAAGACAAGATAGATCAGTGGGTATTCGCCATCAACCGGCACAGCGGCGAAGTCGCCCATCGTCACAGTGATCCGGTCGCCGCCCGGCTTGGCGCGCAGCTTCGCCACCATCGCCGGAGAAAGATCAATGCCGTCCATGCGAATACCACGCTCGGCCAGCGGCAATGCGACGCGGCCCGTGCCAATGGCAAGCTCCAGCGCCGGGCCGCCCGCCGCGATACCTTCCAGGAAGGCGACTGTCTCCATCGTATCGTCGCGCGCATCGCTCACATCGTATAGCTCGGCGGCTTCCTCGTCGAAGCTGGTCATCGGGTCGTAGTGCTCCATGTTGCGTCTCCTTACCTATCCCCCGACCCCTTCCCATCTATGGGAAGGGGAGAAGGCGTACATTGCGATAAGCGTGTGTTTCAGTTGTTATTGGGTGTTTCTTCGGCTTGCTCGGCTGTGTCCACATTCACGGCGGCGCGGATGCTTTGCGCGGCGGCGCTGCGTTGCGCCTCGGCGGTGTCGGCCTCGGCGATGGCGAGCTGGGGGAGCGCATCGAGGCTGGTGAGGCCGAATTGCTGCAAAAACTCCGGCGTGGTGCCGAAGAGCGCGGGTCGCCCGACGGTGGCGGCTCGTCCCACCTCCTGCGCCAACCCATGCTGAATCAGGCTGGCAAGCGCGCGGTCGCTATTCACCCCCCGGATGAACTCGATCTGTGAACGGGTGATTGGCTGGCGATAGGCTACCACGGCCAGCGTTTCAAGCGCGGCGGTTGTCAGTTTCACCTGCGTAGGCAGCCCAAGCAGCGCCGCCACAAAGCGCGCATTCTCCGGCGCAGAGACGAACTGCAACGTATCGCCCAATCGCTGCACACGGATACCTCGCCCGGCGCGTTCGCACTCCTCGGCCAGCGCATCTACGGCTTTGCGCAACTGTCCTTCGCCAATCGCCAGCAGCCGCCGTAACTCGGCCAGATCCAGCGGACGCCCGGCCACAAACAGCAGGCTCTCCACCACCGAGCGCAACTGCTCGACGGTGAGCGCGCTGGCAGGCGCCTCCGTCGGAGGCGTGAGCGGTTCCGTGAGCGTCTCAGCAGGCGGCGAGGTAAGCGCATCAGGCGTCTCAGCCTTGGCATGCTTCGGCGCAGCGGTCGCGTGCTTCTCGCGTTTGGCTGTGGCGCGCCTGGGCATATTCGCGTCGTCGGCATTCGAGTTGGATTGTTCGGCTGGGTCATCGAAGAGTGGTGTGTGCATGCTCATAGGTTGGCATCGTTCGATGCTTCCTGTTGGGCCTGGAAGGCTTGCTCACGGGCCTGGAAGATTGCTTCTGAGTCGCGTATCTCCTCCTCAGTCGCGCCAATCGAGCGGAAGAAGTCGTCCAGATCGTCGTAGACATACCACTTGTGCGATGCCTCATCGATCAGGGTTTCGAGCAGCGCTTCTGGGGTCTGCCCTGTCGTGTGCGCGACAGCCTTTAGTGTTTCATAAGACTGCTCGGATAACTCAGTAGTATGGCCCATGGTATGTTTGCCTCCTCTTGGCGCTGCCAGGCTCCTGTCAGTATATCACCCGACGCTCTATGCTGACTATGCGAACGCACTCATGCCAGACGGTATCTTCCGACGACACGCGCCGCCCAGGAGCGCGGCGGTACTTGTTGCGCCTACCACTTGCACATAATTTCCCTGCCCATACAGACCTCTGCATCTAGGCCGCACAGGCGGCCTTCGTGGCGAAGCCTCTAGGCGCGCGTTCACGCGCCCGCCCCGCTACGCCCGCTGCCACTCATACCATTTCGTCATCCATCTCCCCACGCACCTCTTGACAACCACCATAAACGTTGATATACTGGTAATTAGATGTCTATCTATATTGATGCGAAAGGAGAGCAACATATGACAAAGTACGTCATGCCCGACGAAGACGACGGTACGCAGATGACCGAAGTGATTGTGGCGAATGGGCAGCCTGCTTCGCACGACGCCATTGTGATCCTATTGCGCTACCTGAAGGCGCTGGCTGACCAGAGCCGGTTGCGGTTGTTAGGTGTGCTGGCGAACGGGCCGCGCAGTGTGGAGGAACTGGCGACGCTGCTCGATCTGAAGGCGCCGACCGTCTCGCATCACCTGGCGCTGCTGAAAGAGCTTCGGCTGGTAACGATGCAAGCCGATGGGAACACACACAACTATTTGCTCGATACGGAGGGATTGGAGCGGCTGGCCAAGCTGTTTGGCGTCTTCAGCGCGCCCTCGGCGATAGCCTCCATCGCCGGTGATCTCGCCGCGCCGACCGACGCCGCAGTAGCCGATCTCTTCGCCGATGTGGAAGACCCGTGGGAGCGTAAGGTGCTACGCTCGTTCTTCAGCAATGGGCGCCTGACGGAGATACCGGCGCAGGCGAAGAAGCGTATGGTGATCATCAAGTGGCTGGCGACCCGCTTCGATTGGGAACGCGAGTATCCCGAAGCCGAGGTGAACGCCATCCTCAAATGTTACCACCCCGACGTGGCGTATCTGCGGCGTGAGCTGATCGGCGCGAAGCTGATGCGCCGCGAACAGGGGCGTTACTGGCGCGCCGAGCCACCCACCACCGAAACGCTCGACGCGCTGGCCAGTCGCCTCGCCTGGGGAAGGCTCTATACCGAAGCGGAACTCAACGCCATCATTGGCGCCGACCACCGCGACGTAACGGCGCTTCGTCAGGAGCTTGTCACCCGTGGGACGCTTACCTGTTTGCAGGGGAAATACTGGCTCTCGCGCCCACCCGACGAGGTATTGGACGCTCAGCAAGAAAGTAGCTCGTGATGACAAGCCAGATGGAGGCAATGGAAACAACCGCTGATGACGCCTCACAATCATTGTCCTTGCTTTCCCGCGAGGCAGAAAAAGATCACGAGATAACCGCTTCGGCGTGGCGTGTATTGCGGGAGGAGTCAGGGTATAGCCGGTTGCTGCTGGCGAGCCTGATCAGTGGGATCGGGAACTGGTTCAACACGACAGCCATCCTTAGCCTGTTGCTCTCGCTGACCGGCTCAGGGCTAGCGGTTGGTGTGACGCTGGCCTTGCGCGCCTTCCCCGAATTGTTGATCGGCCCGTTCTCCGGCGTGCTGGCCGATCGCCTGCCGCGTAAAACCATCCTGATCGTGGCCGACGTGGTGAATATGGGGCTGGCGCTCGTGTTCATCCTGGCTACCTCGCAGGGGCGCGTGTGGGTGGTCTACGTGGGAACGGTGGCGATGGTAGTCGTTGGCCTGTTTCGCTCGCCGGCGCGCTCGGCCATCATCCCCAACCTCGTGCAGCGCGAACATCTGCTGGCGGCAAATGCGCTGGAAGGCACGGTTGATGGTTCGGTAATGATTATCGGCGCGGTGTTGGGTGGCGTGGTCAGCGGCGCGTTTGGCCCAACTGTCGCCTTTGTGGTCAACTCGCTCTCGTTCCTGGCCTCGGCCCTGTTGATACTCAGCGTGCGCGTTCCCGCTCGCAATCAGAGGCTATCCAACGCAAGTGAGGGCAAGTCAGCGTCACAGCGTAATCGTGGATTATATGGCGTAGTAGACGCCTGGCGCGAGGTCTGGCCGCTGGTGCAAGGCTCACGTGTGATCGTCGCCGTGCTGCTGATGGCGATGCTCTGGCCGCTTGGCGGTGGTATGCTCAACACGCTGATCAGCGTCTACGCCTTTCAGGTGTACCACGCCGGAAACGTTGGCGTCGGCGTGCTGTACGGCGCGATTGGTGTAGGAATAGTATCAGGTGGATTGCTTGCGCCACGGATTGGCCGTCGGCTGATGCTTGCGCCAGGGGCTGCGTTCATCCTCGAAGGCGTCTTCCAGGCGATCACGCCCCAGGCGCCCTGGCTCTGGCTGGCGGCTCTCTTCATCGCGACAGCCACAATGGGCGCAGGAGTCGGCAACGCGGCGGTGAGCGCATTGCTGATGCGCGCTACGCCGGAGCATACGCTTGGGCGCATCTATGCCTTGATGGGCACGCTCTCGGCCAGCGTCTTCGCGCTCTCGATGCTGGCGGGCGGTGTATTGCTTGGCGTGGCCTCTGCTCCGCTGCTTGGAGCATGCGCGGGAGGGCTGATTGCGCTGGCAGGCGTGGCGGGCGCTGTGTTGCTGTGGCGTGGGCAGGCGAGCGGCTGAAGCCAGTCGCTCGCCCTCATGCCGTGTGTTCATGCGCTCGTCTGCCCCAGCACACCTCACTCGCGTTTATCTTGCGGCTCCTCGTCGTCGGGCGGCATCACATCAAGGCCGATCAGGTCGCTCATGCGCAGTGAGCCAGGCGTGTCTTGTGGGGTGACGGGGGGTAGCGGGCCGGAGGGGGGCGCATAACGCCCATCGGGCTGCGACGCCGACGTTTGTGGCCGGGATGACGACGCAGGCCGTATGCTCGGCTGCGATGATGGCGCGGGCGTTGATCCCTCGGCCAGCGGACGCAGCGGCACGCTGGAAGACGCCGGACGCGCGACGACGCCCGATCCCTCGACGCCCAGTGAGCCGGATGGCTGGTCGCCTTCCGCGAGGTCAAGCGCGGACTGTGAGCCGCCAGCGATCTGCTGAAGTTGCTCAGCGTCGCGCCGGATCGCTTCGAGCGCCTGCAACACCCACACGGCGCCCGAGTCCGCCTGGCGCACCGCGCGCGAGAGCATACCCAGGTCGCGAGTGAGATTGCTCATTGCACGCTCATCCTGTGCGCTGTCGGCGTTCAACTGCGTGAGCAGGTTCCATACATCCACCAGTTCGGTTGGCAGATCGCCCTCCGCCAGGCGCTTGCCACTGCTCGTCTCACCAGTCTCGGTCTGGCCGGTTTCGCTGGTGGCCTGTGCATCCGCTTGGCTATTGAGGTCGTCCGACGTGATTGCCGGAAGCGGCGCCGTCAGCCGTGCGATGCCCTTATTGCTAAACTCGTCGGGGTCGGATGGCGGCAAAGCGTTGAACTCGCCAGTGTAGCCAGGGGCTATGCCCAGGTCAACGTTCAGACCAAGTAGCCGTGCAGCCGTCTCAGGGTCGAGTCCGGTCGCGTCGCGGTGAACGTCTTCGGGCGCTATCGTCTGGGTGATCTCGTCGGGTAGGATGTTCGCCAGCGCACGGCGCGCGCGCCCCACAGCGTCGGCCTGCTTCTGTGTCGCCTGGCCCAGCGCCTCGCTCATCGCAATCAGCGCGCCAGCGATCTGCTGCGCCTTGAGAATCTCTTCCGCAGTGGAACCCAACCCCTTGCGGCTGTGGCCCAGCGCCGACGCGATCTCGCCCGCCAGCCGTTGCACACGGCCCAGCCGCCGCGCGTTGGCGGCCTGCGCCTGGTTCATTGCCATCGGCACGCTATCGAGCGCCGTCTCCGTCATAATGGGCAGAACCGAGGGCGTCGGCGTCACGTTGTCGGCCATGCGGCCAGCCACCTCCACCAATGGCACGGCCATCGCCTCCACCCGCTGGAGCTTACGGTTCGCCGCGCTCAGCGTCTTCATGCGCTCCAGCAGCAACGTCAGGCTCTCCGCCAGGGGACGTAGCTCGCCCTCAGGCAGCGGCCCCACAACGTCATACTCCTCGCTCAGCGCCCGCGCGATGATCGCCTGGATCGCCGCAAGCCCGGCTTCGAGCCGCCGCCGCTGCTCCATGATCTGACCCTGCGCCACGCCCAGCCGCACCTCGGCAAACTGCGACGCCTGCGATTGTTGAAGTTCGAGTGAGACCTGGAAGATAAATTGTGAGGCAAGCCATGCCAGGTAGCCCGCCAGCCCTTGCAGGGCGACCGTGTAGACGACCAGCAGATAAGCGTCGCTGGCGCGTGGCATCGCAGGGGAGAGCGAGATCGCCAGCAGCAGCGCCACCACCGTCGCCATCGCCGTCGAAGCCGCGATCAGTAGTGTCACCTCCGGCGCCAGCAACAAGCCCGATTCAAAGATAGTCGCCAGGAAGAGCAATGAAGCAATTGCCGTCTCAGGTGGGTTATGCGAGAAGAATGCGCTGACGAAAATCTGCGCCGTCACGGCGAGCGCCCCGCCAATGACCAGCACAAAGATCGACCGCGCTGTATTGTTTGGCCAGCGATTGAGGGCAAACGCCACGCCATAGATGATCAGCGCAAAGGCAAGCGTCGCCAGCAGCGGAATCTGCACGGTCGGCGTGACATAGCCAGGAACTATGCTCAGCGTCAGCAGAACCTGCGCCAGCACGAGAAAGTTGACCAACCGCCGTCGCTCTTCGGCGCGTGTCGCCACGGATTGCAACGTCTGGCGAATCAGACCGGAGAGCGCCAGGTAGCTGCCGGTGCGCCGCTCATGACCGTCTGGCGCTGTGGCGCGGCGTGAGGTGAAGGGCTGTGGCGTGAATTGGCCCGGATCGGTTTCTCCCTGGGAGAGAAGGGGATCGGTGGGAGAAAGCTGTTGGGCGCGTTCGAGTTGATCGAGGCGATCCTCATCGAGTGGGTCGCCGATGGGGCGTGTTTTGGGGGCGGCGCGCCGGGGATCACGAGAGCTGGTCATATGATACATCCTTTCCCGCAGTGGCAAGAAGGGGACGGCAGAAACGCATTGGAGAGCACTTTAAGAATAACTGCTTATAGGATATATCGTCAGTGACGCGGATTGGGGAAGATCGGATGAGCGGAATACATAGCTTCATGCCGCATCAGATGGGTATTCGTTGGCTGTCAATCTCCTGTGAACCCCCTTCCGGCGAATAGTACTTCTGCGTGCAGGACGCTTCTTTGTCCGCTGATACTGTCTCGCATCAAGTGCGGTACGGGCGCTGGTAGGAGCGATTGGGCATGGTACGTGCTATCACTCTTGGGCGTGTCTTCCAGGCGGCGTTGTTCTTCACCTTTTTCAGGCGGCTCGCGTCCCCGGAAGAACGCCAGAACGTGAGCAAGCCGCAGGATAGCCTGGAAGAGAAATAGCCTGTCCGGGCTAGCAGAGAGGAGCATAGGCCACCTTGCGCAGGGCATATTGTGCCTTGCAGGGTGTATACTATATCCCGATACGCGCCAACCATGTGCTGCGGGAGGCGCCAGTGGCGCCATCCTGCAATGGAGCCAGTGGCCGCGCTTCGGGGCAATCGGGCTGCCAGACATGCGCAGCGAGAGGAGTTAAGCTATGCGACGCGCTCAGGAGAGCGAATCGTTCACGATGCAGGGAGCGGGGGCACATAGAAAGCGTGTGGTCACGATTGGCGGCGGAAGCGGCCCCTTCGGGTTACTCTCAAGCTTGAAGTTTCATCCGTACCATATCACAGCGATCGTCACGATGGCCGATAGCGGGGGCAGTTCGCGCCGCCTGATGGATGAGTTTGGCCAGTTGCCTTTCGGCGATCTGCGCCAGGCGCTTGTCGCCCTCTCGCACAAGGATGCGCTCTGGCGCAACGTCTTTACTTTTCGCTTTCGCAAGAACGGCAAGTCTCAGCCGGAGGCTGAAGCCGCCGCCCATGCGCAGGAGGTGGCAGAGCAGGCGGGTGTCAGCGGGCATAGCCTGGGCAACCTGATCATCTCAGCCCTGCAAGACATCAATGGAGGCGACCTGCTCAAAGCTATCGCCGCCGCACAAGAATTGCTTGGAACCAGCGGAACGGTGCTGCCTATTACCAAAGAGAAAACCGATCTCTGCGCTGTATATGAGGATGGTAGTCTCATTCGCGGTGAGACAGATATTGACACGCGCGGCCAGCGCAATCTTGGCCCCTTGCCAGCCATCTCGCGCGTCTACCTCGATCCCGTTCCGGCCCCCTGCCAGGAGGCGCTCGACGCCATCCACGAGGCGGATGTGATCATTATTGGCCCTGGCGATCTCTACACCAGCATTGTCCCTAATCTGCTGGTGAAGCAGGTAGCCGAAGCTGTGCGCACATCAACAGCGCAGAAAAATTACGTCTGCAACCTGATGACCAAGCATGGCGAGACCGATGGCTTTAGCGCCTCTCGCTTTGTCAAAGAGATTCATCACTATTTAGGTGGTCATGTGGATCGTGTCTTCCTCCATACCGGCGTCTTTCCCGACGATCTGGTCGAATACTATGCCGAGGCGCGACAATCCCCCGTCCGCCCCGATGTCGAGGAAATACGCCGTCTGGGCGTGGAGGTTATCGTTGAGAACTTTTTACCTGCCCATCACGATCACCTGATCCGCCACGACGCCGAGCGGCTGGTCCAGGCGATTTTCTCCTCGTCCGATTCTGTGAAATAGGCGCAGTCCCCCCATGATGTTCCATACGCCACCCCTGCCGCAGGATGGACAGGGTGCGCTTTCACATGACATCCTGGCTGTGCTGGGGATCGAGCCGTCATGGGTCATGCGCGCCGAGCCAATGGCCGGGGGCTACTCCGAGGCGCGGCTCTGGCGGCTGCGGCTGCGCTTCCCGCTCAATGCGGCGGGGCGAGGCGCAGGCTACGGGGCGCGGCGTGTAGTGAAGGTGATCAAGCCGCTGGCCGGTTGGCTTGGCGCTGCTACAAAAGATAAGCATATCCGCGAGGTGGCGCTGTGGCCGACAGGAATATTCGGCGATCTGCCAGCCTGCATTGCCACAGGCGTCGAACGTTGGGTGTTTACCCCCACCTCTGGCCCCGCTCCCTCCGCAGCGGAGGAGGAGAAATATGATCGCGTCGGTATCTTGTTCATGCGCGATATGCAGGCATATCTCATGCGCGATCCTTTGCGCACACCGCCTGGGAGCCTCTCGCCATTTCTTCTGATGCTGCTGGACAATCTTGCCCACCTACATGCGCGCTTCTGGGAAGACCCGCGCTTGCGCGAGGGAACGCCAGCAGGGGCGCTGCTCACACCTCCGCGCGCGGCGCTGTTGCTGCTCTCGCCGCAGGTGATCGCGGATCGGCTGGCGTTGGGTGACAGAAATCCCTATTTGCCGCTGGCGCAACGCGGCTGGGAGGCATTTTTCCGGCTGGCTCCCCCTGCTGAAGCCGAGATTTTGCAAGCAGTGCTTGCTGATCCGACGCCCTGGCTGGCTGCCATCGCCGCCCTGCCGCACACACTGATTCATGGTGACGTGTGGGGGCCAAACATCGGGCTTCTGGCCCCTACCCACGGAGCGCCACACACTGGAAAGCGCCTGCTGCTGCTCGATTGGGCGCTGACGGCGGCTGCCCCCGCGCCCTACGATCCGCTCTGGCTGTGTGGCGCATGGCATAGCCTCTCACCTGTACGTCTGCTGGCGGCCTACCGCGCCCGATTGATACGCCATCTGGCCGCGCGCGACATTGTTCTCAGCCAAAAGCAGTGGCGTGGGCTGGTCGACGCCGCTTATCTGCGCACGGCGCTCGTTTCTGGCGAGGCGTTTGGCCGTGCCGCCGAGGATGCGCCCGCTGGATCGTTGCGCAAGCAGGCTGTGGCGCGTCTCCACTGGTGGGCGCAGCGTGGCGCGCTGGCCGCCCGCCGCCTGCTCCCAGGCGTAATAAAGTGAATAACGCGCCGATCAGATATTCGCATCGAAACTTATCAGGTCGCCGTCTGGCTCGTAGTTTGCCAAGATTTTGACGGGCGCGACCTCGCCGCGCGCCATCCGAGCAAATAGCGCAGGCAGATCGCTCATCGGAATGCGCTCCTCGTAGAGACATTCCAGAGCGGGCGCGCCGCCCCTTACTTGCTCAAAATACCAGCGGGCGTGCTGCTGATAGTCCCAGCCGTCGCTTGAGCCGATAATCATCAATTCGCGCGCATGGAAGTCAGGCGAGAGCGTGAGCGGCTGGGTGTTGCCGTCGGCCAGCACACATATACGTCCGCCGACGCGCATCCGCGCCTGGAGCGCAGCGAATGCAGCGTCGCTGCTGCTGCACGCGAACCCAACGGGATACACAGCGTCGAGCGGCGCATCATCGGGCGCATAGGATGCGTGCGCGCCGAGTTCCATCGCCAGCGCGCGTCGCTCGGCGTGTGGCTCGATCACATCCACTGTCTGCGCGCCAGAAGCGCGAAGAACCCAGAGTGTCAGTAAGCCAATCGCGCCCGCGCCCGTAATCAGCGTTAGCTCCATAGGTTCAGGCGTCAGCTTGCGGGCGCCCTTCGCCACATCGCATGTCAGGATAGCCAACAGCGCCAACGCATCGGAGACACCAACCGGAACCTGCAACGCCTTGTGCGCGGGCACGATCCCTAACGTGCGATGCCCATAAAATGCGACAACGCGGTTGCCAACCGCCAGTTCCTTGACTCCAGAACCAATCGCCATTACCACCCCCACGCTCTCGTAGCCCGTCATTCGTGGGTAGCCGTGCGGTGTGGCGATACGCTCACCGCCTAGATACTGGGGTAGTTCAGCGCCAACACTCACTGCGCTCGCCGTCGTTCGTACGAGAATCTCGTCAGAGGTGAGCGGAGGTAGTGTTTCTTTGACCCATGCCAATTGGCCTGGAGCCAGCAACAGCATTGATTGCCGCTCCATAGTTATCTATACCCTTGCCTGCTTACCACTGTTCACGCTAGCCCAACCCTGCCACCACCATATTCCTGGGCGACTCTACGACGAAGCGCCACTCTACGCGGCGCTCTTCGTTGGGCGCCAGTTGTAGCTCCCAGGTCAGTTGCTCCAGTTTTGTGCGGTTGGTTGGCTGCGGGCGTATATCCAATACGCGGAGCTTGATGCGCTCATGGCGGGGAACGGGCAAGCGATCTTTGAGGATCACCCGCTGGGGCGAGGCCGTGCGGTTGGCGAGCGTCACGCGGTAGCCAAACGTCACCCGCCGCAGGTCGCCCTGCAACAGCGCGCCCTTATCGGTTTCGCGCTCGATCAGTTCCCGCTTGACGGTGATGTTATCGTCGGCGCCGAGATAGAGCTTCAGCGGCGCGTTCTCCGCCGTCTGTTCCATGTGTGTCTGCCCAACGTACTCATCGCCAGCCTCGGCGGACTGGGAGATATGCAACTCGCCGGCCAGCAACACGCGCCCGGGAGC
>JAJPIU010000098.1 GCA_021324535.1 Pseudomonadota bacterium
ATTACGCTTCCCAGCCAGCAGAAGAGGGCGATAACCCCAGCAAGGAACTCGGCTAATGTAGGTAGAAATGAAGCCAGCCAGATGAGACTAGCGGGTATACCGGGAATCAGCGCGCTTAACACTAATCCCTTGAAGCTGTCTCGAACCCTGATCCAACCATCCAGAGGCTCTTTGCGAAAGAGTTGGAGCGATATGCTCAACACAATACTTATCGCCATGGTCATGATGGCTAAAATTTGTCTGCCATCGGAACTGAGGGGGGTGTGTATCCCCATCGCACGGCGAATGAGGTAGAACGCTTCTACCTCCAAAATCCAGAAGGCAACGAAGGAAGGAAACACAATACACATATTCAGAACGTCGCGAAGTCGGGAGGTTCTTCGCGCCTGAGGTATCCGATGATCTGCAATGAGCGCCGCCAGTGGAATGATCAGCAGCGCGCCAGCGGCGATGGCCGCATTTCTAAGGGTGCTAAGAAACCAAAGAACCACCGGTATAACAGCCAATGCCATGAGAACAATAGCGACTGTTGTAGAGCGCCAATCGGTTTTAGTGCGTGTCGGCGCGCCTCTGATTCTGCCATCCATCGTCTTCTCATCCCGTTCCATACCATGCTGAGAGAAAGCGCTTTCTCCATCATAGCGTATGGCGCAAGTGAGAGGAGAATAGCTGTGGATGGGGCCATTGGGATTCGTGGTGGGGATGAGGATGCACATGGCAGGCGAGGTGTGGGCTATGCCAGACGCGCCGCCCTGGAGCGCGGCGGTACTTGTGGCGTGCCTCCCACCTGGCATACTACTTAGCTTGCCAATAGCGATTTCGTTCGACTTACAACTCTCCCCCTCACTGATCCACTGGGGGCGGGTTGGGGTGGGGCGTTCGGGCGTTCATGCGCCTGCCGGCTGTGTAGATGTTGCTTTGTTTACCGAGAGTCGCTGCAATGGGACGACTTTGGTGAGTGTGCGCCCGATCTTTAGGATGGCCGCGAGGTAGTTGTCGTGCGGCCACGACATCTCAGGTGTACCGGGGGCGCTATCGGCGCCGACGGCCAGCAGGTAATCCGCAGGATAGTAGCCGATGGTGGGCTGGCCGCGTCCGGGCGTGCGGTCGGGCAGCGCCTCGGCGTTTGGTTCGTCTATGCGGCTGTAGACAACGCCGACGCGCTGATGAGGGGGAAGCTGATCGCCGAGCCGCGTCGCCACACGATCCGCCGCTGCGTAGCCTGTTTCGCCGCTTTCCACCAGCGTCAGCACGTAGTCAAGCCCGATGTCCAGCCCACCGGCGGCTTCGAGCAACGCGGCGTCGGCGTCCAGCAGGATCACATCCACCCGCCCGCGTGTTTCCTTGCGGGCCTGGGCAAGCAATGCGCGGAGGTTTTCGGCGCGTGGCGCGCCCGGCGCCCAGAGCGCCAGGTTTTTTGTGGGGTCGTGTTTCAGGGCGTTCTGGGCATAGGGAAAGCGACCGGTCAGGTCGGCGATCAGTACACGCAACCCCTGCAAGACCAGTACGCGCCCCAGGTAGTATGTTGCTACGCTGACGCCGTGGCCGCGCCGCTCCTGCGTGAGCGCCACACAACGCGGCAAAGGAGGCAGCGACGTATCATCCTTTTGAGTGTTTGCGGTATCCTGATCCACCGTGTGCGACGCCATCTGCATGTCCCCCTTCATCGTCCCCATTTTCAGGCGGCAGAGTATGCCGCAATTCATACGCCAGATCGTATCTCAACATCGCCAGCCGCGCCAGTTCTGTAGAATAGCTGAGGAACATCCAGTGACCAAAGAACCAGCCGCAAGTATTTTGGTTGGCAGGTGAAGCATGCTGGCGTGTCGTTCCGTCTGTTTATAGCAGGTGGCGTTGGGGGGTCTGTGAGCCTACTCACAATGCAGGTTTCTGGCGCTTGGGGCCGTTAGTTTTCGGCCCGGTTGTTCGTCATAGTATTGAGGAGTGTCTCGCAAGAGGCGCGGTTTGTGGCGCGTGGCATATTTCTCTCTTTTGGCGTCAATACGGCATACAATTCGCGGTTTTGTTCTTGTTGTGGTGGTTGATCAATTAGGGTCAGCGAAGAAGGATTGTGTGGGATGATGGGCTTCGGTTCAAGTGTCGGCGGTGTTCTCGTGCGACAGCGGGCGCGGCGCGTTCTTGTGGGGATTGGCGTGTTCTGCGCAACCCTGAGTATGGTGGTATTGAGCGCGTGTGGTGGAAACCCTGCGCATGTGATGACTCCGGCGCCAACCTCGCCGCCGACGATGGTTCCGGGCTCCTATCCCAGTCCATCGGCGACGCAATATCCGGCGCTGCTCCATTGGAATCGCACGCAGCCGCTGACTCCGGCGCAGCTTGCCGACTGGTATATCTCGCAGATGACCATTGACGAAGAGATCGGTCAGTTGTTCATCGCCGAGTTCGGCGGCCCAACATTTACGTACGATGATCAGGTAGTGGTGCAACAGGAGCATGTTGGTGGTCTGATCCTCTATAACGTCAATCTTCAGAAAGCGGATCAGGCGCGTCTCCTGCTTTCTACCTCGCAATCCTATGCTTACCTGCCGCTCCTGATGACGATTGACCAGGAGGGTGGCTACGTCAATCGGCTGAGCGATATCTATGGGCCAGACCCAAGCGAATCGGATATTGGCGCAACCAACGACCCCAACTATGCCTATGAGCAGGGGAAGATTGACGCGGAACATATGAAGGCGCTGGGGTTGAATGTCAATCTTGCTCCTGATGTGGATGTGCAGTTGGTGGCCGGGCCGGATCAAGTGACGCGCACCTTTGGCTCGACGCCGGAGGAGGTCATCAAGATGGGTGGCGCCTTCCTGGATGGCATGCAGGACAACGGCGTGATAGGAACACTCAAGCACTTCCCTGGCCTGGGGTCGGCCAAGACTGACGCGCATGTGGGCTTGCCGGTGATCAATAGTTCGCGTGAGCAGATCGAGAATATCGATCTGGCTCCCTATCGTGCGCTGATCCGGGCAGGTAAGGTGCATATGATCATGACGACCGATCTGCTGATGCCCGCTATTGATCCAGTCCTTCCCGCAGAGCTTTCGCCCGCTACCATTACCGGCGTGTTGCGTGACGAGTTGGGCTACGATGGCGTGGTCATCACCGATGCGCTCTACATGAAGGGCATCTTCAAAAAGTTTGATTTGGCTACCGCTGGCGTGATGGCTTTGCAGGCTGGATGCGATCTGCTGCTGGGCGGCGCAGGCAGCTATAGCATCGGTCAGATGATCCAGGCGATCAAAAACGCGTTGGCCGATGGGGCGCTGACCAAGGCGCGGATTGATCAATCAGTGCGGCGTATTCTGCTGCTGAAGATGTACATGGGGCTGATTCCTGTCCCTGGTCATGTGGCGCATGGCGCACAGCAGTCCAACGCAGCGACCCCACAGGCCATGACCACCAACGCCATGCAGTTGACCGCGCGGCTGCCCGAAGCGGCATAGGGGCGGGCGGGGTCGGCGGGAGGTGAAACCGCGCCTGAGGGAGGCCTACAGCTACTACGAAGTCCGCCTGCGCGGACTCGTTTGAGACGGTGACAAAGTAGCAAAGAAAGGCGGCGACTATGGCGGATGTGGAGCATGGCTGGGATGTCTCGGTCGAAGAGGCGATGGCGATCCAGCGGCGGCTGTGTCCCTTGATCGTGCAGGATACGTCGAGCATCGCGCTCGATTCTGTGACGACGGTGGCCGGTGTTGACGCCTCGTATCCGGCGCACAGCCAGCGCGGGCGCGCCGCCATTGTCGTCTTCTCGTTTCCCGACCTGAAGATCATCGAGCAGGCGGTGGCGACGCGCGAGAGTGTGTTTCCCTATGTGCCGGGGCTGCTCTCGTTTCGCGAGGGGCCAATTGTCCTTGACGCGATGGCAAAGCTGAAAACGCGGCCCGCTGTATTGATCTTCGACGGCCAGGGCTACGCGCATCCCCGGCGGCTTGGCCTGGCCTGTCACCTCGGCCTCTATCTCGACATCCCCAGCGTCGGCTGCGCCAAGTCGCGCCTGATTGGTAAGTTTGTTGAGCCAGGCCCAGAGAAGGGCAACCGCTCGCCGTTGATGGATCACGGCGAGGTGGTGGGGATGGCGCTGCGCACACGCCCCAAGACAAATCCTCTGTTTGTCTCACGCGGTTGGAAAATTGACCTCCCTACAAGCGTCGAGTTAGTGTTGCGCTGTCTGCGTGGCTATCGCCTGCCGGAGACCACCCGCGCCGCCGATGCGCTGGCAGGCCAGGGGGCAGGTGAATAGACTCCCCACGCTTGCGTCTGCCTTCTGCATGTGCTATACTTCGCAACACTATAGACCGGCTGTTCTATTTGACATAATGTTACACGCTCGAATCGTGCGAGGGGAGTTTGCTGTGGGCGAACAGACAGAGGCTACGGGGACAACTGACACACAGATGCAGACGAACCCGATAACAAAGACGCAACTGTTGGACATTTTGAAGGAGGCGCAAGCTCAGTTTCGAGCGTTCGCCGATGGCCTGACTGGCGACGAGCGCGCGGCCATTGGCGAAGCGACACGCTGGTCGGCAAAGGATAACCTCGCGCATATGGCGTATTGGATAGACCATCTCAACGAGGTATTTGCGGCGCTTCGCAATGGGTCAGAGCTGCCCGCAGAAAATGAGAACTTTCAGCCAATCAACGAGCGTGTCTTCGCTGAATGGCGTGAGCGCCCGTGGGATGAGGTGGTGGCCAGAGGGCAACAAGCGTATGCGCAGCTTGCCGCCAATGTGGAGGCATGCTCTGAAGAGGAATTGACCAACGCTGCACGTACGCCTCAGATCCTGGACGGGCCGTTATTCAGACGAGTGATCGGCGCGGCTGTATCGCATCCATATGAACATTACGGCCAGTTTTATCTGGAACACGGGAAGCCAGAGTTGGCGCTGGCGATGGAGGAGCGCAACCTGTCTACCACCCGCGACATCTTTGGCCCGTCATCCGAGGTGTTCGGCGACATGTTGTATAACGCGGGATGCTTCTATGCAAAGAATGGGCAGGCCAACGCGGCGATTGACGCCATGCGCCAGGCGTTTCCGTTGCATCCGTGGCTGATTGAATGGTCGAAGCAGGATAGCGACCTCGACTCTCTACGCGATCTGCCAGCCTTTCAGGCGTTGTATCAGTAGACAGCAAGCGTGCGGGTAGGCTGTGGAGATGCTGCGTGCGGGCCAGGCGCAACCCCGATCTGCGTAGAGCAATTTGCGCCAGATAGCGCAGGCGCGTGGCCCAAGCCAATCAATCGTGTCTGATTCAGAAAAGGTGGAGGCGTCCCGTGGAACTGCATACCTACTATATTTGCTTGCTGCGTAAGGGGCCAAACTGGACGGCTGACGAGTCGCCGGAGCTTGATCGCCTGCAAGCCCAGCATATGGCGCATAATGCCCATTTGATGGAGACAGGCGCCAAGCTGGCTGCTGGGCCGGTGCGTGATGACAGCGATGTGCGAGGCTTTAGCATCTTTCTGACGGCGACGCTAGATGAGGCGCGGGCGCTTGCCGAAGATGATCCTGCTGTGCGCGCCGGTCGGTTCATTGTGGAGCTTCATCCCTGGATGGTTCCGGCTGGTAGATTGCCTGCGCCTTCCCACCCATCAGATACCTCCAAGAATGACGCCTCCGAGGGGTAATCACTACTCGCTATAGGATGGGCGCGCGTGGTACAATACACCATTGCGCGCTCGTTTTTTGTTTGCCCTCTTGCGCCTACGTTTGGCGCTGTGCCTGCTCTAAAGCCTTGTAATGTTTCACGTGAAACATGTTCGCACTTGCCGATCTCGTTGGCTGAAACATATCGGCGTTAGGATATACCTGCCCAGGAGAAAGTTGAGAGGTATGCTATGAAACCGCTTGTCGCCATTGTCGGACGCCCCAACGTGGGCAAGTCCACGCTTTTCAATAAACTCGTTGGCGAACGGCTCGCCATCGTCGAAGACATCCCCGGCACCACGCGCGACCGCATCTACGCTGACGCCGAATGGAACGGGCGTACCTTCACCGTCATTGATACTGGCGGCCTCGAGCTTGATTCCAGCAATAACATCACCAGCTTGATCGCTTCGCAGGCGCAGCTTGCCATCGAAGAGGCGGATGTGATCATCTTCCTGGTGGATAGTAAGTCTGGCATCACCGCCGCCGACCGTGAGGTGGCCGATATGCTCAGGCGCTCGCGCAAGCCGATTGTACTTGGCGCGAACAAGGCTGATAATTTGACCCGCCGCCAGGACGCCGTGGAGTTCTATGAGCTTGGCCTGGGTGAGCCAATCACGCTCTCAGCGCTTTCGGGTACCGGCTCCGGTGACCTGCTCGACGCCGTGACGGAGGCTTTGCCTCCTGTGGAGGGGGACGAAGAGGCCGACGAGTACGCCGGGCTGCCGCGCATCGCCATCGTTGGGCGACCGAATGTGGGCAAGTCGTCGCTGGTGAATGCCATCCTGGGACAGGAGCGTGTGATCGTCAGCGACATCCCCGGCACCACGCGCGATAGCATTGATACCGTGGTGGAGTACAAAGGCCAACGCATCGTACTGATTGACACGGCAGGCATTCGCAGGCGCGGCCACATCAGCCCAGGCATCGAGAAGTACAGCGTGCTGCGTTCGAATCGCGCGATTGATCGATGTGATGTCGCCGTGCTGATGATTGATGGTATTGATGGCATCACCGCACAGGATACACACGTCGCGGGCTACATCAACGAGGCGGCGAAGGGGATGATCATCGTCGTCAACAAGTGGGATTTGGTGCGTGAGCGTCTGCGCGCCGAAGAAGAGTTGGCCGACCCAGATCGTCCCGTCTCGCTGGTTCCAGGGAAGAATCCCCCACCCACGCGCGATGAAATGCACGACGCCGAAGAGTATCGGGCAATTGTGCGTGAGCGGTTCAAGTTCGCGCCCTATGCGCCTGTGATCTTTGCAGCAGCCAAGACGCGCTACCACGTGGGGCCGATTCTCGATCAGGCGCAGCGCATCTTTGATGTGCGTTCGTTGCGCATCCAGACCTCACAGCTCAACGACATTGTGCGCGAGGCGGTGCAGCGCCATCATCCGCCTGTGGTGAAGACGCGCGCCATGCGTATCTACTACGCGACGCAGGCCAATGTCAATCCGCCGACGTTTGTGTTCTTCGTCAACGATCCTTCGCTGCTTCACTTCTCGTATCAGCGCTATCTCGAAAATCGTCTGCGCGATGTGTTTGGCTTTGAGGGAACCGCGATCCGGCTGGAGTTTCGCGCCCGCGAGACCACACGCGAAGACGATGACAAGCCAAAAGCGCGCCGACAGGGAACGACCGGCCATCGGCGCTAGAAGCGGTGGGGAAACGTCTGGAAACATCCAGGAATGTTTGGGAAAACGCTCAGGCTTTCTTCGGCTTGACGCCGTTTAGGGATGGCTGGTCGGTCGCAGCATCCGATTTGCCCTGGGATTCGTAGATGGCGCTGCATGCGGCAATCATCTGGCGTCCGATCTCGGTTGGCTGGCCGTAATCGCGTAGGCCCGATACCCTGATGACCTCACCGGAGCGGTGGGTGAGCAAGAGCGAAACGCCGTAGAGGTCGCGCACCAGGCGCACCCGTGTGAGATCGGTAAGTGGAAAGCCAATGACTTTGGAGCCTTTGACCTGCGCGAAACCCTCCGGCGTGATCAGGAAAAAATGCCGGTTGATGTCGCGTAGGATTTGGATTCCCTGAACGGTGATAAGGGCGAGCCAGAGCGTCAACGCCAGAAACAAGATCACTGCAATGATCTCATAGACCTGGGAGGTCACATCGCGCGAGTACGCGATAAACAGGGCGACCACCGCAAGGGTCAGGAGCGCGCTGACCCCGGCGGTGATGGTGCGTGTGAGAACCAGCCCGCGATGGGTCGGGTACTTATGCCAACCGGCAGGGAGGGCGGATGAACTTGCCTTCTCGATTGCCTGTTGCGCATCAAAAGATGTGGTAGCCATTGGGGAAATACCTTTGTGTGGAAAGCTATGGGAAAAGGACTGGGTTGATACTGATACGATACTGATACAAGGAGTATAGCACAGGAGCCAACGGAGCCAACGCAGCCAACGCAGCAAGTGATCGCACCAATGCGCAGGCGTTCCTATCCGTTGTGGCCCCTCAGGTCTATTGCTCTGCGCCATAGCGTATACTATCTGAACAGGTGGTCGAATATGAGGAGTGTTGTATGGTGAACCCCGTAGCGCATAGCGCGGAGGGTCATCGTTGGTGGGAGCAATGTTTCACGTGAAACATATCGCGCGAAGAGCAGAGGATAGGCGACAGGGCAAACCAATCGCAGGCGAGCGCCCGCTCGTGCTACATGCCGCCTGGACGCCGGAGCCTGCTGAAACATCGGGATCGAGAGATCATTCGTTTGCTATCTGGGCTGAGACCGAGACAACCACGCGATTCCACTCCCCTATCTTTTTTAGCTTTGGCGACGACACCCAGGATAACCTGTTCGCTCCCCCCAAGCCGCATCCCTATTGTGCGAAGTATGACGAACTAAGCGCGGCGCTCCCTCGTCTGTGGAAGACTGCCCGCCCCGGTGTCCGCCCTCGCTCAAACGTTCGCTCCCGCCGTCTGGCGCTCTGGCTGCCGCAGGCAGGAGCACGCCCCTATCCTTCCCCGGAACTACGAGAGGCCGGATGGGCGTTGAATCCTGTGGAAAAAGGATTTCTACTCGATGGCGCTCCATTAAGGCGCTGGCGGGTGAATGCGCTGATTCTGGGCGCAGAAGCGGCGGGAACGCTGTTGGCATCGCTACCCTATACAGGCGAAGTGTGGCTGGCGCCGGATGACGAAGGCGGCGTGGCAACGGCTGCGCCTCCAATGCGCCTGGGAAGTGATTTTCGCTTCTGGGCGGCTGCTGGCGCCTTCGCCCACGAATTGATCGTCCGTCAGCGGTATCTCCCTGGCATTCGCGACTTACCACAGCAGCAGGTTTACGGCTATGGCAGCTACGGAAGTTATGGTGGCCCGCGCTTTAGCAGCGCATGGCTGGCGGCGCTGGGCGAGGCCGATGTGCGCGCGCGCTTCGATGCGCTTGCCGATGCGATGCCTGACCTGGCGCGCGCCGCGTTTGTTGAGGGGGACGACAATGAGACGCCGTTCCAGTCCAATCCGCGCGAGACGCTGGAAAACTTTCTCAATATGGTGATCTCTGCGCGTGTGAGCTACTGGGCGCGCAACTCCTCGATGCGCCTGAATCTGCCCAATAGACACGCGGCGTATGGCTCCTCATTCAACTATTGGTATGGGAGCCTGGGCGCACGCTGGTTGCAGGGATTGCTGGCCGACGGGCAGGCGCTCTACACGACCCCTGACGAGGCGCGAACGTTGCAAACGGTCGGCAATCGTTGGCATGCTGGCGCCAGCGACGCTACCTCGTCGTTGTTTCGGCTGTGCTTCCGCCTGATTGAGCCTGCGCCAAGCGAGGAGATGCCGTCCGTCGAACTTGCCGGGGAGAAAACGAATCAAGCCGGGCGGCCAGACCAGCCAATGGATGGGGCGTCTGGTGACGAAGTGAATAGTTCGGGGAGCATGAATGGCGCAGAGCCTGCGCCGGGCGAGGAAGACCAATCCGGTCAGGCGTCAGCATCCTGGCGGCTAGACTATCTGCTTCAGGCGAATGATGATCGCACGTTGCTCGTGCCGCTCGGAGAGGTCTGGCAGGCGCACGAGGCCATCATGCAGATCGTTGGGCGGCGGCTGGCGCGCCCACAGGAATATGTCCTGGCGAGCCTGGCGCAGGCTGGGCGCCTCTATGAACCCATCGAGCGGAGCCTGACACAGCGGATGCCCACCGGCTGCGCATTGACGCCTGCCGAGGCGTATCACCTACTGACGAAGGCGCTTACCAGCCTCGAGGACGCCGGTTTTGGTGTGCTTGTCCCTTCATGGTGGAAGCGCCGACCCGTCAAGCCAACCCTGAAGCTACGGATGCGTGGCCAGCAATCATCGCTGGGATTGATGGGACTGAACGCAGTAGTCGCCTTCGATTGGCAGGTGGCGCTGGGTGGGCAAGAGCTTTCGCGCGAGGAACTTGAACGGCTGACGGCGCTCAAAGAGCCGCTGGTGCGGGTGCGCGGCCAGTGGGTGGAGCTACAAAGCGACGAGGTGGAGGCGGCGCTACGCTATTTGCGCAAGCGCGGCGGCAAGATGACGGCAGGCGAAGCGTTGCGCGCCTCGCTGACCGGCGAGTTCGCCGAGGCTGGCGTCACCTTCGAAGAGACAGTGACCGATGGATGGATCGCCGATCTGTTGGGGCAGTTGCGCGATGGCAAGTCGTATGAGGAAATTGCCCAGCCCGCAAGTTTGCACGGGACACTCCGGCCCTATCAGCAGCGTGGGTTGAGCTGGCTCAACTTCCTTACACGCTATGGCCTCGGCGCCTGCTTGGCTGACGATATGGGTCTTGGGAAGGGCGTGCAGTTTCTCTCGTTTGCCTTGCATCAGAAAATGACGGGACAGCTTAGACAGCCCATCCTATTGGTCTGCCCGACGACTGTAGTGGGCAACTGGGCGCATGAGATCGCCCGGTTTGCGCCGGATCTGCGCGCGCTCACCCATCACGGCGCGAACCGGCTGGCACGCACGGATCCCGCAAAGTTCGCCAGCCAGGCGCTTCAGCATGATCTCGTCATCACCACCTATAGCTTGCTGGCGCGCGATGAGGAGGCGTTACAGAAGGTGGTATGGGGCGCCGTGGTGTTGGATGAAGCGCACAACATCAAGAACGCCGACGCGCAGCAAAGCCGCGCCGCGCGTAAGCTGCATGCGCCTGTGCGAGTGGCGCTGACCGGCACGCCAGTGGAGAACCGGCTCTCTGAACTGTGGTCAATCATGGATTTTCTCAACCCCGGCTACCTGGGATCGCACAAACACTTCCAGGAGCAATTTGCCACGCCCATCGAGCGCGCGCATGATGCGAATACCACCAGCCAGTTGCAATCGCTGGTGCGCCCGTTTGTGCTACGTCGCCTCAAGACCGATCCGGCCATCATTCAAGACCTGCCGGAGAAAGAGGAGATCAAAGAGTATTGCACCCTGACACGCGAACAGGTCACTCTCTATGAGGCGGTGCTGCGCGACGGATTGCGCAAGCTAGAAGAGGTCGAAACGCCAATGCAGCGGCGTGGCGTTATCCTGGGATTGCTCACGCGGCTGAAGCAGGTGTGCAACCACCCTGCGCACTACGCCGATGACGATAGCTCTCTGAAGGGGCGTTCGGGCAAACTGGCGCGCCTCGAAGAACTGATCGAAGAGTTGCTCGCCGAGGGCGACCGCGCGCTCATCTTCACACAATATGCGGCGTTTGGCGCCCGTCTACAGGTATACCTCACGAAGCGGTTTGGCGTCGAGGCGCTCTATCTCTACGGCGCCACGCCACAGGCGGAACGCACGCGGATGGTGGATCGCTTCCAGGCGGAGGATGGGCCGCCGCTCTTCCTGCTCTCGCTCAAAGCGGGTGGCGTCGGCCTGAACCTGACGCGCGCCAACCAGGTAATTCACTATGATCGGTGGTGGAATCCGGCGGTTGAAAATCAGGCGACCGACCGCGCGTTTCGTATCGGCCAGACACGCAAGGTGCAGGTGCGCAAGTTGATCTGTTCTGGCACACTCGAAGAGAAGGTAGATGCGCTGATCGAACAGAAGCGTGATCTGGCGGAGAACGTGATTGGCGAGGGCGAGGGATGGCTGACCGAGCTTTCCACCTTGCAACTACGCGATCTGTTTAGCCTGCGCGCTGGCGCACTGACCGACTAATCAGGAGTGTTGTGTATGTATGCGATCCCAGACACACTGGCGGCGCAACGCTGGCGCCGCCTGATTGATAACGCCGGACTGGAGCGGCAACGGCTCCGTCTGGGCATGACTATTCTACGCAACCAGAAGATTGTGCGGGCGACCGTTGGCTTCGAACAGATCGAGGTATTGATCGCTGGTTCATACTGGGATGTTTATACCGCGCGCGTCAGAGGAACTGCCTTTCCGGCGGCGCTCTGGGAGCAGGTCATCGAGGCGCTGGCGCAGAACCAGGTTGCCCTGGCGCATGTGCTCGCGGGGCAGTTGACGGAACAGGTAGAGCACATCTTCACTGGCCTTGGCGCCCGACTGTTCCCCACCTCGCTTGCGGAGCTTGAGGGCCGCTGCACATGCAGAAACCCGGAGCAGCCCTGCAAACATCTGGTCGCCCTGCATTACTTCTTCGCCGAGCAGTTGCAAAAGAATCCATTTCTGATCTTCACGTTTCGGGGACGCATGCACGATGACCTGACCGAGCAACTCCGCACGGCGTGGGTGGTCTCGCAGATGGGCATGGATGGAGATCTTGCTGAAGGCGCCAATCAGGCCGACCCACATGCGGCGACACCGCTGAGGGCGTCGCGTTTCTATTCCACTGGCGCGGCATTCGAGACGGCGCTCGGCGCTACGTCTGCCATCCCTGAGCCGCCTGACACGCCAGCCCTGCTTTTGCGCAGGGTGGGGCGGCCACCGTTCGTCGGGCAAAACGAAGACCCAGCGGCGATCCTGACGCCTGTCTACGAACTTGCCACTAAACGAGCGACGGATGCGCTGAAGACCGCAGAGAAGTCGCGCCAGTGGAATAGCAAGCACCTGAAGGAAAGGCAGTCTAATAGTCATCCTGGCTAACCGTTTGGCGTCCTCCCTCGTCTGTCATATACTACTTGTCATGACTGCGAGCGACGCAGTGCGCGCCAGCCTTTTGTGCGATTCGTTTCACGTGAAACATCGCCCAATCCCTCTCGACATGCGCCACGCTTGCTCTCGCCTGTATACAACTTCTCTCAGGAGGCTATCCCGTGAAACTTACCTGCAAACAGCCCGATCTTGCCAAAGGACTCTCGACCGTCAGCCATGCTGTGTCCTCACGCACCACGCTCCCCATCCTCTCGAATATTTTGCTGGTAGCCGAGGGTGAGCAGGTGCGGCTTTCCGCTACCAATCTTGAAATCGCCATCACCTGCTATGTGCCAGCGAATATCCAGGAGCCGGGGACGACCACCATCCCGGCAAAGCTGCTCACCGACTTCGTGAATAGTTTGCCTACGGCGGACGTGAAACTTGAGCTGCCTGAGGATGGAAACCACGCGCTGAAGGTGAGCGGCCAGGGTGGTCAGGCCACCATTCGCGGCATGGACGCTGGCGACTACCCTACCATCCCTAGTGGTGACGAGGGCGAACAGGCGATCACGCTCGACGCCGCCGAGCTTCGTCGTATGATCACGCAGGTCTCGTTCGCGGCAGCGACCGATGAGGCGCGTCCAGTGTTTACTGGCGTGCTGGTGCGAGTGCGCGATGAGCGTGTGACGATGGCGGCAGCGGATAGCGTGCGGCTGGCGGTGGCCACCAGCGAACTGCCCGGCGCGCCGAACGCGGGTGATGTGTTGATTCCGGCGCGCACGCTGACCGAGTTGGCGCGCATCCTTCCTACCGAGGGATCGGCGCAGATGATTGTGACGCCCAACCGCAATCAGGCGCTCTTCCGTGCAGGCGAGGTTGAGATGGTCTCGAACCTGATCTCAGGTCAATTCCCCAACTTTGAGGCGATCCTGCCCAAGAGCCATTCCACGCGCGTCACGGTTCCGACGGAGCCGTTCCGGTTGGCGGCCAGGCGCGCCACACTCTTTGCTCGCGACAGCGCCAACATCGTGAAGCTGACGGTGGCGCCGGGTGAGCAGGGCGGCCTGACGCCAGGAATTGTGACACTGGCTGCGACGGCTGAAAACGCAGGCGACACGACGAACAACATTGAAGAGGCGGCGGTGGATGGCCCCGGCATCGAGATCATCTTCAACGTGAAGTTCCTGACGGACGTGCTCGGTGTGCTCGAGACACCCCAGGTGGCGCTTGAACTGAACTCACCGCAGCAACCCGGCGTGGTGCGCCCAGGCGGCGCCGAGGGCGAGAAGTACACCTATGTGATCATGCCGATGCACAACACACGGTAGCGTATAGCCGACGCTTCGCGATACTATGACCAAGCCATGTCTGCCGCACTATCTGGCAAACATGGCTCTCTTTTTTCTTATCAGCGCACAAAAGTAAGGAGGACGCGATGTTCACTCTTGGGGTGTTTGCAATCATACTCGATGCAGAGCGGCGTGTACTCCTTTGTCATAGGTGCGATATGGATCGCTGAAATTTGCCAGGGGGTGTGCAGAGCGGGGAGACACCCTGGGAGGCAGTAGCACGCCAGGTTCGACTGCCGGTTCTTCCAAAGCGTGAGTTTGGATTGCCACAACAATGAAGTAATCAAACCATAGCCTGGCAAGCGTTCTTGTGCTATAACCTATGCCAGGGAATGGCCCATAATACGCTCAACGCTGGCTAGAAGATCTTCATATGCTTACAACACTGCGCGTTCGCGACGCCGAGGCGCACGAACTGCTCGATGAGACGACGCTCGACGACAATGCGCTCCGGCGCAACCTTGCCGACATCCGGCATATCAACTTTCTGCTGGGATGGACACGTTTCACCGTGTGCGCCGTCGCTCGTTATGTGCGCGCCAACCGGCTGGTGAGCTTCTCGCTACTCGACGTCGCTGGTGGTTCGGCGGATATGCCGTTGGCGGTGGCGCGTTGGGCAGCCCATGCAGGTGTCTCGGCGCGTATTGTCTCCACCGACCTCAGTCCACAGATTGTGCGGGTCGCCAGCCAGCAGATTGAGCGCGCCAGGCGAAGCGGAGTGAGCGGCGCCAATGTCAGTGTCAGCGCCGAACGGCAAGACGCGCTGGCGTTGACATACCCGCCAGGCTCATTTGACATCGCGCTCTGTACGCTGGCGCTTCATCATTTTGCGCCCGACGACGCTGTGGAGTTGCTTCGTAACATGGCGCGGGTTGCCCGCCAGGTGTTCGTCTTCGATGTGGAACGGTCAATGCTGGCGTATATCGGCGCGGTCTTGCTGACGCGCCTCGCCTTCATGAACTACATGACCCGGCACGACGCTCCAACGTCTGTACGCCGGGCGTATTCCGCGCCGGAGTTACGCACGCTGGCCCGTGAGGCTGGACTGGCTGATGCGCGCGTCTGGGTGGGGTTTCCCTTTCGGCTGGCGCTCGAAGCGCGTGGCCAACAAGCGTAACGCAAGTATGTGGCGCCGTTTCACGTGAAACATATTCCATATTCATAGAACTAAGCAACCCTGGAACAGAGGATAATCGTGACCGAACCGATTTCATCGAAAACCCCAAACGAACGTCTCTCTCCGCGTAGTGATGCGCCGATATATGATGTTGCGATTGTCGGCGCTGGGCCAGCCGGATCGGCCAGCGCCAGCTACTTCGCGCGCGCCGGTTGGCGAGTGGTGGTGGTTGACCGTATGACCTTCCCACGCGACAAGCCCTGCGCTGAGTATCTCAGTCCGGCGGCGGAGCCACTTTTGAGAGAGCTTGGCGTGCTGGACGCTATCGAGGCGGGACACCCTGCGCGACTGCATGGCTTTCGCATCTATGCGCCCAATGGCTCCGTCTTCCAGGGCGACTTCGCAGAGACGCTCGATAGTCATGGCAAGCCCTACTTCGAGACGGGCCTGGCTGTGCCACGCCTGCGCCTGGATGCCTTGCTGGTGAATACTGCGCACGCGGCTGGCGCGGAAGTTCGCGAAGGTTGGCGGCTGGCCCAAGTGAGCCGCAATAAGGCCAACGGCATATGGACGCTTACGCCTGTTGGCAAACGGGAGCCGATCCATGCGCGCCTGCTCATCGCCGCCGATGGGAGCCACTCCACAGTGGCGCGCCGATTGGGATTACATCGTCCAGGCGCGCTGCGCAAGATCGCGCTGGTGGCGCATATGCGAGGAATCGCCAATCTCAGTGAGTATGGCGAGATGCACGTCGCGGGACGGCGCTATGTCGGCATTGCCCCGTTGGAACCGGCGACAAGTGGCGATCTCTGTAACGTGGCGATGGTGGTGGATGAGCAACGCGACGGGCGTAAGCTGGCAGGCCGCCCGCAGGAGTTCCTGCTCGATGCGCTTGACTCGTTTCCTGGGCTGCGTGGGCGACTGACGAACGTGACGGTGGCCCGCAAGACCCTGACAATTAGCCGCCTCAACACACGGACGACGCGACTGTCGAGCGAGGGTTTGCTGTTGGTGGGCGATGCGGCAGGCTACTATGATCCCTTCACTGGTGAGGGCATCTATCGCGGGCTGCGGAGTGCGCAGTTGGCGTTCTCCGTTGGACGGGCTGCGCTTGAAGCCAATAACCTCAGCGCGCCATTGCTGGCCCATTACGACCGTCTGTGTCGTCATGAGTTTCGTGGCAAACGCGCCATCGAGATGATCATCCAGAGCGCCGTGCAAGTTCCTCCACTGATGAACCAGATCGCCAGACAATTGCGGCGGCGTGAGTGGATGGCCGATACCGTCGTCGCTGTCACTGGAGACTTCCAACCCACCTCGAAGGTATTGCGCCCTGGCTATCTTTTGCGGCTGGTGTTCTGAACGCGCTTCCCCTTTCGCACTCAGGAGCAATGTATGAATATTGCTGTTTTCGCCGAAAGGAGATCGTCTCTCGATCATCGGTGTTGGACGAATCGCAGCGCCGCCAGGCGACACTCGACGAAGGATCAATGGGCATACTGCGTTGGAACGGGCGTGCTGATAACAGCTTTGCGCTGGTCGCAGACGCCTGGTTGCACGAGTATACACCTCATACCTGGCGCTATCTTTAGACTATGGCATAGAGCACAATGTGATGGGACAAGATTGGCGCCCATTCTGCTACTTATGAAGGTGTAAGGGTGATGGGTCTCCCCTATCATAGGATTGAGATAAGCATCGAGGAGGAGAGTGACATGCCGTACAAGCGGAATGAGGACTTGCCGGGGAGTGTGAGGGAACATCTGCCGGAGCATGCGCAGGACATCTACCGGGCAGCGTATAACAGCGCCTGGGAGGAATATAAAAGTCCGAAGGATAGACGGACAGAGGAGTCGCGCGAGGAAGCGGCGCACAAAGTGGCATGGGCTGCTGTGAAGCACGAATATGCCAAGGACGAAGGTACCGGCGAGTGGCGACCGCTCGCAAAGAAAGGAGGTCGCTGAACAGTTTGGTCTAACAGTAGAGATAGTAAGAAAGCGGGATTGGCGCTCTGCCAATCCCGCTTTCTTTCGTTGCGATACGTGGCGTTTCACATGAAACGGTGAATGAACGCTGGCTCACGCCTGAGGAGAAAGATCGGCCTCCCTCAAAAGGATGCGAAGATGCGCGCGTTCGCTCTCAGTCAGGGGAAGCAATGGCCGACGGGGAACGCCGCCATAGCCAGCCGTCAGTTCCAGGGCAGCTTTTAAGCCTGCGACGCCATAGCCAGAGGTGATAGCAGTATTCAAAGGAATGAGGTCCGCCTGAAGCGCCCGCGCCTCGCCGAGCAGACCATCCTGAAAGTAGGCAAGAAGCTCAAGGCATTGGCGCGGCGCAACATTGGCCAGCGCGGCGATGGCGCCTTGCGCACCGACAGTCAACGCTGGCAAGAGGAAGCCTGCGCTGCCAGCCAACACAACGAAGTCAGAGGGAGCGCCAGCAACTACCTGAGCCAACTTGGTGATATTCCCTGAGCTATCCTTCATCCCAACGATACGGGGGTGAGTCGCCAGCGCAATGATTGTCTCTGCGTCGAGGTCAACTCCTGCTGCGTTGGCAGGCATGTTGTAGATCACGATGGGAAGCGGACTTTCGTCTGCTACCGCCTGGTAGTGCGCCTTCTGCGCAGCCATGCCCATTTTGCCGCCGTAGCTATGTGGTGGCAGGATGAGCGCAACATCCGCGCCTGCCTTCTCGGCGAGCTGGCACAGGCGAATGGTCTCGCGAGTGGACTCTGCGCCAGCGCCCGCCAGCAGTGGCGCATCTGCCCCTGCCGCCAGACGGATCATCTCGATCACCCGGAAGCGTTCATCCATATCCAGGTGAACCGCCTCGCCGTTGGAGCCGAGCGCGACAAAGCGATCAATGCCCTGCTCGCTCAGATGATGAATATGTTTACTGAGCCTTGCCAGGTCTAACTCTTCATCTTCATCGAAGAAGGTGGGAACTGGCGGAAAGATGCCATGGATGTCCATGCGCGCCTCCATTTATATGTCAGAGATGTTAAAGTTGAGATTGTGGAAGTTGTTCACCGTTGAAGTGAATCACATGATCGGGCACATCGGCAAGCCAAACGAATGTTTCCCATGCGATGTCATCTACGTGCTTCGCTAATGCACGACGTGTCATGAAAGCAGTAACAAAAGTAAGTGTAAGTTGGGAAGCTCCAAAAAGCTGCGCAAGGTCGCTTCTGCGTTGTGCGGTAATTGGCCCATGAGAGGTCACTGCTTCGATGAGGAATAATGTGTTGTGGCTCTGGTTGTAGATAACGACATCAGGCATTTTGCCATGGGGATTAAGTTGAACGCCTAGAGTAGCCAGTACATGTTCATCAAAATACGCGAACTTTTGCTGAATGTCTCCCACAGAGATGAGAGAGCCATTGGGAGAAGTTTGTAGACGCGCGAACGTACCAGTCTCCCGTGTAGTGAAAGTTGTGTAATGCGCCATCTCGCCGCTCCTTCATCGGTTGCTTCATGTCTCTATTATA